>MGOD01000129.1:19017-19414 GCA_001795245.1 Chloroflexi bacterium RBG_16_70_13
GGTCGCGCCGGTCGCGCCGCGCTCCACGGCGTAGGCCAGCTCCTCGACCGCGCACGAGTCGTTCCAGTACTGGGTGGGCGTCTCCCGAACCATCCGGAGGAGGGGGCTATCGAGGGCGGTGGTCACCATGGCGAGGTCGCTCCTTGGATCCGTCCGCGCTATCATCGATCATCGATTGTCCTAAGGCAAGCGCGCCGCGATCCCTTGACTGCGGGCGCGAACGCGCCTACTGTTATCGACAATCGATTATCGATGTAACGACGCAACCACGGGCAGCGGCCCTCCCAGGAGGCGTCCCTGGAGGCGTGCATGACCGATCCGGTCACGGTCGAGCGCATCGGACGCAGCGGCGCCTCGGCGTCGTGCCCCGCGCGCGCTGCCGCCTCATCCCGTCGGC
>MGOD01000129.1:19445-28098 GCA_001795245.1 Chloroflexi bacterium RBG_16_70_13
ACCTGGCCCGCCGCGGGTCGCGCCGCTGGCTGCGCCCGATCGGGACAACTTCGGGCCGAAGGACTCGGTCCCCGAGCCGTTCCGCGGCCGCACCCTCGATATCCACAGCGCCGCGGTCGTCGTCGTGCGGACGACCGGGGCCGAATGCGCCGAGGTCGGGCGAATCCTCGCCCGGAAGCTCAACCGGACCCCCGGTCCGCTGACCGTCTTCAGCCCGCACGACGGCGTGTCGATGAACGCGATGCCGGGCGGCCCGATCCACGATCCGGCCGCCGATGCGACCCTCATCCGGGAGCTGAAGGCCGGTCCGTGGCCTGAGGTCGAGGTGGTGGCGATGGCCGCCGACAGCAATGCAGGAGGACGTGCACCGAACGGGGAGCAGACGTTGGCCCGCTGTCGGCGGACGGTCGGCGGGGGCGGGATCATCTGGGCCGGGATCGGCAGGGACCGCACGGCGAAGACCGCTGCGCCGGTCCGTTCGCCGAGCCCGTGAGTCGTCTCGGCGAATCCGCGAGCCGGATGCCGAGGCGCTGAGCCCGGCCCGCCGGTCGAACAGCAAGGTACGAAGGAGGACCACCCGGTGCCACTGAAGGAAGAAGTCCTGGACCAGTTCCTCGGCGACGAGTCGTTCCCGATCGGCTGGACGTCGGAGACCGAGCAGCTGCTCTTCTGGGTCTACGACGATCTCCACTGCCCGAAGCCGTTGAGCCCGATGTACGAGGACATCGGCGGTTGGTGGCTGTCGTGCGACCACATGTTCCGCCGCTTCGGGACGCCGTTCGCGACGGACTGGATCTACAAGAACATCAACGGCTACCTGTACACGGCGGCGATCCCGGCCGAGGCCGGCCTCGAGATCGCGACCCAGGAGTACGACCTGGCGACCCGCCCGATCGTGCCCCAGGCCCATGACGCCGGCTATGCCGGCAAGATCGGTGCCTACCTCGGCGCCGTCCTGCCGGTCTACGGCCACAACTTCGTCGACTGGTGGCGGACGCGGTTCGTGCCCGAGATGCAGCGCAACTTCGACTACATCGAGGGCATGCTCGACAAGAAGGGCGAGCTCAGCCTGGCCGACACGGCGGTCCTCCTCGAGGACGCCATCGACATGCACGACCGCCACTGGAAGATCCACTGGATGCTGAACTTCGCCCAGCTGTCCGCGACCCTCAACCTGCGGGCGGTCATGGAGAAGACCCACGGCAAGATCGACGAGGTCCTGCTCGGGCGGCTCCAGAACTCGGCCAGCGACCGGAACTGGGACAAGATCCGGGCCCTCTGGGAGATGAAGGAGCAGGTCAAGGGCGACGCCGAGCTGGCGAAGGCCTTCGATAGCCCCTCCGCGGTCGAGATCGTCCCGCGACTCCAGGCCACCGAGCGGGGCCGGCGGTTCATCGACGAGAAGGTCGTCCGGTACCAGAAGGAGTTCGGCTGGCACGCCGTCTGGAGCCATGAGTTCGTGTTCCCGAGCTTCCGGGAGGACATGATCCCGGTCATCCAGCTCGTCCGCGACCAGTACGCCTCGGGCTATGACTACCCCGCCGCGATCGCCAGGCTCAAGGCCGACATCGATGCCGCCGCGGTCGAGATCCTCCAGGGCCTCGAGGGTGAGGCGCTCGAGGAGATGCGAGCGGCGAACGAGATCAACCTGAAGATGGCGCCGCTCACCCCGGACCATCATTTTTACATCGACCAGGGCGCCAATGCCCACGTCCGGCTCGTCCTCATCGCCCTCGGCGAGAAGCTCGTCGAGATGGGCGTCCTCGACCGCGCGGACGACGTCATCCAGTTCCACTACAACGAGCTGCGGGCGTTCGTCGGCAACCCGACGGGCATCGACGGTCGGGCGATCGTCGCCGCGGCACGAGCCCAGCGACAGGCCGCCGAGAAGGTCCGGCCGCGCGACTGGGTCGGCACCGTCACCGCCACCCAGCTCGCCTTCCCGTACCTCAACCTGTGGGGCTTCCCGGAGAAGTTCTACCGCTCCAAGGAGCAGGAGTTCGGGGTGGTCAAGGGCATCGCCGGCTCGCCCGGCGTCGTCGAGGGCGTCGCCCGCGTCGTCATGTCCGAGACCGAGTTCGACAGCCTCCAGGTCGGCGAGATCCTCGTCTGCGAGATGACGAATCCGGCCTGGCAGGTCCTGTACGGGAAGATCATCGCCGTCGTCACCGACGCCGGCGGGACCGTTTCGCACCCGGCCGTCCTCGCCCGTGAGTACGGCATCCCGGCCGTCGTCGGCTCGTCCGTCGCGACGACCAGGATCAAGACCGGCGATCGCCTCCGGGTGGACGGCGGCACCGGGGTCGTCGAGATCCTGGAGGCGTCGACTGAACCGGCACCGGCCCTGGCCGGCGTCGGGATGAAGGACTGACCCCGCCTCCATGACCCGCGATTCCGCGATCTCGCGAAGCGTCCTCAGCGCCCAGGTGAAGGAGCGCCTCCTCGAGGCGATCCTCGACGGGCGCTACCCGCCGGGGGCCCGGATCGTCGAGACCCGGGTCGCCCGGGAGCTCGGGACGAGCCAGGCCCCGGTTCGCGAGGCGCTGCGCGATCTCGAGGCGCTCGGGGTCGTGGAAACGACCGCCTTCCGTGGAGCTCGCGTCCGCCGCCCGTCGGCGGCCGAGCTCCTGGAGGCCTTCGAGATCCGGGCCGAGCTCGAATCGCTCGGGGCCCGGCTCGCGGTCACTCGCCTCACCGACGCCGACCTCGACGAGCTCGCCGGCTACGTCGAGGAGATGCAGGCGGCGGCCGAGGCTGGCGACACCCGGGCAGAGGCGACGGCCGACGCGGCCTTCCACGGGCGGGTCGTGGAGCTGGCCGGCAACGCCACACTGGAACGTGTCTGGCGGACCCTCGAGCCGTTCTCGCGCACCTACATCACGATCGTCGCCCCCGGCGCCGACCGGCGCCGGATCGCCGACGAGCACCTGCCCGTCCTCGACGCCCTTCGGCAGCGCGATCCGGAGCTCGTCAGCCAGGTTCTCCACCGGCACTTCGCGAACGCCGCGGCCATGCTCGGCAGCCTCTGGCCCAGCAGCCCACCGAAACCCGCCACCACAGCCGTCGCAACGACACCCGCCAGCGGGCGGCTCAGCCCGGCGACCGCGACCGGGGAGTGAGCGGCATGACGATCGCCCTTCGGAAGGAACCCATGAACGACCAGCTCCAGCTCTCCGAGCAGATGTCGGCCGGGTCGGCCAGCCTCAGGGTGGACGTGCACGGCAGCGAGCCGCGCGAGCACGTCCTCGACGACCTGAGCTTCCTCAACTACCGGCTGGCCGATGTCCGGATCTCGCCGGTCGTGACGCTGTCCGAACCGGACATCGTCTGGCACCAGGATCGGGACAAGGCCGTGACGTACGACGGGCGGACCATCCGGTTCGACGGGCCGTGGCCGGCCGGGCCGATCCAGAAGGTCATCGTGGCGATGCTGGCGCTCCGGATGGAGGCCGTCGGGCTGCATCCGTTCCACGCCTCGGCCGTCCGCTACCGGGGCCGGACGGTCATGTTCCTGGGCGGCGAATCGAACCATGGCAAGTCGATGGGCCAGATCGAGGCCTGCCGCCGGGGCGCCCTCCTCGTCTCGACCGAGACGACCGTCGTCGACGCAGCCGGTCGCGCCGTGATGGGCTCGAAGTCGGCCTTCCTCAAGAAGCGGACCGAGGGCACCGAGCGAGCCGACAAGGCTGCCCCGGAGCGGGGCGTCGAGAAGTTCTTCGGCGCGATGCCGACCTGGGATACATGGACCGAGCCGAGCGAGGTCGATGTCGTCGTCGTGCCCGCGATCGACGGCAACTTCGATCCCAGCCTGGCCGAGATGATCCCCTTCGAGCGCCAGTTCCAGACGCTCCACTCGCTCCAGAACTACTTCCTCCTCAACGAGCTGCTGGCCGCCGGCTGGCCGATGCCGATCGTCGACACGGAGCCCCTCCGCCGGGCCCGCGCCGAGTGGCTCACCAGCTTCACCGAGCGGCCCTACTACTTCGTCCGCGCAGCCACCCCGCAGGTGCTGATGGACGAGGTCGACCGGGTCCTCTGAGGCGAGCCGGAACCGAGCGCGATGCATGCCTTCAGCTACGAGCGGCCGGCGACGCTGGCCCGGGCCGTCGCCCTGCTCGAGGCGCACGGGCCGGAGGCTCGCGTCCTGGCCGGCGGCACGGACCTCATCATCCGGCTCCGTGACGGCAGCCTGGCCCCGACCGTCGTCGTCGACCTCAAGCGGATCGCCGAGCTGGAGCCCGGGATCCGGGAGGCCGACGGCCGGCTCGTCATCGGGGCAACGACGGTCATGACCGACATTGCGGCAGACGCCCGGATCCGGCGCCGCTTCGAGGCGCTAGCCGAAGCCGCCGCGGTCGTCGGCTCGGTCCAGATCCGGAACCGGGCGACCCTCGGCGGCAACATCTGCAACGCCTCGCCGGCGGCCGACACCGCCCCGGCGCTGCTGGTCCACGGGGCGGTCGTCGTGATCGCCGGTCCGTCCGGCAGCCGGCGTATCCCGATCGACGGATGGTTCGTCCGCTCGGGCGTGACGACGCTCGGCCGCGGTGAGCTGGTGACCGCGATCGAGCTGCCGCTCCCCGCTGCGCCGATGGGCTCGGTCCACCTCCGGCGGACACGCCGGCGCGGCCACGACCTCGCTTCGGTGACCCTGTGCTGCGGGGTCGACGCCTCGGGCGTGACCCGCCTGGCCTACGGCAGCGTCGGCCCGCGCCCGGTCCTGGCCGTCGACGCGACCGGCGTCCTGGCCGATCGGGACGCCGCACCGGATGCCCGGACCGGGCTCCTCGAGCGGATGCTCGCCGAGGCCACACCCTCCGCGCGCTCGATGCGGGCCAGCCCGGACTACCGCCTGGCGATGCTGCGGGTGCTCGCCCGACGGGGCGTCGACATCGCCACCGCCCGGCTCGCTGCGGCCGAGGGCCGCCGATGAGCGGGCGAATCCCGATCCAGGTCACCGTCAACGGCCGGGCGCGAGCGTTCGAGGTCGCCGCCCATCACACCCTCCTCGAGGTTCTCCGCGACGACCTCCAGCTGACCGGCACGAAGGAATGCTGCCTGGTGGGGGAGTGCGGGGCCTGCACCGTCCGGCTCGACGGCAGGATCGTCGATTCGTGCCTCGTCCTCGCGGTCGAGGCCGACGGCGGTGAGGTCACGACGGTCGAGGGCCTGGCGTCCGACGGTCGCCTGAGCCGGCTCCAGGGGGCGTTCCTCGACGAGGGCGCGGTCCAGTGCGGCTTCTGCATCCCGGGCCAGATCGTGGCTGCCGATGATCTCCTCCGGCGCGTAGCCCGCCCCACGGTCGGCGAGATCCAGGAGGGCCTCGCCGGCAACCTCTGCCGCTGCGCCTGCTACGGCCAGATCACGGCCGCGGTCGCGGCCGCGGCCGCGGCGGAGGCTGGCGCGCGATGAGCGCCGGGATGAGCGCCGCGGCAGGCGCCGCGCCGGGCGCCGCGCCAGGCACCGCGACGGGCACGGCGACGGGCTCCGGTCGGGTCGGCGATTCGCCCCGGCGAGTCGGCGGCCACGACCGCGTCACCGGCCTGCAGCGCTACGTCGCCGACCTCCACCTCCCCGACGAGCTGCACGCCAGGCTCGTGACCGTGCCGGTCGCGCGGGCCCGGATCGTCACGATCGACGCCAGCGCCGCCGAGCGGGTTCCGGGCTTCCGGTTCGTCATGACCGCGGCCGACCTGCCCCAGCCGATGCCGAGGTTCGGTCCCCAGTTCCGGGACCGGCCCGTGATCGCCGTCGGCGAGACGAAGTACCACGGCGATCCCGTGGCGGCCGTCGCGGCCGATACCAGGGACGCTGCCGAGGAGGCGGCCGGGCTCGTACGGGTCGACTACGAGGAGCTACCGGCGGCCTTCACCGTCGCCGCCGCCCTCGACCCGGCAGCGCCCCTCGTCCAGGACCCGTCACTCCGCCCGAACGATCCCCTGGTTGGCACGAACGTCCTGCGCGAGCACCGCGTCGGCTGGGGCGACGTCGAGGCAGCCGTCGCCGACCTCGTCGTCGAGCAGCGCTACACGTTTCCGATGGTCACCCACTTCGCCATCGAGCCGCACGCCTACATCGTCGCGCCGGACGGCGACGGGATCGCGGTCTGGAGCTCCATCCAGCATCCCAACTGGCTCCAGAAGGTGCTCGCGGAGCTGCTCCGGCTGCCACTCTCGAAGGTTCGCGTCCACTCGCCCGACCCGGGTGGCGGGTTCGGGGGGAAGCAGCACACCAAGTACGAGCCGCTGGTGGCCTTCATGGCCCTTCGAGCCGGCCGCCCGGTGCGTCTCGTGCTCACGCTCGAGGAGACGTTCCAGGCCGTCCGCCGGGCCGCGGCCGAGGTCCGCGTCCGAACCGGCTTCCAGTCCGATGGGACGCTCGCCTTCCAGGACATCGAAGCGAACTACCTCATCGGCGCCTACGCCGACATCGCCGACCGCGTCGTGGGCAAGGGCTCCTACCCGGGCTGCGGCCCCTACCGCGTGCCGGCGGCCCGGATCCTTGCCCGAAGCGTGCTCTCTCACACGGTGCCCTCGACCGCGTTCCGCGGCTTCGGCAACCCGCAGGTCAACTGGGCCGTGGAATCGAACCTCGACGAGGGCGCCCGGGCCCTCGGCATCGACCGCCTGGAGCTCCGGCTCCGGAACCTGGCCCGGCCGGGCGAGGCGTTCATCCCGTTCGACACGCCCTGCGACGGGCAGTGGGAGCAGTCGGTCCGGCGCGCGGCGGAGCTCATCGGCTGGGGTCGGCCGTTGCCGGCGGGTCACGGCCTCGGCATCGCCGTCGGGATCAAGTCCGGGCCGACGACCGGCCTCTCGTATGCCACGGTCAGGCTCCTCGTCGACGGCAGCGTCATCGTCTTCGCCGGGACCTCCGACATGGGCCAGGGAGCGCGGACCGTCTTCGCCCAGATCGCGGCGGACGAGCTCGGCGCCCCGCTCGACGCGGTGACCGTCGTGATGGGCGACACCGCGATCGTGCCGTACGACCAGCAGACCTCGGCGAGCCGCTCGACGGTCCTCATGGGCAACGCGGTCCTGGCCGCCTGCCGGGAGATCCAGGGCAAGCTCCGGGCGATGGCCGCCCGGCTCCACGGGCTCGACGAGGCCACGGTCATGGTGGACCGCGGCGTCGTCCGCCTGCCCGAGCGCGAGCTGACCATCCTCGAGGTCCTCGTCCCGGGCCTGGGCCGTCTCGGCGGCGAGCTGATCGGGAACGGCGAGATGCGCAAGGACGCCGAGCCGGACCATCCGCTCGGCGGGAGCGCGGCCTTCTTCGAGTTCAACTGTACGGCCGTGGAGGCCGCCGTCGACGAGGAGACTGGGGACGTCACCCTCGTCCACTACGCGACGGTGTCCGACGTCGGCAAGGCGATCAACCCGCTCCAGGTCCGGATGCAGGACGAGGGGGCCGCGATCCAGGGCCTGGGCCACACCCTCATGGAGCACTACATCTTCGACGAGTCGGGCCGGATCCGGAACCTCGGCGCGATCGACTACCGCATCCCGACGAGCCTGGACCTCCCGCTCGAGATCGTCAGCGAGCACGTCGAGAACGAGGACGGCCCGGGACCGTACGGGTCGAAGGGAATGAGCGAGGGCGCCCTCCTGTGCGTCGCGTCCGCGGTCGGGGCTGCGGTTCGCGACGCGACCGGCGTCGCCATCCGAGACCTGCCCCTTACGCCCGAGCGGGTCTGGCGGGCGCTCCAGGAGCGGCCGTGACACGACAGGGGAGGTCGCCACGATGAGCGCGCAGGCCGACATCGGCCCGATCGGCCGGCAGACCGCTGCGGACGTGGTCCGGGCCGCCGGGCTCGTCCGGCAGGGCCGGATGATCTCGCTCGCCGCGGTCCGCTACCCGGGCATGCCGCTCTTCCCGGGCCACCCGCCGTTCCAGGTCCTCAACTACCGGACGCCGCGCGGGATCCGGGTGACCGGCGCGCAGCCGTGGGGCCCGGTCAACGACGCCGGGCTCGGCTACATGGCCGAGTACGTCATGGCGACCTCCCACTCGGGCGCCCACATCGACGCCCTGGCCCACATGACGGTCGACGACGACATGCACTGGTACGGCGGCGGCAACGCCGACCAGCACCTGACCGACTTCGGGCCGACCCACCTCGACGCCTCGACGCTGCCGCCGTTCTTCACCCGGGGCGTCCTCCTCGATGCCGCCGGCCATCGCGGCGTCGCCTGCCTGCCGAAGGGCTCGCCGATCGATGCTGCCGAGCTCGGGGCGATCTGTGCCGCGGAGGCGGTCGAGGTCCGGCCGGGTGACGTCGTCGCGATCCGGACCGGCTACATGGGCCTGTGGCCCGACGCCGAGGCGATGGCCGCCCACAAGACGCCCGGGCCGGACGTCTCCGCCGCCCGCTGGCTCCTCGAGCGTGGCGTCGTGGCGACCGGCACGGACACCGAGACCTACGAGGTCCAGCCGGCCCCCGATCCGGGGCCGACCGGCAATCCCCAGCCCGTCCACACCCTGCTCCTCATCCAGAACGCGATCTACCTGATGGAGAGCCTCGATCTCGAGGCCCTCGCCCGCGAGCGCGTCTACGAGTTCCTGTTCGTCGCCCTGCCCGTGAAGATCCGCGGCGCCACCGGGTCGATGGTCGACCCCGTGGCCGTCGTCTGAGGAGGCCTGCCGTGCCCGA
>MGOD01000130.1:0-8534 GCA_001795245.1 Chloroflexi bacterium RBG_16_70_13
GTGATCAGTGACCCTGTCAGCTCAACTGTTCAGTGAATCTGTCAGGGCCCGCTCGGCCAGGCGTGCCTGCCTGACCGCCGTCATTCTCTTCCACGGGTGATCAGCCGGGGGGATCCAGGGCAGTTGGGAGGGTGCCGGGACGAGACCCGGCTCGGCGAGACGGTCGCGGAGGGTCCGGAGGGCGACGGGGTCGGCCGGTGCCGGCAGGGTCGCCAACTGGCGCTCGCCGTCGAAGGCCACCGCCGACCCGTCGAGCCGGAGGTGGACCTCGACCATCCGCCCGGCATACGACGCTCGGCGGGGCAGGGCCGGCAGCTGCAGGCTGCGGCCGCCGAGGGCGATGGTGTGGTCGCGGCCCACCTTGCGACGGTACTTGAGCGCGAAGACCCGGTCGGGATCGAGGCCGTCCGGCCACGGCCGCCAGGCCGGCGTCGGGTCGAGGGCCGGAACGGCGAATCGGGCGTTGAACCGGGGCAGGTACTCGACGAGGAAGGCATTGGCCGCGGCTCGGTCGCGGATCCCGGCCAGCCGCAGCTCGGCCACGAGGCGATCCTGCCACGTCCCCCACAGCCGCTCGATCCGGCCCTTGGCCTGGGGCGAGCCGGCGGCGAGCGAGGCGATCCCGAGCTCGGTCAGGACCCGCCCGACCTGGGACAGGCCCCGCTCCTCGTCGAGCGTCCCGCGGCGCCGGGCGAGGGTCGGCTCGAAGGCGCCGTGGCGGTCGCGGTAGACACCGAGCGGGAGGCCGACATCGAGCGCGATCGTCCGGAGGATCTCGAGGTAGCCGGCCGCGTCCTCCTGGTCGCGGAACGTGGCCGCCGGGACCCGGCCGGTCGCGTCGTCGATCGCCCCGACCAGGGTCAGCCATGGCCCCCGGCCCTCGAGCCAGTCGTGGCGCGAGCCGTCGAGCTGGACCAGGCAGCCCTCGGCCGGCAGCCGCTCCCGGCGGCTCCGGTGGGCCGGTGGACGCCGCCGCCGGGGGCTGGCGAGGCCCACCTCGCGAAGGATCCGGCGGACGGTGACCCGCCCGAGCTCGAGGCCCTCGCGCTCGGTCAGCAGCTCCGCCAGGTGGCAGTCGTTGAGGCCGGCATAGCGGGTCCTCGCCAGGTCGACGACACGGGCCCGCAGGCCCTCCGGCGTCCGACGCGGCGAGGGCCGCCCGCGGTTGCCGTGGACCAGACCGGCCGGGCCTCGGGCCGCGTACCGGGCTCGCAGGCGGGCGACCTGGCGGGCCGACAGGCCGAGCAGCTTCGCCGCCTCGTCGAGGTGCAGCTCGCCCCGATCCACCCTCGCGAGGATCCGGGCGCGCTGCTGATCGGTGGCCGTCATGACGATCGTCTCCATGTCCGGAGACTGACAAAGTCACTGATCAGTTGGCCATGACAGATTCACGGACCATCGAGAGCGGCCGTTGACGCTGCCGGCCCGCTGCTGCTACCATCCAGTCAATCGTTAGCACTCTGGCATGGAGAGTGCTAACCGTTCGATCCACACGGGAGCACAGGCCTTGGCGCGACGGATCCGCCGCTCCACCGGCCCCCTGGACCTCCGGGCACAGGCGATCCTTCGGGCCGTCATCGAGGAATACGTCACCACGGCAGCGCCGGTCGGCAGCCACGCCCTCGTGGACCGCTACCGGCTCGGCGTGTCGAGCGCGACCGTCCGGAACATCCTCGCCGAGCTCGAGCTCGGCGGCCTCCTGACCCACCCGCACACCTCGGCGGGCCGGATCCCGACCGACGAGGGCTACCGCTGGTATGTCGAATCGATCATCGACGCGGCCCCCGTGCCGCAGGTCGAGCAGCTGATGATTCGCCACCAGTTCGGGCAGGTCGAGTTCGCCAGCGAGCACTGGTTCCGGCTGGCGGCATCCACGATCGCCTCGATCACCCGCGCCGCCGGCCTCGCCACCCCGGCCAAGCCCGCAGCCGCACACGTCCGGCGGATGGACCTCGTCTCGATCAACGACCGCCTGGCGAGCCTCGTCCTCGTGCTCCGCGAGGGCGCTCTCAAGCAGGCCCTGGTGACCCTCGACGCGAGCGCCGAGCAGGAGACGCTGACCGCGGCCGCGGGGCTCCTCAACGACCTCGTCGACGGCCGGACGGCCGCCCAGATCGAGCGGGCCCTGGCGGCGATTCCCGATGACCACCCTCAGGCCGAGCTTGCCCGGCGGGTCGGCGAGAGGATCGTCCGGACTCTCCGGGAATACGACGGCGAGGCCGTCGAGGAGGTCTTCAGCGACGGCCTCCTCAATGTCATGGGCGCGCCCGAGTTCGCCCAGAGCGACAAGCTCCGGCGCGTCTTCTCGGCCCTCGAGAACCGGACTTACCTCGGCGCCCTCGTCGGGACGGTCGCGGCCGGCGGCCGGGTCCGGGTCTTCATCGGTCACGAGAACGCGGCGGCCGACATGCAGGAGGTCGCCCTCGTCCTTGCCCCATACGGCCGGCCCGGCCGTGCCGTCGGCGTCGTGGGCGTCCTGGGCCCCACCCGCCTCGCCTACCCCCAGGCGATCGGGACGGTCCGCTTCGTCTCGGGGCTCATGAACGAGCTCGTCGACCATCTCTACGCCTGAGCGTCGGATGCCGCACCATCGCGAACCCCACCGCGAACCCCTCGACCGGCGCACCCGGGCGCAGCAGCGGGCCGACGAGATCGACATCTCGCCGGCGAAGCTGCTCGCCGACATCGAGCGCCTGACCGGCGAGCGCGATGCCGCCGCCCGGGAGAAGGACGAGTACCTGGGCGCCCTGCAGCGGGAGCGCGCCGAGTTCGTCAACTTCAAGCGGCGGACAGCCGAGGAGCGCCAGGCCATGCTCGGCCTGGCGGCCGAGGGCCTCATCAGCAAGGTCCTCGCCCTGGCCGACGACTTCGACCGGGCGATCGAGGCCCGGCCGGCGACGATCGCCGACGACCCCTGGGTCGAGGGCATCGCCGCGATCGACCGCAAGCTCCGCCTGCTCCTCGAGAGCGAGGGCGTCTCGGCGATCGAGGCGGTCCCGGGCACGCCCTTCGATCCCCGCGAGCACGAGGCCGTGGCCAGCGTGCCGGGCACGGCGCACCCCGCCGGCGCGATCGTGGGCGAGCTGCGGCGCGGCTACCGCCTGCGCGACCGCGTCCTCCGGCCAGCCCTCGTCGCGGTCGCCGCACACGACGACGCCACCGCAGCGACCGGCGACGCCGGGACCGCCTCCGACCAGCCCATCCACTGACACCGACCCAACCAGACCACCGACAGGAGCCAACGAACGTGGGAAAGATCATCGGCATCGACCTCGGCACGACGAATTCGGTCGTGGCCGTCATGGAGGGCGGCGAGCCGACCGTCATCGCCTCGGCCGAGGGCGGCCGCACGGTTCCGTCGGTCGTGGCCTTCACGAAGACCGGTGAGCGGCTCGTCGGCCAGCTGGCCAAGCGCCAGTCGGTCACGAACCCCGGCAACACCGTCTACTCGATCAAGCGCTTCATGGGCCGTCGCTGGGACGACCCGGAGGTCAAGCGCAGCAAGGGCCTCGTCCCGTACACCGTCGAGAAGGATGCCAAGACCGACGGGATCATGGTCAAGATCGCCGAGGGCAAGGCCTACTCGCCGCCCGAGATCAGCGCGATGATCCTCCAGAAGCTCAAGGCCGACGCCGAGGCCTACCTCAACGAGAAGGTCACCGAAGCGGTCATCACCGTCCCCGCCTATTTCGACGATACCCAGCGCCAGGCGACCAAGGACGCCGGCCGGATCGCCGGCCTCGACGTCAAGCGGATCATCAACGAGCCGACCGCCTCGGCCCTGGCCTACGGCCTCGACAAGAAGCACGACGAGAAGATCGCGGTCTACGACCTGGGCGGCGGCACGTTCGACATCTCCATCCTCGAGCTCGGTGACGGGGTCTTCGAGGTCAAGGCCACGAACGGCGACACCCACCTCGGCGGCGACGACTTCGACCAGCGGGTCATCGACTGGCTCCTGGCCGAGTTCAAGAAGGACCAGGGCATCGACCTCTCGAAGGACCCCCAGGCCCTCCAGCGCCTCAAGGAGGCGGCCGAGAAGGCGAAGATCGAGCTCAGCTCGACGATGTCGACCGAGATCAACCTGCCGTACGTGACCGCCGACGCGTCCGGCCCCAAGCACCTCGTCATGAGCCTGTCCCGGGCCAAGCTCGAGGACCTCGTGGGCGACCTCGTGGACAAGACAAAGGGCCCGGTCCAGGCGGCCCTCAAGGACGCCGGCCTCAAGCCGGCCGATATCGACGAGGTGATCCTCGTCGGCGGGATGACCCGGATGCCGGCGGTCCAGGAGCTCGTCAAGGGGCTCTTCGGGAAGGAGCCGCACCGCGGCGTCAACCCCGACGAGGTCGTGGCCGTCGGCGCGGCGATCCAGGCCGGCGTCCTCGGCGGCGAGGTCAAGGACGTCCTGCTCCTCGACGTCACGCCGCTGTCGCTCGGCATCGAGACGCTCGGCGGCGTCATGACCCGGCTCATCGATCGCAACACGACGATCCCGACCTCGAAGTCGCAGGTCTTCTCGACCGCCTCGGACAACCAGAGCCAGGTCGAGATCCACGTCCTCCAGGGCGAGCGCGACTTCGCCCAGGACAACAAGACGCTCGGCCGCTTCATCCTCGACGGGATCCCGCCGGCCCCTCGCGGCATCCCCCAGATCGAGGTCGGCTTCGACATCGATGCCAACGGCATCCTCGACGTCAAGGCCCGCGACCGGGCGACCGGCAAGGAGCAGCAGGTCCGGATCACGGCCTCGTCGATGCTCGACAAGGCGGCCGTGGACCAGATGGTCCGTGACGCCCAGGAGCACGCCGAGGAGGATCGCAAGCGGCGCGAGGAGGTCGAGACCCGCAACCAGGCTGAGCAGCTGACCTACCAGGCCGAGAAGACCCTCAAGGACCTCGGCGACAAGGTCTCGGCCGAGGACCGGGCGGACGTGGAAACGAAGGTCGCGTCCCTCCGGGAGGCGCTCAAGGGCGCCGACCTCGACGCGGTCAAGTCGGGCGCCGAGTCGCTCGTCGAGACGCTCTCCCGGGTCAGCACCGCCGCCTACCAGGCGGCCGCCGCGGCCGAGGGGGGCGCAGATAGCGGCTTCAACCCGGAGGGCGCCGAGGCATTCCGGAGCGGCTCTGGCGAAGCCGGCGATGACAAGGGCGCCGGCGAAGGCGAGGGCGCCGGCGAGGAAACGGTCGAGGGCGAGTTCAAGGAGGTCTGACCGGGTCCGGGTTCGGGTGCAGTCCCGGCGAGCCATCGAGTGCCGGCCGGGAGACTCTCCTGGCGGCCTACACGACCGTGCTCCCCCAAGGCCCGAGCGAGCCGTGCCGCTCGTCATCGATGACTGGAGCGACTGGTCGTCAGCGGTTGTCTGCCCGAGACGACGGGGGCGACTCGATGACGACGAGGTCGCCTCGTCGGCCTGCGGCCCAGGCGCGATGCGCCGCCCCGTGCCGCCCGAGGCCGTGACGTGGAGTCGCCTGGGTTCTGGGTGACGACCGACTGCCTGTCGGGGGCTGGCGCGCCGCCCCGGCCGTGACGACTCAGCCGTGCTCGACGAAGGTCGCGACGAGACGGCGGCGCGTGCCCGGCCCGATCGCGAGGCTCGCGTCGAGGTAGCCAACGAGCGTGCCGAAGCCGCGGCGCATCTCGTCGAGCGCCGCGTCCAGATAGGCGGCCTGGACGGTCATCATGGGCGCGACGAGATCGAGCTCGTCGCCGAGCCCGAACCGTTCCGCGAGCTCACGCTGGAGCGGCTCCATCTCGAGATTGCTCGCGAGATAGTCGGCGAGCACGTCGGCCTCGGCCACGCCGACGAGCAGCTGGAGCATCGCGACCGCCCATCCGGTCCGGTCCTTGCCGGTCGTGCAGTGGACGATCGCCGGCAGCCGGCCGGGCACGGCGAGGTCGGACAGGAATCGGTGGTACGCACGACGGGCGCTGGCGAGATTGACGAACTCCCGATACCGACCGAGAAAGAGGCGGTCGCAGCGGCCACCGCCGAATCGTTCGCGGATCAGGCGCCGATCGGACAGCAGCGGCAGGAACTGGGCCGGGGTCCCGTCCGGCGCGTCGCCGAGGACGTCGGCGACGACGTAGTCGACGGTTGGCGGGAGACGGTCTGCCTCGGGCCAGAGCTCACGCTCGGCCTGGGTCCGGAGGTCGAAGATGGTGCGGATGCCGAGGCCGGCCAGCGCCTCCGAGGTGGCAGGGTCCACCCGCGCGAGGTCGGTCGAGCGGTAGAGGAGCCGGCGCCGGACGCGGCCGCCATCGCGAGTCGGATGACCGCCGACGTCGCGGAAGTTCCGGATCTCGATGGCCGTCGCCGGATCGCGATCCGGACCGGGATCGAGCAGTTGGACGGGCAGCGAGACGGACGGCGGGTCGGTACGCACGGCGACCCGGACGTTACGGCGCGGCCGCCATCCATCGGTACGGCCGGATGGCACGATCTCGCCCGACCGGGCGGCCCACAGGATGTCCTGCGCGGCATCCCCGGCAGCAGTCACGGCCCACGGGTCCCGAGGCGGCGAAGGGGTACGATGCACCGCCCATGTCCGTCGACAGCGCGTCTCAGCCGCTCATTCATGCGCGTGGGCTCACGAAGCGGTTCGGCACGTTCACGGCGGTCGATGCTGTCGACTTCGACGTCGCCAGGGGCGAGGCGTTCGGGTTCCTTGGTCCCAACGGCGCCGGCAAGACCTCGACGATGCGGATGATCGGCTGCACCTCGCCGATCAGCGACGGCGAGCTCGGCGTCCTTGGCCTGGACCCGCGTCACCACGGCCCCCAGATCCGGGCCCGCCTCGGTGTCGTGCCCCAGCACGACACGCTCGACAACGAGCTGACGGTTCGCGAGAACCTCCTGATCTACGGCCGCTACTTCGGGCTGACCCGCGAGGAGTGCGCCCGTCGGGCCGACGAGCTCCTCGACTTCGTCCAGCTCGCCGATCGCGCCGGCGACCTGGTCGAGCCCCTGTCGGGCGGGATGAAGCGACGACTCACGATCGCCCGGAGCCTCATCAACGAGCCCGATCTGATGCTCCTCGACGAGCCGACGACGGGCCTCGACCCGCAGGCCCGGCACCTCCTCTGGGACCGCCTCTACCGGCTCAAGCAGCGCGGCGTGACGCTCGTGCTGACGACCCACTACATGGACGAGGCCGAGCAGCTGTGCGACCGACTCGTCGTGATGGACAAGGCCCGGATCGTGGCCGAGGGCTCGCCCCAGCAGCTGATCGCCCGGTTCTCGACGAGGGAGGTCGCCGAGTTCCGCTTCGCACCCGGGATCCAGGAGACCCTCGACGGCCAGTTCGAGGGGCTCGCCGAGCGCGTCGAGCGGCTGCCGGATCGGGTCCTCCTCTACGCCGACGACGGCGAGGACGTGGTCCTCGCGGCGCGGGACCGCGGGCTCCACCCGGAGACCGTGCTCGTCCGGCGCTCGACGCTCGAGGACGTCTTCCTCCGGTTGACCGGCCGCTCGCTGATCGAGTAGCGAGGTGCCCGGCCGATGGCGACGCTGACCGACGCACGCGGGCGGACTACGGCGCCCGTGCCGGAGCTCGCCTCGAGCCTGGCCACGATGGCCCGGGTCATCGAGCACCGGGCGCTCCAATACCGGCGCACGTTCCGGGCCTCGCTCTTCAGCTCGTTCGGGATCCCGGTCCTGTTCCTGACCGCGATGGGCCTCGGCCTCGGCGGCTACGTGGACCAGAATCCCGACCCGTCGCTGGCGGGCCTGACCTACCTCCAGTTCCTCGCCCCGGGCGTGCTCGCGGCGACGGTCATGCAGGCCGGCTCGTTCGAGGCCGCCTACCCGATCCTCGGCGGGCTGCAGTGGAACAAGATCTTCCACGCCATGTTCGCGACGCCGATCCGGGCCCTCGACATCGTGCTGGGCAACCTCGCCTGGGTCGCGATCCGGTTGACGATGATCTCGGTCGCCTTCTCGATCGTCGTGGTCGCCTTCGGCGCGAGCCGCTCGCCGCTGCTCGTCGCGGCGATCCCCGCCGCGGTGCTGACCGGGCTGGCCTTCACCGCCCCGATCATGGCCTTCACGGCGACCCAGCGGACCCCCGACCGGTTTGCCGCGATGTTCCGGTTCGGGATCACGCCGCTGTTCCTGTTCAGCGGCACGTTCTACCCGATCGAGAGCCTGCCCTCGCTCCTCCAGCCGATCGCCTGGATCTCGCCGCTGTGGCACGGCGTCGACCTGTGCAGGCGCCTGATGCTCGGCACGATCGACCGGGATCCACTCCTGGGGCTCATCCACGTGGCGGTCCTCGCCGGGATCACCGTGCTCGGCGTCGTCGCCGCGTCACGGACGTTCGAAGCCCGGCTGATGAAGGGGTGATGGGTGTCCCGGTGACCCGATGACCGCCCTCCGGATCACGCCCCTGTTCGCCTTCGGCAGCCGCCGGGCGCTGCGGATGATCGAGCGCAACCTGCTCGTCTACAAGCACGGCTGGATGGTCTTGCTCTCGGGCTTCTTCGAGCCGCTCTTCTACCTCCTGTCGATCGGCTTCGGGCTCGGCCGGCTGGTCGGC
>MGOD01000130.1:8551-9598 GCA_001795245.1 Chloroflexi bacterium RBG_16_70_13
GCCAGCCGATCCCGTACGCCCTGTTCGTCGCCCCGGCCCTGCTCGCCGCGTCGTCGATGAACGGGGCGATCACGGAGAGCACCTTCAACTTCTTCTTCAAGCTCAACTACGACAAGACGTTCGCATCGATCCTGACGACGCCGATGTCGCCGGCCGACATCTCCCTCGGCGAGCTGGCGTGGGCGCTCATCCGGGGTGCCCTGTACTCGATCGGGTTCCTGGCGGTGATGGTCGTGTTCGGGCTGGCCCGGTCGCCGCTGATCCTGCTCACGCTCCCCGGCGCGCTCCTCATCGGCTTCGCCTTCGCGGCCGTCGGGATGGCCGCGACGTCGTTCATGCGATCGTGGCAGGACTTCGACCTCATCCAGCTCGTGATCCTGCCGATGTTCCTGTTCAGCGGCACGTTCTTCCCGCTCGACAGCCTGCCCCCCGCGGCGCAGATCGTGGTCCAGGTGACGCCGCTCTACCACGGCGTCGACCTCCTCCGGACGCTGGCGGTGGGCTTCATCGGGCCGAGCACCATCGTCCACGTCGCGTATCTGGCGATCATGGGCCTGGCCGGCCTGGCCATCGTCTCGCGGCGGCTCGACCGGCTGCTGCTCAGGTAGCGCGCCGCGGTGATGTCGGCTGAGCCCGCCGAGCGACGGCGGTCGCTGGCCGCCCTGCAGCGCGAGATCGTCGAGTGCCGTCGCTGCCCGCGCCTGGTCGCCTGGCGTGAGCAGGTCGCCCGGGAGAAGGTCGCCCGCTTCCGCGACGAGGCCTACTGGGGGAAGCCGCTGCCGGGCTTCGGCGACCCGGACGCCCGGCTCCTGATCGTGGGCCTCGCGCCGGCCGCCCACGGCGGCAACCGGACCGGGCGCGTCTTCACCGGCGACGCCTCGGGCGACTTCCTGTGGGCGGCCCTCCACGAGCTGGGGCTGGGGAGCCGCGCCTCGAGCCGGCGAGCCGACGACGGGCTCACGCTTCGAGGCGTCCGGATCGCGGCGGCCGTTCGCTGCGCACCGCCGCTCAACAAGCCGACGATCGAGGAGCGCGAGGCCTGCGCGC
>MGOD01000130.1:9940-10412 GCA_001795245.1 Chloroflexi bacterium RBG_16_70_13
GAGCCGCCCGCCGCAGCGTCACGTCCCGCCCGACGCTCCCGGTGACGAGCGCGAAGCCGACGAGGACGTGGAGCAACTTCGCGATGAGCGCGATCGTCATCGGGCGGGCCTCCGTCCGATGATCGTACGGCCGGCGACGGAGCCTCGAACCCCTCTGGCCGTCACGCCCCGTAGACTCTCGCCTGCATGGCCACGACGACCGACTACTACTCGACCCTCGGCGTCCCGCGGGGCGCGTCGGACGCGGAGATCAAGAAGGCGTTCCGCAAGCTCGCCCAGCAATGGCACCCGGACGTCAACCAGGATCCTGCCGCCCACGACCGCTTCAAGGCGATCAACGAGGCCTACCAGGTCCTGTCCGACCCCGATCGCCGCCAGCGCTACGACATGTTCGGGACCGCCGGGGTGGAGGGCGACCCGGGGCTCGGCGGCTTCGGCGGCTTCGCCGACATCTTCGATGCCTTCTTCGGCG
>MGOD01000130.1:10427-10848 GCA_001795245.1 Chloroflexi bacterium RBG_16_70_13
CCGGCGGGAGCGCCGGACGGCGGGGCCGTCCGGCGGCCGGCTCCGATCTCCGGTACGACCTCCGGATCACCTTCCGGGAGGCGGTCCTGGGAACCGAGAAGGAGATCGAGTTTCCGGTCCTCGGCCGCTGCGAGACCTGCTCCGGGACGGGGGCCAAGGCGGGCACGGAGGCAACGACCTGCCCCCAGTGCAACGGCCGGGGCGAGGTCCGCTCGGTGCGCCAGACGATGCTCGGCCAGATGGTCAACGTCACCGCCTGTCCGCGCTGCCACGGCGACGGCCGGATCGTGGAGACCCCCTGCGAGACCTGCCGCGGCGACGGCCGGACAGAGCGGCGGCGGACGCTCCGGGTGACGATCCCGGCCGGGATCGACGAGGGCCACCAGATCCGCCTCTCCAACGAGGGCGAGGGCGGGCGGCG
>MGOD01000130.1:10974-12003 GCA_001795245.1 Chloroflexi bacterium RBG_16_70_13
GGACGAAGATCCTCGTGCCGACGGTCGAGGGCGACGAGGCCGATGTCGAGATCAAGCCCGGGACGCAACCCGGGACCGAGATCCGCCTGCGCGGTCGAGGCGTGCCACACCTCCGTCGGGCAGTCCGGGGCGACCTCCACGTCATCGTCGACGTCGCCGTCCCGACTCGGCTCTCGAAAGCCGAACGCGAGGCCCTCCACGCCTACGCCCAGGCCTCCGGCGAGATCGTGGCCGACGGCGGCGGGATCCTCGATCGGGTCCGTGACGCGCTCGGCTGATGCCGGACTGGCCCCGGCGCCCTGACACGGGCGGGGCCCGACGGTCGCCCGGCCCCGCTCGCGCCGGGCGGGGCACCGACGTTTCCCGCCTGTCTCGCCCCCGCGCGGACCGCGCCATGACATCGCGCGCGTCGCCCGCCGCCTGGCTCGAGCTGGCGGTCGAGGTCGACATCGAGGCCGTCGAGGCGGTGAGCGAGATCCTCGGCCGGGTGGCGCCCGGCGGCTCGAGCGTCGAGCCGGCCTTCGAGCTCGTGGACGAGGGCCTCGGGGCGCGGCTGGACCCGACCCGGCCGGCCATCGTGCGGGCCTACGTCCCGGCCCGCGACGCCGCGTCGGCGCACCGTGCCGCTCGCGAGGCCGAGGCCTCGCTCGGTCACCTCCAGGCGTTCGGCCTCCGCCCGATCGGCGAGCTCCGGACCCGCCTCGTCGACGAGGCCGACTGGGCCGACGCCTGGAAGGCCCACTTCCCGGTCCTGCGGGTCGGGCGGCACCTCGTCATCCGCCCGACCTGGCGGCGGCATCGAGCGGCCGCCGGAGACATCGTCCTGGCGCTCGATCCGGGGATGGCCTTCGGGACGGGCTTCCACCCGACGACCCGCCTGTGCCTCGCGGCGCTCGAGGTCGCCGCGGTCCACGGGGGGCTGGACGGCGCGCGGGTTCTCGACGTCGGTTGCGGCTCAGGGATCCTGTCGATCGCGGCGGCCCGGCTCGGCGCCCGGCACGTCAGCGGCCTCGACATCGACCCGATCGC
>MGOD01000130.1:12230-13359 GCA_001795245.1 Chloroflexi bacterium RBG_16_70_13
CCGGCCTGGAAGTCGTCGAACGGTCGGTCGAGGGCGATTGGGTGGTGCTCTCCGCGCGCCGGACGGCTGCTTCGGGGTCCCGCCCCTAGAATTCGCGGGCAGATGCCGCCCTCCCTCTTCCCCATCCTCCTCGTCGTCCACGTCGCGCTCGCCGTCAGCCTCTTCCTGCCGTCGCTCCTCCTGCCGTTCGCCCTCCGGGCTCGACGGGCCGCGGTCGATTCGGAGAACCGGCTGGTCCGGTTCCTCCTGTGGATGCAGTCGGGCGGGGCGGTCGTCGTGGGCCTCGGGCTGGCCCTGACCGGCGCCGGGCTCGTGGCGATCCTCGGGACGCGGCTGCTCAGCCAGCCCTGGCTCCTCGTCGCCCTCGCCATCTACGCTCTCAACCTGCTCCTCGCCTTCTTCGTCCAGCGGCCCAACCTGATCCCGTTGCTGCGGGTGCGGGCCGGCATCGACGACCGCGTCTGGGCCGCGCGCGCCAGGCGGCAGCGGTACGTTTCGTACGTCATGGCCGGGCTCGTCGGGACGATCGGGTTCCTCATGAGCGCCAAGCCGCAGCTGTGGTGAGCTTATGAGCCTCGATCGTGTCGCCGATTGCCTCTTCTGCCGGATCGTGGCCGGCGAGATCCCCTCGACGAAGGTCCACGAGGACGACGTCGTCCTCGCAATCCGCGACATCGCGCCCCGGGCCCCGACGCACATCCTCCTCATGCCGCGGCGGCACGTCGCGTCGGCGGCCGACCTGACGCCCGGAGACGGCGACCTGCTCGGCCGGATCTTCGGGACCGCGGCCGACATCGCCCGGAGCGAGGGGATCGCCGGGCCCGGCTACCGGGTCGTGACGAACGTCGGGGCGTGGGGCGGCCAGACCGTCGACCACCTCCACTTCCACCTCATGGGCGGTCGCGCCTTCGAGTGGCCGCCCGGATGAGCGAGGGGTCGGCGGGATGAGCGATGAGCTGCCGCCCCGACGGCCGGATCCCGGTCGGAGGACGGCGGCGGGCAGCGAACGCCCCGCCTCGGGCGAATCGGGGGGGCCGGCCCCCGGCCCGGGCGACGACGACGGCCCGCGGCCCTCACCGAATCGTCGCGCTCTGGGGCTGGCCATCGTGGCCGTCCTCGTGATCCTCGT
>MGOD01000130.1:13374-16006 GCA_001795245.1 Chloroflexi bacterium RBG_16_70_13
TGGTCGGTGGCTCGGCCGAGCCCGGTGGCGCGACGTTCCCGCCGGCCGGCGCGACCACCGGCGTCGCCGGAGGTGCCGCGGCCGTGACCCGGGGCGAGGTCGCCCGGGCGCTCGGCGCTGCGGGCCTCCAGGTCGAGGACGCGACACGTGCCTATCGGCCGGCCGAGGCCCCCGGCTTCGCGACGGCCCCCCGAGTCGTGATCCGGGCGATCCTGCCCGACGACCCGGACCACGGCCTCATCGTGATCTACGAGTTCGTCGACCCGATGGCGGCCTCCGCGGCGGCCGAGGCGCAGGCCTCCTATGTCGCGAGCGGCGTCGGGCGCGTCCAGTTCTCCAACGACACGCAGTTCGTGATCCGGACGCTCGGCTCGACGGCACTCTTCTACGCCTGGTCGCCGGCGGTCTCGACGGATCCCCGGGCCGCCGCGATCGCAACCGCGCTCGAGACCGTGGGGGTCGGGGTGCCGGTCCCCGGCTGAGCCGGCCCGCTGGACTGTCGTCGAGCGAGATCAGCCGATGAGCGCCGTCTCCCGCGGCACGCCGACCGATGCATCGGCCCGCTCATCGGCCCGCACCGCCGGCTCCACGTCGAGCAGGTAGCCGATCCCCTGGAAGGTCCGGATCCGGCCCGGCTCGCCCGGCGCGGCGCCGAGCTTCAGGCGGACGCGGCTGACCCAGACGCGGAGGTACTGGAGGGCGTCGCGATACTCGGGACCCCAGACCTTCGTCAGCAGCTCCGTGTGGAGGACGACCTTGCCGGCGTTCGCGGCCAGGTGCTGGAGGAGCAGCCACTCGGTCCGCGAGAGCTGGACCAGCTCGCCGCCCCGGGTCACCATCCGGCGCTCGAGATCGATCTCCACATCGTCGAAGCGCAGGACACCGGCGCCCGGCTCGGCCCCGCCCGATCGGCGGATGACGGCCCTGACGCGGGCGGCGACCTCGTCCGGATGGAACGGCTTGGCGATGTAGTCGTCGGCGCCGAGATCGAGGCCCTTCGCCTTGTCGGCGGTCGAGCCCTTCGCGGTCAGGAGGATGACGGGCACCGGCCGGCGCTCCCGGAGCTGGCGCATGACCTCGATGCCGTCGAGGTCGGGCATGACGATGTCGAGCAGGATGATGTCCGGCCGGACCTCCTCCGCCTTCTGGAGGGCCGCCTCGCCGCCGTCGGCGGTCACGACCCGGAAGCCCTCCTCGGCGAGGGCGATCGCGACGAGCTTCGTGATCCGGGGCTCGTCATCGGCCACGAGCACCAGTGGCTGTGTCGACACGATTCCCTCCTCGTTGCTTGGCAGGTGTGAGTGTGCGCGTCGTGTGCAAGATCCCGATCCGACGGTCGGTAACGCGGCGCCACGCCGGCCGCGAATGATCCACCGGGTCGGCTGCCGGGGGCGGAAGCCGACATTGCATCCGCGTTGCATCCGCATGACAGCCTCCGGGCCGCAGCACGACGGCCCGCCCCGGCCCAGGGTCCGTCACGCGCGTGACACGCCGGGGCGAGGCATGATGACCGCGTCCGGCGCGCCCGGCCCCTAGCCTGTGGATCGCCGCGAGCCGGTTGTATGTCGCGCCCGCCGCCCCGGACGCGGCGAGGAGGAAGTCCTGCGGTGCGCACGCCTGACTCGGTCGACGCCGCC
This sequence comes from Chloroflexi bacterium RBG_16_70_13, assembly GCA_001795245.1. Lineage (GTDB taxonomy): Bacteria > Chloroflexota > Limnocylindria > Limnocylindrales > CSP1-4 > UBA5189. The sequence goes on from MGOD01000130.1 coordinate 15,012, forward strand.
CCGGCCGGTCGAGGCACGCCGCTTCGGATCGCCCAGGTGGCGCCGCCCCTCGAGCGCGTTCCGCCCGCCGGCTACGGCGGCACCGAGCGGGTCGTCTTCGAGTTGACGGCCGAGCTCGTTCGTCGCGGCCACGACGTCACGGTCTTCGCCAGCGGCGATTCGGAGGTTCCTTGCCGGCTCGTCCCGACCGTCGACGAGGCGCTTCGCCCGGCCGGCTTCGGCGACGACCCGAGCCCGTACTTCCTCGAGACGCTCAACGCGGTGTTCGCCCGCGGCGCCGACTTCGACGTCGTCCACAGCCACCTCGAGTGGTGGAGCCTGGCCCTGCCGCGGGGGCTCCAGGTGCCCGTCGCCTCGACCTTCCACGGCCGCCTGGACGTCCCCTGGTCCCGGCGCCTCCTCGCCGGCCGTCCGCCGGGCCTCGTGGCGATCAGCCGGAGCCAGGCCTCGGTCCACCCGGACGTCGACTGGACGATCATCCACAACGGCCTCGCCCTCGACTCGATGCCGACTGTCCCGGACCCTTCCGACGCCTTCTGCTTCGTGGGCCGCGTCGAGGCGGCGAAGGGCATCCTCGAGGCGATCGAGATCGCCCGCCTGACCGGCCGGCCGCTCCGGATCGCGGCCAAGATCGGCACGACCCCCGAGCAGCGGGCGTACTACGACGATGTCTTCCGGCCCGCGCTCGAGCAGGCGGGGAGCCTCGTCGAGTTCCTCGGCGAGCTCGACGGCGAGGACCGCGACCGCCTCCTCGCCGAGAGCTACGCCGCGCTCATGCCGGGCGCCTGGCCGGAGCCGTTCGGGCTCGTGGCGATCGAGGCCCTGGCCTGCGGCACGCCCGTCCTGGCGCGCCGCGTCGGCGCGCTCCCGGAGATCATCCGGGACGGAATCGACGGGTTCTTCGGCGACGACGCGATGCACCTTGCCTTCCTCGCCGACGGCGTGGCGGGCCTCGACCGGCGGGCCATCCGCGAGCGAGTCGTGGAGCGTTTCTC
>MGOD01000130.1:16033-20121 GCA_001795245.1 Chloroflexi bacterium RBG_16_70_13
CGCTACGAAGAGCTCTTCGCCCGGCTCGTGGCGGCGGCCCGGCCGGCCGCTCGCGTCGAGGTCGGGCGCAGGGAGGTCGGCCTGGCGGACGCCGGACACGGGGACGCCGGTGGCGCGGCAGCCCGGCCTCCGGCCGGTGCACGTCCGCTCGCGCCGGTCGGCCCCGGCCGTGAGCCCAACGGCGGCTGACCCGCGTCCCGTCGCGTCGCCGCCCTGCCTCGCCGCCACCGACTGACACGCGTTCGAAAGGCCTCGCCTGGCCCTGCCGGGCTGGCTGCGAGGCGCAACCCCCAAGGTCAGGTGGGCCGGTGGCCCACCGCGAGGTTGGACACGTCGGTCCGGTCGCGATCGGGGGGGGGCGCGGCCGGACCGGCGGTGGGCCGCCCCCCCACCGAGATCGGAGCCGCGCAGGCCGAGTCGAAGCCGCTGCCTGGAGCCAATCGCCGCTCAGGACGCGACCGTCCGAGGGGGTGGCGGACGGTCAGGGGAGGGCGGGTCGGCGCGAGGGCCGACCCCAGGGGGAGGAACGGGGCGATTGGGGATCGCCGCGCCTTTCGGCAGTCTGGCGAGCCGCCCCGGTCCTGGGCATGCTGACCCGGACCGATGGCGTTGCAGACGCATATCGGCTCTCGCCGCCTGTCTCGGCCGGTGTCGCCCCCATCCGGCCCTGGCGTCAGACGCGGATGATGAGCTCGAGGTCACCGCTCCGGCGCAGGACCTCCGCGCTCGTCGTGCCCCGCCAGCGGTGGAACAGGAGGTCGACCGTCTGGCCGCCCACCCGCAGGTTGTGAACGGTGACCTTGCCGAGCCACGTGGGCAGATGCGGCCGGTCCAGCTCGAGGATCCCGTCCGCGGCGCGGGCATGCATCCCGAGCATCGTCTGGAGCAGGGACAGCGGCGCGGCCGCCGCCCAGGCCTGCGGGGAGCAGGCGACCGGGTAAGGGACCGGCAAGGATGCCGGGTCGCGGGTGAAGCCGCAGAAGAGCTCCGGCAGCCGGAACTCCGGCGATTCACGGGCTGCCTCGAAGATCCGGGTCGCGATCCGGCCAGCCTCGTCGTGGCGGCCAGCCCGCTTCAGGCCGGCCGCGGCGAGGGCGTTGTCGTGCGGCCAGATGCTGCCGGTGTGGTAGCCGATCGGGTTGAACCCCGGCTGGCCGGCGGCGTACGTCCGGATCCCCCAACCGGAATCGAGCTCCGGGCCCATGAGCCGCTCGGCGATCTGGGCCACCCGCTCCTCGGGCACGATCCCGCTCCACAGGCCATGGGCTGGGTTCGAGGTGATCGATCCGACCTGCCGCTTGTCGGCGTCGAGGGCGACCGCGTAGTAGCCGACGTCGGACATCCAGAAAGCGGCATCGAAGCGTCGCCGAAGGTCGGCGGCCTCGGACTCGAGACGGGTCGCCAGGTCGGGCTGATCGATGAGCCGGGCCAGCTCGGCGACCCGGAGCTTGGCGTCGTAGACGTAGCCCTGGACCTCCACCAGCGCGGTCGGCGGCTGGGCGATCGAACCGTCGCGATGGCGAATGGAATCGCCGGAGTCCTTCCAGCCCTGGTTGAACAGGCTCTGCGGCCCGCCCCGAACGTACTCGATGAAGCCGTCACCATCGATGTCGCCGTCAGCGTCGATCCAGGCCAGCGCGGCCAGGACGTTCGGCCAGAGCTCTCGGACGAGGTCGAGGTCGCCCGTCCAGCGGGTCGTCTCGCCGAGCAGGACCAGCCACAGGGGCGTCGCGTCGATGCTGCCGTAGTACGGTCGGTGGGGAATCTCCCTGGTCCGGACCATCTCGCCGAATCGGAGCTCGTGGAGGATCTTGCCGGGCGCCATGTCGCGGCCCGGATCCCGGTCGGTCGCCTGCCAGTCGGCGAGGACGCGGAGGGTCTCGACCGCCAGGTCGGGCATGAACGGCAGCGCCTCGAGGGCCGTGATGATCGCGTCCCGCCCGAACAGGGTCGTGAACCACGGCACCCCAGCGGCGATGTAGCGGAGGCCCGGGCGGGGGCCGTCGTTCATGAGCAGCCGGAGATCCGCGACGCTGCGCTGGATGGCGAGGTCCAGGAGCTCGCCGTCGGAGTCGACCCGCGTCGCCCGATCGGTCCATATCCGGTACTGCTCGGCGGCGTGCTCCGAGGCCGCGATCGGGGCGGTCCGCGGCGTCATCGCATGGACGGGATGGCCGGCGGCGAAGGCCCGCTCGTCGTCGACCGATCGCGGGGCGGCGACCGCGGCAGGTGTCACGGCGGGCGCCTTGGCGGGCGTCCGACCGGCGGGATTCGGCCACCCCGCCGGGATGGCGGCCACGGCACCTCCGGCGGCGATATCTGGCGCACCGGCCGCCAGGAGGTCCGTCCAGAGCCGCCACTCCACCTCTGCGCTGGCACCGACCGGGATCCGGGCCGACCAGCGGATCCGGATCGAGCCCTCACCGCCCTCACCCAGGGCGACGTCGGCGTCGTCGAGGTCGCGACGGGCCGTGACCTCGGCGGGCGTGAATGAGAGGTACGAGCGTCGGATGAACCCGTCGAGCCCGACGTACGAGAAGACGAGCGAGCGGTCGGTAGCCGCCGTGTCCAGGAAGCGACCGCGGGCGGCCCGCGCACGGCCTCGGACCTCGAAGATGTCGGCGGCGTCGACATCGACCTCGAGGTCCAGGGCGATCTCCTGCTCGGCCGGGCTGAAGTTCGTGGCCGTGATCTGCTCGCCCAGGCCGTCGCCGATCCAGCGATGACGGAGGATCGAGAGGGACTGCCGGGCGACGGGCTCGCCGAGCTTGTCGTCGAGGTTGCGCCGGAGCTCCGGGTTCGTGAGCTGGATCGAGCCTTCATGGTTGGCCGAGACCTGGGAGCGCAGCAGCGTGGGCCGGCTCCCGTTGAGCCTGAGGACGGCACACGACAGCACCCGCGTGTCGAGGTCGTAGAGGCCGAGGCCACGCCCGTCGGGGTGGATGTCGCCGAAGGCGTCCGTCAGGAGATAGAGGTTGCCGTGCTTGAGGACGCCGACCCCGCCGAGATCGGTCGCCGGATGGATGGTGGGGCTGGGACCGGGCAGCCAGCGGACGTCCGCCGCCTGCGTCCGCTGCCTGGTCGTCGTCGGCTGGGCCACGGGGGGATTGTCGCCCGGATCGAGTCACGGCGCGACCCACGGCCGACGATGCGGGCCTCGCGCGCGCCTCACAGGCTCGCGATGAGGGCATGGCCGGGCCCTGCCGGGCCTCACCGTGACCCGGCTGTGACGCGGCTGCAAGGCGTTCGATCGAGGGCGACGATGGGCCGGCCGGGATCGCCCGGCGTAGGATCTGGCCCGGTCGTGGCAGGATGCAGGGGAAGATATGAGCGCCCTGGGCGACATCGACAAGGCCGCGCCGGCCCGGACCTCACGGACATTCCGGCCCGAGCGCCTGGCCGGCGTGGTCAACGCCGTCACCGATCCGATCACCGTCCAGGCCGCCGACGGCCGGGTCGTGTTCGCCAACCTCGCGGCCGCCCGGGCGGTGGGCGTCGAGTCGCCGGACCAGCTGGTGAGCTCGCCCGAGGCGATCGTCGAGTGGTTCGAGCTCTTCGACGAGCTCGGCCGATCCGTCGATCCCGAGGAGCTGCCGGGCCGGGTCGTCCTCAGGACGGGCCGTCCGCAGGCGCTGACGGTCCGGTATCGCGATCGCCGGACGGGGGTGGAGCGCTGGTCGTCGATCTCCGCGGTCCCGCTCCTCGACGACGACGGGCGGCCCGAGTACGCGGTCAACATCGTCCACGACGTCACCGATTCGAAGTCGGTCGAGGAGGCCCTCCGGGTCAGCGAAGCTCGATCCAGGCTCCTGGCCGATGCGACCCGGGACCTCGACGAGTCGCTCGACCTCGATCGGACGATCGGAACGGCGATGGCCACCGCCGTCCCCCATCTCGCCGACTGGGCCACGCTCGACCTCGTCCAGCCCGACGGGTCGGTCGAGCGGGTGGCGGTCGATGTCGCCGACCCGAGCCGGGCCGAGATCGCCGACCGGATGTGGGCCTACTCGGTGGAGCCCGGGGCCGGCCGGGCCGGCGACCGGGCGATCGACGAGCGCCGCCCGGTCATCGCCAACATGTCGCCCGAA
>MGOD01000130.1:20148-25792 GCA_001795245.1 Chloroflexi bacterium RBG_16_70_13
TCGTGGAGACGATCCGCGAGCTCGGGACGACGAGCGCGATGGCCGTCCCGCTCGTCGCGCGGGGGAGCGTCGAAGGTGTGCTCTTCCTGGCCGCCTGCGATGACTCGCGCCGCTACGAGGACGCCGACGCCGCGTACGCCATGGAGCTTGCCCGCCGGATCGCGCTGGCGGTCGGGAACGCCCGCCTCTACGCGGCGGAGCAGGCCGCCCGCCGCGCCGCCGAAGACGCGGCGACCCGGGCCGAGGCGCTCCTCGCCGACCTCGAGAGCCAGAGCAACCGGTTCGAGACGACGATCCGCAACCTGCCGAGTGGCGTGATCGTGGCCGAGGCGCCATCGGGCCGGACGATCATCGTGAACGAGGCGGTCGATCGCATCCTCGGCCCGGCCGAGGTGCCCGATGCGCCACCCGACGCGGTGCCCGACGCGGTGCCGGACGAGGCGCCGGACGGGGCGCCTGAGGCGGCCAAGCCGGCGACGCCGGCGACGCGTGGCGGGGCTCCCGGTGGCCTGATCTGGGAACGGATCCTGGAGGGATCCCGGCCCGACGGAACCCGCTACGGGCCGGACGAGTGGCCCCTGGCGCGGACCGTCCGGACCGGCGAATCGGTCGAGGACGAGGAGATCCGGATCACCCGGCGCGACGGCTCCGAGGCCTGGATCTCCGCCCGCTCCGTGCCCATCACCGATGGACGCGGCAATGTCGTCGCCGGCGTCGAGGTCTTCGAGGACATCACGGCGCGGCGCACCCAGCAGGTCCGGACGCAGTTCCTCGCCGAGGCCAGCGCGATCCTCGCCTCCTCGCTCGACTTCGAGGAGACGATCGCCGTCGTGGCCCGCCTGGCAGTCCCTGCCGTGGCCGACTGGAGCGCCGTGGACGTGCTCGCGGAGGACGGCCGGCTCGAGGCCCTCGCGCTCGTCCACTCCGATCCGACGCGCGTGGCCGAGGTGACGGCCCTGCGACGGCAGCTCGAGGCCGTCGGAGTGGAATCGATCTCCGAGCAGGTCGTCCGGACCGCGACGCCCGTCGTTCTCGACATCTCGCGGGCAACGATCGAGGGCGCCCTGGAGACGCTTCCGGCCGCCGGCCTCGCCGACGAGACCCTCGACGCCCTGCGGTCGCTCGACGGCTCGTCGCTCGTGTGCGTCCCGCTCCTGGCCGGTGGCCGCCCGATCGGGGCCTTGACCCTCGCCTCGTCCGGGAGCCTGCGGCGCGTCCACGAGGAGGACCTGCCGTTTGCCCGGGAGCTCGCCGCCCGTGCGGCGGCCGCGATCCAGAACGCCCGGCTCTTCCGCGACGCTGCCCGCTTCCGGACGATCCTCGACACGGTGCGCGACGGCGTGACCGTCAGCGACCCGGAGACGCTCAGGATCAGCTACGCCAACGACGCCGTCCTGGAGCAGCTCGGCCGGACGCGCGACGAAGTCCTCGGCCGGGCCACGCCCGACTGGACCGAGGGGCTCTCGTCCGAGGAGCTCCGTGCGGTCCTGGCCCCGATCGTCTCGGGCAAGGAGATCTCGCGGAGCCTCGACATCGTTCGCGTCCGGGCCGACGGGAACCGGGTGCCGGTCGAGATCCGCTGGCAGATGGTCGAGCTGCCGGGGGTCGGGCCGCAGCTCGTCGCGATCAGCCGCAACATCCGCGAGCGAATCGAGACCGAGCAGCGCCTCACCCACCTTGCCCGATCCGAGCACGCCCGGGCAGCGGAGCTCAACGCGATCATCGGCGCCATCGGCGAGGGCCTCATGGTCCTCGATGCGGCCGGCCGCATCACCCTCGCCAACCCGACGGCACAGACCCTCCTCCAGCCGCTCGCGGACTGGACGATCGATGCCGTGCTCGCCCGGCTCGACGACCCCGACGGGACGGCCCTGGCGGCCCTCACCAATCCCGGGACGTCGGTGACGGTCCGCCTCCGGAGCGGCTCGCAGCCCTGGATCGAAATCAGCAACTACGCCGTGGAGGACGAGCCCCTGCCCGACGGCGAGCACATCGTGATCCTCCGCGACGTCACCGTCGCCCGCGAGCGCGAGGCCGTCCGGGACGCATTCGTGGGCATCCTCTCGCACGAGTTGCGGACGCCGGTCACGACGATCTACGCCGGGGCAAAGGTCCTCTCCCGGAGCGAGGGCCGCCTCAACGAGGCCGACCGGCGGAGCATCTTCGAGGACATCCACGCCGAGGCCGAGCGGCTCCACCGTCTCGTCGAGGACGTCGTCGCCCTGACCCGGTTCGGGGAGGGCGCCCTCGACATCGGGAGCGAGCCGGTCCTCCTCCAGCGGGTCGTCCCCGCCGTCGTCGGCTCGGAGCAGAGCCGCTGGCCGGAGGGTCGCTTCGAGGTCGAGCTCGAGCCCGGGCTGCCGCCGGTGGCGGGTGATCCGACGTACGTCGAGCAGGTCATCCGGAACCTCCTCGCGAACGCAGTGAAGTACGGGGGCAGCGAGGCCCGGATCCGGCTCATCGCCCGGGCCGAGGAAGACGAGGTCCGGGTCCAGGTCCTCGACGGCGGCCCCGGGTTTCCCGAGGGCGAGGCCGATCGCCTCTTCGAGCTCTACTACCGCTCGCCCTCGACGGCCCGCCGGGCGAGTGGCTCGGGGATCGGGCTGTTCGTCTGCGCCCGGCTCCTCGACGCGATGGGGGGCCGGATCTGGGCCGTCAACCGGCCCCAGGGTGGAGCGGAGTTCGGGTTCGCCCTGCGGGTCATGACCGAGGATCGCTAGCTCCCGACTCGGTCTTCAGTGGCCAAGGCCCAGCAGCACGGCGGCGACGCCGGCGAGCACGCCAACCGCGACCTCGAGGATCCGCATCGAGTCCGGGCGGCTTGTGCGCAGGCTCAAGGCCGGTGATCCTCGCTGGGCTCGTGGTAGCGACCGCACGAAGCGCATCGGGGGATCCCGTAGAACCTCGCGGCCCGGGCCTCGAGCTCCGCCTCCTTCCGGAGCTGCTCGAGGCGGCAGTGGCCGCACTCGGGGCAGCTGCCGACCGGCAGCAGGCGAAGCATCGCCGCCACCCCGAAGAGGGCCATTGCGAGGGCCGTGATGACGCCCGTCGACTCGATCATCAGGCGTCGCGACCCTCTACGGGGTCGTAGCTCAGGAGGGAGTCCTCGGCCACGGTCAGGCCCGTCGAGTGCCCCCGGGCCGGGGGCAGGTCGGCTGCCGCGCCGAGGTCCGGGCCGTCGAGCGATCCCGGCTTGCTCATCCGGTCGAGGCCCTCGAGGGCCTCGAGGGCATCGGGCTGCGAAGCCAGGCCGCGCGCCCGAACCCGGCTCATCGCCATCGCCCCGATGACGACGGCAAAGCCGACCATGAGGGCTGCCCCGACGAGCCACGCCAGGGCGGGACGGCGCGGCCGCCCGCGCAGGCGGTCGATCTCCGCCTCGGCCCGCCGGCCGAGGCGCTCAACGGATGCCAGGGTCGCGCGGGGAGGTCCGGCGAGCGTCTCGACCAGATGAGGGGTGCTGCCGTGCGGGGACTCGTCCCGGGCGGGCTCGATGGCCCGGAGGATGGATCCAGTCATCGTGATGTCCTCGTGCGGACGTCGATCGTCGTCGAGCGCGCCCCGCATCCGGGACTACGCGTCGGGCGGCCGGGCTTGCAGCCGCATGTCGCGGTCGACAACCGGGCATCGGTCGCCGGGCGATGGCACCGCAAGGGTGGTGTAACCCGTGCCCGGAACGCCGAAGCCGGGCGGCAAGCCGTCCCGTTGCAGGCTTGGGCGGACGCCGAGGAGGTCCGCATGAACCCCGCACCCGCCGGCGAGCCGTCCAGCCCCGCAACGTAGGTGGCCGTCGTGCAGCATGCCGCGCCGCCCTGGCGGGGCGGGGGGTCGCGCCCCGACCCCGACATCGGGCCGCTCAGGGAGCTCGCCCAGCAGCTCCGGGTCGATTCGATCCGGGCGAGCGTTGCGGCCGGTGGCGGCCATCCGATGGACGCGCTGGCCGCGGCCGAGCTGATCGCGGTCCTCGTCGCCCGCCACCTGCGGGTCGATCCGCGCTCGCTCGAGGATCCGGCCCGCGACCACCTGATCCTCTCGGCGGGCCGCGCGGCGCCGCTCCTCTACGCGGCCCTCCTGGCGATCGGGGCGATCGAGGAGGGTGAGCTTCTCGGCTTCCGGCAGCCGGGCAGCAGGCTCCAGGCCCGGCCGATGCCCGATGTCCCGCTCGTCGATGCGGCGACCGGATCGCTCGGGTTCGGGCTCGCGGTCGGGACGGGCATGGCCCTCGCGATGCAGCGCCTCGAGCCCCGCGCCTCGCGGATCTGGGTGCTCGGCGGGGACAGCGAGCTCGCCGACGGCTCCGTCTGGGAGGCGGTCGAGGCTGCCGGATCCGAGCGCCTCGACGCCCTGACGGTGATCGTCGACGCCAGCCGGCTCGGGGCCGGCCCGACCCGTCACGGCCGGGACGTCCAGGCGCTCCACCGCCGGTTCGAGGCCCTCGACTGGCGGGTCCTCGAGATCGATGGCCACGACGTCCGCGCGATCGACGGCGCCTACCGGACCGCGAGCGAGACCCGCTTCCGGCCGGCGGTCATCCTGGCCCGGACGATCCGTGGCCGGGGCGTCCGCCGGGTGGTCGACCAGGCGGGCCTCCACGGCCGGCCGCTCATCGATCCAGATGCCGCGATCGCCGAGCTCGGGGGCGTCCGCCACGTCCGGGTCACGCCCCCGACGCCGCTCGGCGCCCGAGCTCGAGATCGCCGCTCGGGCGGCCGCCAGGGGATTCGACTCCCGAGCTGGCCGGTCGGGGTCGGGGTCGAGCTGCCCGACGCGGTCGGCGAGGCCCTCGTCGCCCTCGGGACTGGACGGCCGGACCTCGTGGTCCTCGACGCCGACGACGGTGAAGTGAAGCGGCTCGGCCGGTTCCGCGATGTCGATCCGCAGCGCTACTTCGCGGTCTTCGCGGCCGAGGCACTGCGCTCGGCGGCGGCGATCGGCTTCGCGGTCCGCGGCTGGACCGCCGTCGCCGGCGTCGCGGGTGCTGCCCTTCTCCGGGCGGCCGACGTCGTCCGGATGGCCGCCGCCGGCGGGACGCCGGTGCGCCTCGTCGGATCGCCGGCCGGAGCCGGGCCGGAAGGCGACGGATCGTCGTGGATGGGCCTCGAAGACGTGGCCGTCCTCCGGGCGATCGACGGGTCGGCCGTCCTCGAGCCGTCCGATGGCAACCAGGCCGCCGGGCTCCTCCAGGCGATGCTGGAGTGGCCGGGCCCCAGCTTCCTCCGGATCGGCGGCGATCCGACGACCGTCCGGACGCCGCCTGGGACGCGCCTCCGGATCGGGGGCAGCCGCGAGGTGGCGAGCTCACCCGACGATCGGGTCGCGATCATTGCCTCGGGGACCTCCGTCGACGAGGCGGTCCGGGCGGCGGAGATCCTCGAGGCCGACCGCCTGCCCATTCGGATCCTGGATGCGTACTCGGTGAAGCCCCTCGACTCGGCGGCCGTCGAGGCGGCTGCGATCGCCGTTGAGGGACGGATCGTGGTCGTCGAAGACCACCGCCCGGAAGGGGGGCTCGGCAGCGCGGTCATGGAGGCCATGACGCAGCGCGGCCGGCCGCTGCGGCTGGCCCACCTCGCGGTGCGCGGCCCGGCCGGCCGCTCCGGCACGGGACGCCCGTCCGAGCGCCGCGCGGCGGCCGGCATCGATG
>MGOD01000130.1:25826-28636 GCA_001795245.1 Chloroflexi bacterium RBG_16_70_13
CTGGCCAGCGACGGCTCCCCACCTGCCGCACCCCTGCAAGGCTCGTCTGCGGGCGAGGGTGACGGTCTGCAGCCCGATTCGACCGATCCTGAGGGTGGATCCGCGCGACTCGCCCAGGGCGGGTCGAAGGACCCCGCGCGGAGGATCAGGTCATGAGCATTGAGCACCTCAGGCAGAGAACGACAGAACGGGCCGCTCCACCGACCCACAGCGTCATCGTCGATCGGGAGACCACGATGAGCCCGAGCGGCGGCGAGCTTGCCCGCCGCGTGCTGGCCCTGATCTTCGGGATCATCCAGGCGCTGATCGGGCTCCGGATCGTGCTCCTGCTGCTCGACGCCCGCGAGGCGAATGCCCTCGTGGCGTTCATCCTGGACATGAGCCAGCTGTTCGTGGCCCCCTTCGAGGGCATCTTCAGGACGAACGCGCTCACCTCGGGTGGGTCGATCCTGGACATTGCGGCCATCGCCGCGCTCGTCGGCTGGACAGTCCTCGAGGCGATCGCCTTCTGGATCGTCAACGTCTTCCGGCGCGAGCCGGCCTGACCGAGCAATCTCCCCGGTCGGAGCGAGTCCACGCACGCTCCGACCGAACCGTGGTGCCGGCCGCACCAGGACCAGGCGAGCGACTCGCCGGCCCGGGTGGCGGCCGGTGCCGCCTTTCCGGGAGGCGGCCTCCGGACCTCGTCGCGGAGGCCTCCCCATGCCGGCGCACCCCGCGGGCCGCCTCGGGCGTCAAGGAGCCATGAAGAATCCCGGTCGGCTGCTCGCGGGGCCCGCCCCCGCCGCGCTTTCCCTGGCCGCGCTCACGATCGCCATTGCCGTCGTCACCGCCGCCTGCTCGTTCCTGCCGGGGGCGACCGCGGATCCGCGGACCGAGCTGCAGCGGGAGGTCGCCGCCCACGCCGCCCGGTGGGAGCTGGCCGCCATCGACTCGTACTCGTTCACCATCACCCGCGGCTGCTTCTGCCCGCCCGAATCCTCGGGGCCGTTCCGGGTGACCGTCGAGTCGGGCGCGGTCACGGCGGTTACGTATGACGGCCAGCCGGTCGCCGGAAACGCGGTGGCCGGGTTCCCGCTGACCATCGACGCGGTCTTCGTTGCCCTCCTCGCCCTCGGGCCCGAGGCTGCCCTGAGGGGTACGTGGGACGAGGCGCGTGGCTTCCCGACGGACGTCTCGGTCGACCCGATCCCCAACGCCGCCGACGACGAGTTCACGATCCGGATCGAGGCTTTCGAGCCGGCCGGGTGACGACGCCCCGTCCGGGACCCGACGAGCCCGGTCGCCCCCGGCCCGGTCGCCGGCACGGACCCTGACAGGCCGCCCGCGGGCGGCTATCGTCGGGCGCCATGGACGGGCGCCCTGAGCCGACCGCGCACCGCCGCCGGGAACGCCGGCTCGGCGGGGGCGTCCCGCGCCTGCCGTGGCGCCGGCTCGTCAACCCCTTCCGCCCGCTCGAGATCCTCTCGGAAGAGCAGCTCGAGGCGATCCACCGGGCGTCGCTCCGGATCCTCGCCGAGATCGGCGTCCAGGTCCTCGGCGACCGGGCGATCGATCTCCTCGCCGCGGCCGGGGCGAGCGTGGATCGCGCCGAGCGGCGGGTCCGGCTCGAACCGGGCCTGGTCGAGGAGCGGATCCGGACGGCGCCGGCCACGTTCACCCTTCACGCCCGGAACCCGGATCGGTCCATCGAGATCGGGGGGCGGCACCTCGCCTTCACCTCCGTCGGCGGCCCGGCGTTCGTTGCGGACCTCGATCGAGGCCGGCGGCCCGGCAACTCGGCGGACCTCCGCGACTACGTCCGCCTGATCGGCGCCCTCGATGTCATCCACCAGGAGGCCGGCGGGCCGCTCGAGGCGACCGACCTGCCGGTCCTGACCCGCCACCTCGACCTCTACGAGCTCCTGGCCACGACCCTCGACAAGACCTGGCAGTGCGTCGGCTTCGGGCGCGTGCCCGTCGATGACGCCATCGAGATCGCGGCCCTCGCCCGGGGCGTCGGCCGCGACGCGCTTGTCGCGACGCCGAGCCTCATGACGATCATCAACTCGAACTCGCCGCTTCGCCTCGACGGCCCGATGTCGGACGGCCTCATCGAGATGGCCCTCCACGGCCAGGCCGTCGTGGCGACGCCGTTCACCCTGGCCGGGGCGATGAGCCCGGCCACGATCGCCGGGGCCCTCGCCGAGCAGAACGCCGAGGCGCTCTTCATGGTCGTCCTGACCCAGCTGGCGCGCCCCGGCGCCCCGGTCGTCTACGGCGGCTTCACCTCGAACGTCGACATGCGAACCGGATCCCCGGCGTTCGGGACGCCGGAATACGTGAAGGCCGCCTTCGCGACCGGCCAGCTGGCGCGCCGCTACGGCCTGCCGTTCCGATCCTCGAACGTCACGGGCTCAAACACGGTAGACGCCCAGGCGGCCTATGAATCGGAGATGGCCGTGTGGGGCGCGGTCATGGGCGGCGTCAACCTCCTGTACCAGGGGGCGGGCTGGCTCGAGGGCGGCCTGACCGCGTCCTACGAGAAGCTGATCCTCGACGCGGAGATCCTCCAGATGATCGGCGAGGTCCTCCAGCCCCTCGTCGTCGACGAGGCCGAGATCGGCGTCGATGCGATCGCCGCCGTCGGGCCCGGTGGCCACTTCTTCGGCGCGGCTCACACGCTCCAGCGCTTCGAGCACGCCTTCTACCGGCCGATGCTCTCGGACTGGCGGAACTTCGAGGCCTGGCAGGAGGACGGCTCGCGGACCGCCGCCGAGCGGGCGAACCGGATCTGGAAGCAGCTCCTCGCCGAGTTCGAGCCGCCGCCG
>MGOD01000130.1:28688-30617 GCA_001795245.1 Chloroflexi bacterium RBG_16_70_13
AAGCCGGCGATCGAGGCCGCCGCTCGCGGCTGAGCGCCCGCCGCGAGATCCGGCCTGTCCGCCGGCGCGTACTGCATCCGACGCCTACCGCATGCCAGGAGACGCCGTCGATGCCGACACGCCGAGATCGCCATGCCCGCCCCGCGACCGATCATCCGCGGTCGTGACCTGCTGAGCCCTCGACAGCCGACGGCGACCGGACGCAGGATTCACCCATGGCTGGCGTGGGCGTGCCTCGATGAGCCGGGACGTGCACGATCCGGACGACGGGCTGCTCCTCCGACGGGTGGCCGGCGGTGACGAGGCGGCGTTCATGACCCTCTACGATCGCCACGCCGACGCGCTCTTCGGGACGACGGTCCGATTCATGCGGGATCGCGAGTCCGCGGCGGAGGTGCTCCAGGACGTGTTCGTCTCCATCTGGCAGCGGGCGGACCAGTACGACCCGCGCCTCGGCTCGGCCTTCGGCTGGCTGGCCGGGATCGCCCGCAACCGGGCCATCGACCGGCTCCGGGCGGAATCGCGCCGCCCGCGGGCCGTCCATGCCTGGACCGGCGACGCCGAGCCGGGCGACGCGGTCGACCTCCTCGACTGGGCGGGACGTCGTCGCGACGGGCCGGTGGAGGACGATCCCGTGATCGAGGTCGACCGTCGCTGGACCCGGTCGCTGGTCCGGACGACGCTCGCCGAGATGCCGCCCGACGAGCGCGAGGTCGTGGTTCTTGCCTACGACCAGGCCCTCAGCCAGTCCGAGATCGCCGAGCGCCTGGGGATGCCGATCGGGACGGTGAAATCGAGGACCCGGCGGGCCCTCGCCCGGCTCCGGACCCGGCTCTCGGACGTTCCCGACCTCCGGCCCGGCCAGTCCCGGGAGACCGCCGTCCCCCGCCCGCCGGAGCGCGACCGATGACCCCGTTCGAGCACGCCGAGGCCCACGAGCGCCTGGCCGACCTGGCCCTCGAGCCAGGAGCGCTGGACCGGCTCGGGTCGCCGGGCACGGACCTGCTCGGCGCCCACGTCGCCGCCTGCGAGACCTGTCGCCGCGATGTCGAGGCCTGGCGCCGGACGCATGCTCGGCTCCTTGAGGCCCGCGGCCCGGCCGAGGATGGTCTGGGCCTCGCCGACCTCGCCGACGCCGAGCCGATTGCCGCCCCGGCCGAGGTGCGTGATGCGGTGCTCGCGGCGGCTCGCCGATCGCAGGGTGCCGGGAGGTCGCCGGGTGCCGCCGGTGCGACGATGGTCGTCGGCAGCGCCACCGTGGTCCCGGGCCGCGGCGCGGGCTCGGGGACGGTCGTCCGGCTCGCCGACCGCTCGCGGCCCGCCCTCCGCCGGATTCTTCCGCTCGTCGCGGCGCTCGCGATCGTGGCGGTGGGTGCCGGGGTTCTCGTCGACCAGGCCGCGCGCCTCGATCGGGCCAGCCGCGAGGTCGCCTCGCTCGAAGCCGTGGCCGCGAGCCTCAATCGGGTCCTCAACGACCCGGACCACCGGACGGTCGATCTCCGCGCCGCCGACGGCTCGGCGGCGGGGACCCTCGCCTGGTCGAGCCGCGACCTCGTCGTCCTCACGACGGTCCTCGAGCCCCCGCCGCCCGATCGCGTCTACCGATGCTGGATCGAGCGCGACGGCAAGCGCTCCCCGGTCGGCCAGATGTGGTTCGCCGGCGACACCGCCTTCTGGAATGGGACCCTGGACGAGTGGGCGACGACGTCGATCGAAGCCGGCGGCACGTTCGGCGTCAGCCTGGAGCCGGTCGTGAAGCCCGAGGGCAACCCGGCCGTGCTGAGCGCCGACCTCGACGACTGAGGCCCCGCCGGGCCGGTCTCAGCGGGTCACGCTCGGATCGGCGACGCGGCCCATGAACACGACGGCGCCGGTCGGCACGTCGCGCAGGATCACCAGGAACGGCCGGTCGACCCTGAGCTTCACCGG
>MGOD01000130.1:30632-34213 GCA_001795245.1 Chloroflexi bacterium RBG_16_70_13
AGCCGACGACCGTGGCGGCCGCCGCCTCGGTGCCCTTCTCGTCGACCGTCATGTTCGCCTGGTGGATGACGGTCGCGATGCGCAGCGCCTCGGCGGTCGTGATGCCCGAGAAGTCGGCGTCACCGCTGAAGGCGGTCGGCATGCCGAGCGCCGCGAGGAGCTCGGCGAGGTCGGCCCGCGACTCGATGTCGAAGCGCGGCAGCCAGAGCTCGACGCGGCCCGGCTCCAGCGACCCGACGATGGCGTCGAGGCGATCCGCAGCGAACTCGACTTCGAACCTCGCGAGCTCGTCAGGGACGACGATGAGCATCGCCAGCTCGCGGCCGACGTACGGCAGCTCCACGGCCGCCCAGCCCTCGCCCGATCCGTACTCGGCATCGAGGCGACCCTGCATCGTCGGGACCGAGACCGTCGTGCCATCCGCGAGCCGGAAGTCGGCCAGGGCCGTCAAGGTCTCGATGAACGGAGTCTGCCAGGCAGCCTTGAGGTAGATCGCGTTGGCGAGGGCGAGGCGCCAGGCTGGCGTGACGTCGCCGGGGTTCAGGATCGACGGGATCCGGTCCTGGGTCTGGTCGGCGACCCAGGCATTGATCGCCAGGCGTGCCGCCTCGGGGTTGGTGGCGAAATCGACCAGCCAGGCCCCGGCGCCAAACCGGGCCGCCATGGCCTCGAGGAAGGCCGGCTCGAGGGGCATGTCGTGCTGGACGAACTGGGCGTTCGCGATCCTGAGGATGACCTCATGCGCTTCACCGGTCATGTCCGCGTATGAGCCGGTTCGGGCCGCGAGCGCCGCGTCGAGGGCATTCGCGGCGTCTGCCAGCTCATCTGAGCCGAGGCCCCGGAGGACGGCATCCATCTCCTCGGCGGTCTGGCCACGGGCCCCGGTCCGGGCCATCGCCAGCGCGATCGCGATGCTCGCCGGCGAGATCACGAGGTTGCCTGGTTCGACGGCCATCCGGCCGTAGAGCTCGAGCCCGAAGGCGTTGATCGCGTCGGCCGCTACGACCGCATGGGCGGGATCAACAACCGCCCGATCCACGCCCGAGCGGGCGAGCTCGATCGTGCCGACCGGGCTCGTTGACGGGGTCGGGGCCGATGAGGACATGGCCGTGGGCGAGTCTGTCGGAGCCGGTGAGGCTGGTTGGGTCGTCGACCCACCCACGCAGGCCGCGACGAGGGCTGCAGACGCCAGGAGCGCGGGCAGTCGAGTCATGCCCCTGAGACGGTTCGCCGCACCGCCCGGTTACGGGTCTCCGGTCGACGTCGGCGCGGGCCGCTCAGCCCACGCGACGGCGGTTGCGGCGCCGCGCATCGCCGGCCTCGGACAGGGCCACGGGCGCGGCCGCGGGCGGCACATACGGCAGCTCGACCTGGTTGCGGAGGCCGCTCCGGATGATCCGCTCCAGCTCGGCAACGGCGACCGGATCCGTCTCGACGGGCTGGTAGGCGGCCAGCCGGCGCACGACCTCGGCCGTCGCCCGCGCCGCGGTGTCCAGCGACCCGGCCTTGACCCAGTTCTCGCGGTTGTCGCGCTCCCAGATCCGGCTGGGCAGGTACAGCTCGGATGGCCAGTGGGCCGAGGTGTGCTCGGCCATGATGAGGTGCTGGTCAGCCCGGAGCTGGGCGAGGAGCCCGTCGACGGGCAGGTCCTCGACGGGATGGACGTCCCGGACGAAGTGGAGGACCTGGCCGCAGACCTCGTCGTCGAAGACCAGCTTGGGGAGGCTGAAGACGAGCAGGAAGTCGAGCATCCCCGGCCCCGACACGCTGTTCACGCCGGCGAGGGCGGCGAGGAGCGCGCTGGCAAACGTCTCGGCGCCGGCCTGGGCATCGAGGACCTTGGCGTCGGACAGGGCCATGTATGACTGGCACGGCAGGCCGAGGGCCTTCGCGACCTCGACGTAGGCGACGTCGAGCTGGAGGGCTTCGATCGCGGCCATCGGCGAGCTGGCGATCCTCATGTGGAACGTCGCCGGGGCGCCGCCGAACAGGACCGGCGCAGCGGGCCGGATCAACTGGGCCATCGTGATCCCGGCCAGGACGTCGATCGTGTGGAAGACGGCGGCTCCGACTGTCGTCACCGGCGCGATCAGCCCCTGGAGGGTTACCGGCACGATCTCGACCGGGATGCCGGCCTCGACGCAGTCGATGAGGTTCTGGCAGGAATCCTCGCTGTACCGGAAGTTGCCGCTGGCGGTGATCGTGAAGATCGACATCGGCCGGGCGATGAGGTCGGCCCGGTCGCGCCGGAAGAGCTGCATCATCTCGACCATCCGCACCACGCCGTGCTCGGTGAAGGCGCCCGAGACGACCGGCCGCTTCGAGTTCGTCAGGACCAGGAAGAGCCGCCAGGCGTCGGCCACGGCGACCTCGATGTCGTCGTTCGTCGAGAACGCGGTCGCGAGGTAGGCGATGTTCCGGAGGCCGTCGGCGAGGCGGACGTACTCGACGAAGTCGGCGGTCGCGGCCAGGCGGACCTCGCCGGTCCGGTGGTCGGCAACCTTCAGCCCGGACGAGCCGGGTACGAAATGGACGCGATCGCCGCCGAGGTCGGCATGCGCGCTGCCGTCGCGGTCGTAGAGGACGAACGAGCGCGGCGCGTCGGCGACGGCGCGCTCGACGACGTCGCGCGGGAAGAGGACCCGCTCGCCCGCGGCGTCCAGCGGCAGGCCGTGCTCCAGCAGCCGCCGTCGCAGGTCCGGACCCCGGATCTCCATGCCGTCCGTGGCGAGGACGCGCAGCGCCTCGTCGATGATCCGCTCGACGAGGGTCGGCTCGAGAACGCGCAGCGTGGGACGCATCGATCTCCCAAGCGGGGCCGTGCCCGCTGCCGGCCACCCGGCCATGGTGGCGGCCGGCGCACCCGCCTGCACGCCTCCGTTGCGCGTGATGGGCCGCCCGTTGCGATGGACGCGACGACGAGGCGACCCGGCCGCGGCGTGCTCGGCTACCATCACGCGCCTGGGACGGACCGCGTGACCAAGGGCCGGCTCGAGGCGTTCAGCGACGGCGTGATCGCCATCCTCATCACGATCATGGTCCTCGAGCTGCACGTCCCCGAGGACGCGACCCTCAACGCCCTCCCGGCGCTGGCCCCGGTCCTGTTCAGCTACGTGCTCAGCTTCATCTTCCTCGGCATCTACTGGAGCAACCACCACCACCTCATCCAGGCCTCGAAGGTCGTCGACGGGCGGGTGCTGTGGGCGAACCTTCATCTCCTGTTCTGGCTGTCGCTCGTCCCGTTCGGGACCGCCTGGATGGGCCAGAACGGCTTCGCCGCGATCCCGACCGCCCTGTACGGCGTGCCCCTGGTCATGGCCGCGATCGCCTACTACATTCTCGTCCGCGCGCTCATCGCGGCGCCGGGCCAGGTCGAGACGCTGGCCCAGGCCATCGGCAGCGACCGGAAGGGCAAGCTCTCGATCGTCGCCTACCTCGTCGCCATCCCAATCGCCTTCGCGTCGCCGGTCCTGGCCGTCGCCATCTACGTCGGTGTCGCGGCGATCTGGTTCGTGCCCGATCGGCGGATGGAGCGAGCGCTCGGAAGGTAAGCGCCACTCGATGCGCGACCGAGGCCTCTC
>MGOD01000130.1:34224-35975 GCA_001795245.1 Chloroflexi bacterium RBG_16_70_13
TCATCCGGCGGCCTACGATCGAGATCGATGGCCCGGGCCTGCCCCGCCGGCCGAATGAGACAGGAGTTCGACGACCAGATGCGGTACCACTGGTTCGGCCCCGGGGACGGGCTTTGGATGATCGGGGGGCTGCTCATCCTGATCGTCCTGATCGTCCTCGTCGTGTGGGTCGTGAATACGCTGATGCGGAGCGATCGCGCCTCGCGCGGCCCGTCCGGGGACGCCTCGCGCCCCACGCCGACGGAGATCCTCCGCGAGCGATTCGCCCGCGGCGAGATCAGCGAGGAGCAGTTCGAGCAGACGAAGAAGGTGCTCGGGCGGGATAGCTGACGCCGCCGCCGAAGGACGGCGGCGCCAGGCGGACCCGCGGACGCGGGGCGTTCAACCGATCAGGTAGACAACCGAGACCGTGACGGCGACCTCGTTCGTGCCCGCCAGGATCGGGGTCTGGACGTCCCGCAGGGCCGTGCCGGCCATCGCCCCGTAATAGACCGGGTAGGGGATCGGGGCAACGGTCTCGGTGATCGAGGCGACGCCCTCGATGGCGACGCCGGCCGCCCTGGCCAGCGTCTGGGCCTTGGCCTTCGCCTCGGCCATCGCCGCCTCGCGGGCGTCTCGCTCCGCGCTCGCCTGATCGGCGACCCGGAACGTGACGCTGTCGAGGGTCGTGGCCCCGGCGGCCATGGCGCCATCGACGGCTCCGGCCGCATCGTCGAGGTCCCGGATCGTGACGGCGACCGCGTTCGTGAGGGTGTAGCCCGTGAGGCGCGGCGTGCTGCCGTTCGAGGGGTAGTCGTAGACCGGCCCGAGAGACAGGGTCGTCGTCTGGATGTCGCGATCGGCGATCCCGAGCGCCTTCAGGGCCGTGATGACCGCGGTCATCGAGGCGGCGTTCGCGTCTCGCGCTTCCTTGACAGTCTTCGCCGTCGTCGTCACCCCGAGGCGGAGATCGGCGATGTCGGGGGTCAGGACGACCCGGCCCGTGCCGCTGACGCTGATGACGTGCTCTCCGGGCACGGCCGGGTCGGTGGCAAGGATGGGCCGCGGTGCGAGCGCCGGGCCGGCGATGACCGCGACGAGCAGGCCGGCCGCGATGCCGGCGGCCGCCCAGCGGACCCGCGGTCCGGGCATCGGGATCGAGATGGTGATCGAGGAGGTGGACATCGGAGGCTCCCTGGCCCGGCGGCCAACATTCGGGCCGTGTGATGACCCGTTGCCCCGCAGACGCGCTTGGCGGTCGCGGGGTTGCCGCGTCGATCAGCCCGCCGCCGGCCAGCCCAGGACGCTCCGCACCTGTCGCGCGATCTCGAGGTCCTCGCGGGCGGCGACGACCAGCGTCCGGACCGGCGCACCCGCGGCGCCGATCTCGCGATCACCGTCGCCGCCGGTCGCGCGGTTGGCGGCCGCATCGAGGCCCACGCCCAGGTACCCGAGATCGGCTGCCACCCGCGCGCGGATCGAGCTCGCCCGCTCGCCGACGCCACCGGTGAAGACGAGGACGTCGAGGCCGCCGAGGGCCGCCACCATCGCAGCGATCGACGCCCGGAGCCGATGGAGGTAGACGCCGATCGCCAGGCCGGCGGCCGCGTCGCCGGTCGCCTCGGCGGCCAGGATCGCCCGCATGTCGGCGGTCCCGGCAAGGCCGAGCAGTCCCGAGCGGTGCTCCAGCGTCGAGGCGAGCTCCTCCGCCGGCATCCCCACGTGGCCCTCGAGCCACAGGACCAGGCCGGGGTCGATGCTGCCCGAGCGCG
>MGOD01000130.1:36136-36331 GCA_001795245.1 Chloroflexi bacterium RBG_16_70_13
CGCGAGGCGTAGGCATGCGAAAGCCCATGGAAGCCGTACTTGCGGACCGCCCATCGCTTCCGCCACTCGGGCGGGATCGCGTAGGTCGTCGCCGCGGCCGGCATCGCGGCGTGGAAGGCGGTGTCGAAGCAGGCGACGGCGGGGACGTCGGACAGCACCGACTGCACCGCGGCGAGGGCGGCGAGCGACTTGGGC
>MGOD01000130.1:36360-40356 GCA_001795245.1 Chloroflexi bacterium RBG_16_70_13
CCAGATCGGTGAGCGCCCGGAGGTCGGCCTCCACGGTCGCGTCGAGCCGGACCGGCCCGGCGTATCGAGTCCCGCCGTGGACGATCCGATGGCCGGTCGCCCCGATCGATCCGAAGCACGCGATCGCCGACTCGATCGCCCCGGCATCGGTCGCGCCGCGCGGTGCCGGCAGGTCGGCCGAGGCCACGACCGCGTCGCCCGCGCCGAGGACCCGCAACTTCAGGCTGCTCGACCCGGCATTGACGACGAGGATTCGGTCGCGGGAAGGGTCGGGGCCGTCGTTGGTCATGCCCGGCCCGGTGGGGCGCTCACCCGGCCGCCGTGGCCGGCCAGCGCCAATCCCGGATGTCGGGCGCGTCCTCGCCTTCGAGGCGCGTGTACGCCCGACACTCGAGGCGCCTGTCGACCATCCGCTGGCGGAGGTGCGAGGCCCGGTCGGCGATGCCCGGCACCCGGTCGATGACGTCGATGACGAGGTGGAAGCGGTCGAGGTCGTTGAGCATGACCATGTCGAACGGCGTCGTCGTCGTGCCCTCCTCCTTGTAGCCGCGGACGTGGAGATTGGGGTGGTTCGTCCGGCGGTAGGTCAGGCGGTGGATGAGCCACGGGTAGCCGTGATAGGCGAAGACGATCGGCTTGCCCTCGGTGAAGAGCGAATCGAACTCCCGGTCGGACAGCCCGTGGGGATGCTCGGATTCGGGCTGGAGGCGCATGAGGTCGACGACGTTCACGACACGGACCTTCAGCTCGGGCAGCTCGCGCCGGAGGATGTCGACCGCGGCCAGGGTCTCGAGCGTCGGGATGTCGCCGGCGCAGGCCATCACGACATCGGGTTCGCCGCCCTCGTCGCTGCTCGCGAAGTCCCAGATGCCGATGCCCCGCGAGCAGTGGAGGATCGCCGCGTCCATCGACAGCCAGTTCGGGGCGGCCTGCTTGCCGGCGACGATGACGTTGACGTAGTTCCGGCTGCGAAGGCAGTGATCCCCGACCGACAGGAGGGTGTTGGCATCGGGCGGCAGGTAGACCCGGATGTGCTCGGCCTTCTTGTTCACGACGTGGTCGATGAAGCCCGGGTCCTGGTGGCTGAAGCCGTTGTGGTCCTGGCGCCAGACGAGCGAACTGAGGAGGTAGTTGAGCGACGCGATGGGGCGCCGCCACGGGATGTCGGCAGTGACCTTCAGCCACTTGGCGTGCTGGTTGAACATCGAATCGACGATGTGGATGAAGGCCTCGTAGCAGTTGAAGAGGCCGTGCCGGCCGGTCAGGAGATAGCCCTCCAGCCAGCCCTGGCACTGGTGCTCCGAGAGGACCTCCATGACCCGCCCGTCCGGTGCGAGGCCCTCGTCCGTCGGGAGGACCTCGGCGAGCCAGGTCTTGTCCGTCGCCTCGAGGACGGCCCCGAGCCGGTTGGAGGCGGTCTCGTCCGGCCCGAAGACGCGGAAGTTCTCGTGGTTTGCCGACATGACGTCGCGAAGGAACGTGCCCAGGACGCGCGTGGCTTCGCTGTCCGTGGCCCCGGGCGCGGGCACGTCCACGCCGTAGGCCCGGAAGTCGGGCATGACGAGGTCGCGGAGGAGGAGCCCGCCGTTGGCATGCGGGTTCGCGCTCATCCGGCGGTGGCTGCGCGGCGGCAGCTCGGCGAGCTCGGGCATGAGCCGCCCGCCCGGGTCGAACAGCTCGTCCGGGCGGTAGCTCCGCAGCCAGTCCTCGAGGACCTGCCGGTTCGCGGCGTTCGTCCGGACCTCGCCCATCGGGACCTGGTGGGAGCGCCAGGTGCCCTCGACCGGTTTGCCGTCGATCTCCCTCGGGCCGGTCCAGCCCTTCGGGGTCCGGAGGACGATCATCGGCCAGGCAGGGCGGCCCGGGCTGCCGCCGCCGCGGGCCACCCGCTGGATCCCGTGGATCTCCTCGATGACCGCGTCCATCGTCGCGGCCAGCAGCTGGTGAACGGCGGCGGGCTCGTCGCCGGTCACGAAGTAGGGGCGGTGGCCGTAGCCCTCGAGGAGCGACCGGAGCTCGGTCTCCGGGATCCGGGCGAGGACCGTCGGGTTGGCGATCTTGTAGCCGTTGAGGTGGAGGATCGGCAGGACGGCACCGTCTGTGATCGGGTTCAGGAACTTGTTCGAGTGCCAGCTCGTGGCCAGCGGCCCGGTCTCGGCCTCGCCGTCACCCACGACGCAGCAGACCACGAGGTCGGGGTTGTCGAACGCCGCGCCGTAGGCGTGCGAGAGGGCGTAGCCGAGCTCGCCGCCCTCGTGGATGGAGCCGGGCGTCTCGGGCGCCACGTGGCTGGGGATCCCGCCCGGGAACGAGAACTGGCGGAAGAGCCGGCGCATCCCCTCGGCGTCACGGGTGATGCTCGGGTAGAGCTCGGTGTAGGTGCCCTCGAGCCAGGCGTTGGCAACGGTGGCCGGCCCGCCGTGCCCCGGGCCGATCACGTAGATCGCGTCCAGGTCCCAGCTCCGGATGACCCGGTTCATATGGGCGTAGATCAGGTTGATCCCCGGAGTCGTCCCCCAGTGGCCGAGGAGGCGCGGCTTGACGTGCTCGGGCCGCAGCGGCTCGCGGAGGAGGGGGTTGTCGAGGAGGTAGATCTGTCCGACGGACAGGTAGTTGGCCGCGCGCCAGTACGCGTCGAGGCGCTCGAGCTCAGCGGGCGAGAGGGGGCTCGCGACGGCGGGGCCGGGGTCCTGGATCACGGCGGCACCTCCACGGGTCGAGGTCCTCGGGTGTTGGTCGAGCCGAGTCTAGGCGCGACCGGGATGCGCCGCCCGCCGCACGTACCGCGCGGCCCTGGCGACCGACCGGGGGTAGGGTTTTCCGGTATTGAACGACCGCCGGGCGGGCTGAAGATGGTGGCAGGAGGCGGACCTACGCGCAGGTGCGCCTCCCTTGATTTCCGGTGGCTCGGACGGCTCACCCGCGCCGAATGGTGGGGTTTTCCCGTCTTGTCGGACCGGGATCGGAGGCGCAGCCTGTGGTCATGACAGGGCAGATCCGGGTCGGGCTGGTGGATGACCATCCGGTTGTCGTCGGAGGCCTCGAGGCGGCGTTCGCGACCGCCGACGACATCGAGATCGTCGCCCGGGTTGCGACGCTGGCCGAGGCCGCCCGCCTCCTGGAGCGCACTGACGTCGACGTCGTCCTCCTCGACATTCGCCTCCCGGACGGTAACGGCCTCGAGCTCCTGGCCCGGACTGTGGGCCGGCGCCGGCCGGCCGTCATCGTCCTCTCCTCGTTCCAGGCCCGGCAGTACACGGCCGCGGCCATCCGCTTCGGAGCGCACGGCTTCATGCTCAAGACCGCCCCGACCGAGGTGCTCGTCGGCGCCATCCGGCGGGCGGCGACGGGTCGCTCGTCGTTCAGCCCGGATCAGCTCCGGCCGAATGGCTTCGTCCGACTCACGCCGCGGGAGCGGGAGCTCGTGCGCCAGGTGATGGCCGCCCGCACGAACGAGGAGATCGCGGTCGCCTTCCGGACCCAGCGCAGGACGGTCGAGACTCAGCTGTCGCGTCTCTACGAGCGCCTGGGCGTGGCGTCCCGGGTGGATCTCGCGATTCGGGCGGAGCGAGAGGGCTGGCTGGACATCGACGCCGCCTCGGTCCCCGAGGCGGCCGTATCGGCCCGCTGAGGGACGCCCCTGGACTCTTCGCCGGCCGGGGCGGCCCGCCCGGACCGGCCGGCCCCTGGTTCCGACGCCCAGCGAGCCCTACGGCGCCTGGCGGGGCTCGATCTCCAGCCACGCCTCGCGCTCGGCCCGCAGCCCGAGCTCCAGGCGGTTGCCGACGTCGAAACGGGCGAAGAGCCGCGACAGGACCTTCTCGACGGTCTTGCGCGAGGTCTGCAGCCCGGCAGCGATCTCATCGTTGGACTGGCCGGCGAGGATCCGCCGAACGACGTCGCGCTCGCGGGGCCGGAGTCTGACCGGTCCCTTGAGCCCTTCGCGAAGCTGTCCCGCCGAGAACGCCGCGCCGCCGGCCGCGACCCTTCGCACAG
>MGOD01000130.1:40373-41134 GCA_001795245.1 Chloroflexi bacterium RBG_16_70_13
AGCGGCGCTGTCTTGACGAGGAAGCCCTGGGCCCCGAAGCGGACCGCCGCGGCCACGTACTGGGCCGACTCGAACGACGAGAGGACGATCACCGCGACCGTCCGCGAGCCCGCGGTCCGCTCGAGGAGCTCGAGACCGTTTCCATCGGGCAGGCGAACGTCCATGAGGATCACGTCCAGCCCCTCCCGCGCCAGGAGCGCCTCGGCATCGCGGATCGTGCCGGCGCGGGCGACGACCTCGAAGCCCTCGGCCGCGGCGAGGGCGGCCCGCAGGCCGTCGACGACGACCGGGTGATCGTCGACGATCCCGATCCGGATGGTCATCGCGTCCACCGGATGGCGACCCGGGTGCCCTTTTCGGAGCCATGGATGTCGAGCTCGGCCTCGATGGCCTCGGCCCGCCGCCGCATCGAGGCAAGCCCGAGGCGACCGCGGCGTCCTGCGGCCCGAGCCTCCGCTTCGTCCAGGCCCCGGCCGTCGTCGATGATCGCGAGCGTCACCCGATCCGCGGCCACTTCGCCGGCCAGGCGGATCTCGGTGGCGCCGGCATGGCGGAGGGCGTTGGCGACCGCTTCCTGGGCGACGCGGAAGACCGCCAGCTCGACCGTCGCCGGCGGCCGTCCGCCGGCATCCAGGCTGGTGAGGTCCTCGACCTCGTCGACGACCGCGACGTCCTCGGTCGAGGCGGCCTCGGCCAGGAACTCGAGGGCCGGCGCCAGCCCCAGGTCGTCGAGGACCGGTGGCCGCAGCTCCGTCGCCACG
>MGOD01000130.1:41194-41503 GCA_001795245.1 Chloroflexi bacterium RBG_16_70_13
CTCGGGCAGGAGCTCGAGGCGACGGATGATCCCGGCCAGCTGCTGCAGGGGCACGTCGTGGAGCTCCCTGGCGAGGTGAGCACGCTCGGCCTCGGCGGCATCGAGCCGCGCCTGCTCGCGCAGGTCGGAGAGGAGCATGCGCTCCGCCCGCCCGGCGAACCAGCGTCGCCAGGCCGGGACGAGGAGGACCGCCCCGAGGAGCAGCGCTCCGGCGACGACCGGCGACAGGATCGCCACCAGACCGAAGGCGAGGCCCGCGCTGATGGCGACGAGCAGGGTGTCACCGAGTCGCGGGCGGCGTACCTCGGC
>MGOD01000130.1:41542-41912 GCA_001795245.1 Chloroflexi bacterium RBG_16_70_13
GACGACCGCGGTCGTCGCCAGGAAGGCCAGGACCTCCCGGCCGATCGCCAGCTGGTCATACGAGGGGGCGGCCCACAGGCGGGCAACCAGCCAGGCGACGATGAAGACGGCGGCGGCGGTGCTCAGGATGAGGCTCGCCGTCACGGGCAGGCGGGGCCGCCAGGCCAGCCACACGGCCGGCGCCAGGGCGGCGGCGCCCATCGCGAAGCTGGACATCGCGATATTGCCGGCGAGCTGGAGCGAGGGGACCGCGGCAGCGAGGCTGAGGCAGGCCGCGGCCGTCACCCAGCGACGGCGACCCCGGAGGAGGATCACGGCGAGGCCGCCGATGAACGTCGCGGCGACCGTGACCGGCACCGATTCCCGTAGC
>MGOD01000131.1:0-4186 GCA_001795245.1 Chloroflexi bacterium RBG_16_70_13
CGTCGCTCCACCCGACGCGGAAGACCGGCCGTGGCGCTGCCCGCTCGCGATCCGGGCCGGGTTCCGCTTCGAGCCGGCGCGTGCTGCGACGATGACGCCGAACCAGCTCGCGAGCGAGGTCCTGACCGCTTTCCGGGGCGCGGTCGAGGGCCTCGCAGGTCGCCGGCCTGCCGCAGGGTAGACTCCCCACGATGCACGACGACGACGAGGAGCCGTCCGGCCCGGTCCGACCGAACTTCGGCGCCGCGCGCCCTGGCGGCGCCGGGCGTGGTGGCACCGCCCGGGTGATGCGAGGTGGTGGTGGGGGTCCGTCGATGCGCCTTTGGGCGTTCGGCGCGATCGTCGTCCTCATCCTCCTCTTCGGCGCCGGCCTGCTCGAGTTCTGGACCGATGCGATCTGGTACCGGAGCGTCGGCTTCGACGGGGTCTTCTGGACGCGGATCGGCGCGGGCGCGGGGCTGTTCCTCGGAGTCACGGCGCTGGGCCTCATCGTCTTCCTGGGCAACCTCTGGCTCGCCCGCCGGCTGGCGCCGCCGATGGAGGGCGTGCCGGGCACCTTCCGGGACCTCTTCGAGCGGCTGGCCGAGGCCGGCCTCGCCGGCGGGGGCGACCGCTTCAATCCCCGCGAGGACCAGCCGCGGGCCGTGCCCGTCGGGCCGGAGACGATCCCGGACCTGACCCCGACCGCTTCGATCGTCCTCGCCGCGCTCTCGATCTTCGGGGCCATCGTCATCGGCGCGGCGGCCGCGACCGGCTGGCAGACCGTGCTCCTGTGGATCAACCGGGTGCCGTTCGACGTCGCCGGCGCGACCGCGACCGTCGATCCGGTCTTCCATCGCGACGTGTCGTGGTTCCTCTTCGACCTGCCCTTCCTGCGCGCCGTCCAGTCGATCTTCAACGCCCTCGTCGTCGGCGGCCTGATCGTGGCCTTCGGCCGCTACCTCGCCGGGGCCCCCCAGCGGGGCCTGTCCTTCCCGACCCCGGTCCGCGTCCACCTGGCCGTCCTGGCCGGCCTCTTCCTGCTGTCGGTGGCGTTCGGCTACCAGCTCGACAAGTACGAGCTCGTCTACTCGAACCGGGGGATTGCGACCGGCGTCAGCTACACCGATGCCAACGCCCAGTTCTTCGCGTACGACCTCCTGACGGTCCTGTCGGGCCTCGCCGCAGCCTTCCTCGTCGGCGGGGCATTCACCCGCTGGACCTGGCCGCTCGGCGCGACCGTCGCCGCCTGGTTCCTCGCCTCGCTCCTCGTCGGTCGGCTCTACCCGGAGGCCGTCCAGCGCCTCACCGTCGACCCGAACAAGTTCCAGCAGGAGCAGCCGTTCATCGCCAACAACATCGCGATGACCCGCATCGCCTACAACCTCTCCGGCTGGGAGGAGCGGCGGTACCAGGGCGACCAGCCGCTCACCCAGGACCAGATCGAGGCCGAGGCGGCAACGTTCGCGAACGCCCGCCTATGGGACTACCGGCCGCTCGGCGACACGCTCGACCAGCTCCAGACCGTCCGGACGTATTACGACTTCACCGACGTCGACACGGATCGCTACCTCATCGGCGACGAGATGCGCCAGGTGATGCTCTCCGCGCGCGAGCTGAACCTCGCGGCCAACAGCCAGGCGACCGGCTGGGTGAACCAGCGGATCGTGTACACCCATGGGATCGGGATCGCGATGGTCCCGGTCAACGAGGTGACGGCCGAAGGCCAGCCGGTCCTGTTCATCAAGAACCTGCCGCCGGTCTCCTCGAACGGCGCGCCGTCGGTCAGCGAGCCGCGGATCTACTTCGGCGAGGCGCCTTCCGGCTACGTCATCGTCCGGGCCCAGCAGGACGAGTTCGACTTCCCGCGCGGGGACGAGGACGGCAGCGGCGAGCAGCAGGTCCGGACCCGCTGGACCGGCGAGACCGGGATCCGCCTCGACACGACGCTCTCGCGGCTCCTCTTCGCCTTCCGGTTCCGAGACCTGGACATGCTCATCAGCACCCAGGTCACCGTCGACAGCCAGCTCCTCATGCATCGGTCGCTGAGCGAGCGGCTCGGGCTGATCGCCCCGTTCCTGGCCTATGACAAGGACCCGTACGTGGTGGTCAGGGACGACGGGCGGCTCGTCTACATCCAGGACGCGTTCACGACGAGCGACCGCTTCCCGAACGCCGAGTACATCGATCCGGTCGCGACCATCGGCGCCTCGGGCGTCCAGACCGGGCCGATCAATTACATCCGGAACAGCGTCAAGGTCGTCATGGACGCCTACGACGGGACGATGACCTTCTACGTGGCCGACCCCTCCGACCCGCTCATCCGGGCCTGGCAGGGCGTCTTCCCGGGCCTCTTCCATTCGCTCGACGAGCTGCCGGACGACCTGCGCCCCCACCTCCGCGTGCCGGAGGATCTCTTCAACATCCAGACCGAGCTCTTCGGCCGGTACCACGTCACCGATCCCGAGACCTTCTTCAGCGAGAACGACCGCTGGACCGTGCCGCGGGGCCAGGCGAACGACCAGAGCCTCCCGTCGGAGGCCTATTACGTGATCATGCGGATGCCGGGCGAGGCCGACCCCGAGTTCCTGCTCCTCCAGCCGATGGTCCCCAAGGGCCGGCCGAACATGATCGCCTGGATCGCCGCTCGCAACGACCCGGAGCACTACGGCGGGATTCGGGTCTACCGGTTCCCGACGAACACCTCGGTCTTCGGGCCGGAGCAGATCGAGGCCCGGATCGACCAGGACCCGATCATCAGCGCCCAGATCACGCTCTGGGACCAGTCGGGCAGCAAGGTCGTCCGGGGAAACCTCATCGTCGTGCCCGTGGGGGACACGATCATCTACCTCCAGCCCGTCTACCTCCAGTCGACCTCGGCTCGCTTCCCCGAGTTCCAGCGGATCGTCGTCGCGTCGCCGACGTCGGTGGTCTGGGCCCGGACGCTCGGCGAGGCCCTGGACCTCCTCCTCGAGCGGGGCGGGACCCCGGGTCCCACGCCGTCCCCGGGGACGACCCCGAGCCCCGGCCCGACGGCCACCCCCGGCCCCACGCCCGGGACGGACCTGCCGACCGACGTGGCCGGCCTGATCGCCTATGCCAATGTCCACTTCGAGGCCGCCCAGGCGGCCCTTCGGGCGGGTGACTTCGCCTCCTACGGTCGCGAGATCGAGCTCGTCCGCCAGGCCCTTGCCCAGCTCGACGAGCTCGCCGGCCCGACGCCCACGCCGGTGCCCTGACCTCCGCCGCGCGGGACCGACATGTCGCTGGCCGGTTCGCTGGCCGCCTCGCTCCTCGCGACCCTCGCCCGGCCGGGCTGGTGGGCGATGGCCCTCGCGGCGTTCCTCGTCCGGGGCGGGATCCTCGTCGCGCTCCTGCCGATCATCGCCCTTCCCACCGTTGCCGGGCTGGCGAACGCGTTTGGGCCGGCACTCGTCGGGTTCGTGTTCGGCGGACCATCGACGACCTTCCTCGTTGCGGTCGGATCGATAGCGATCGCCCTGCTCGGCGCGATCGTCGTCGGCGGGCTGCTCGGCGGCGGCCTCGACCTCGCCCTCGTCCGCGACGCCGCTCGCGATGAGGACCTCGAGTCGGGGGGTGCACCTCGGTCGGGCGGACCGGGCCGGGCCTTCGCCGTCCGCCTCATCGCCCACCTGCCGACGGCGGCCGCGATCGCCGTCGGCGCCCTCAGGCTCGTCGAGGCGAGCTACGCCGAGCTCATCCATCCGGGCGACCCATCGATCACTGTTGCGATCCGGGTCGTCCTCCGGATCCCGGAGGTCGTTGCCTTCCTCGCGGCGGCCTGGCTGATCGGCGAGGCTCTCGGTGGCTTGGCCGTCCGGCATCTTGCCTGGGGGGCGTCCGTGCCCGCTGCGATCGGGCGGGCCGTCCGGAGCCTCGTCAGGCCCTCGGGCCTGGCGACGCTCGTCGTCACGGACTCGGTGCTCGCGGTCGTCGTCGCCGGCTCGGTCTCGGCGGCGGGGGTCGCCTGGGCTCACCTCCGGACGGTGCTCATGGACGTCGGCCCGGCGAGTCAGGTCCGGCTCGCCCTGGTCGTCTTCTCCCTGACCTGGACCGCGGGGCTGTGGCTCATCTCGCTCGCGGTCGCGTGGCGGGCGACGGCCTGGACGTTCGAGGTCGGGAGACAGCGGCCGACCGGGACCATCGAGTCCCGCGGGGCATGACCTCGCGGGGGTCTTTCGCCGGC
>MGOD01000131.1:4197-4573 GCA_001795245.1 Chloroflexi bacterium RBG_16_70_13
CCGATCTGGCACCCTGAAGGCTCCGGCCGTGCGGCTCCGGCCGTGCGGCAGCGGTCGCGCGGCAGCGGTCGCCGCGGGGAGTCGAGGGGTCCAGGGGAGTTGCGGATGTCCGGTCCCGTTCCGTGTCCAAGCTGCGGGCAGCCAGTTCCGCCCGGGCGGCTCGCCTGTCCCTCGTGCGGTGCGCTCGTCGCCTCCGTGACGCCGCCGCAGCCCGCCCCGGCGATCGAGATCGAGGACGTCGTTGTCGAGGTCGACGGTCCGGTCGGCGACGCGCCGTCCGACGCCGGCCTCGAGGCGTCGTTGCCGGCCCCCGAGGACGAGGCGGTGCCCGAACCGGCACCGGAGCACGAGCCGGCACCGGAGCACGAGCCGGCAC
>MGOD01000131.1:4600-8833 GCA_001795245.1 Chloroflexi bacterium RBG_16_70_13
ACCGGAGCACGAGCCGGCACCGGAGGACGAGCCGGCGCCGGAGCACGAGCCGGCACCGGAGCACGAGCCGGCACCGATGACCGGGGCTGCCGCGACGCCCTCGCCTGTCACACCGCCCTCGTCAACTGCCGCGGTCGACGCCGCGGTGCCGGGCGCCTACCTGCCGCCCTCCACAGTGCATCGAGCAGGTCCCGCGCCGGCCTCGTGGGCGCCGCCGGGACCGCCCCCGGCGCCGACCGCGACCGGGGCCTGGATCCCGCCCGCACCGGCTCCGGTGACTGCTCCCCCCCCGGCCGCGCCTCCCGTCGCAGCCGCGCCGGGCGGGTCGCCGCGAGGCGCTCGACCGCCCGTCCCGGGCCGAGCCTCGATCCTCTCCGACCTCCCCTTCGATGCGCCCGACGAGCTCGAGGGCTGGCTGATCGCGCTCGGCAGCGGGCTCGGGATCGTCGGCTTCTTCCTGCCCTGGCGATCGTCGCTCGGCAGCGGGCTGGAGGGCTACTTCGGGAGCTGGGGCCTCGGGATCTCGTCGAACCTCCCCGTCTTCGCCTTCCTCGTGATCATCATGGCCCTTGCGGTCCTGCCGAACCGGGTCGCGACGTGGGTCCGAAGTGGGGCCTGCGGCACGGTTGGTGGCGGGGTCCTGTTCGGGATCGTCTGGCTCTACCTCGGCAGCGACGCGTCGCAGCTCGGCGCCCTCCTCTGCGCCGTCGCCGCGGTCCTGCTCATCGCCGGCGGCATCATCGCGGTCGCCCCGGGCCGCTCCCAGGAGCAGGGCAAGGACGCCTGACGCGTCACGCGCGGGCCTGCTGCCCCGTCCGAGGTCGGCAGGCCGAAGGGGCGAAGGCCCCTGCTACACTGCCCGGCGATCCGCGTGCCTCGCGCGCGGTGATCGTCACGGTCCACGGAGGCACCGCCGCGGCCAATGGATGAGATTCTCAAGACGATCGGCGATGCGATCGGCTCGATCTTCGGGAACCCGGTCGTCCAGCTCGGGTTCCAGGTCGCCCTCGCCTATCTCGTCCTGCTCTGGCTCGCCGCGGCCTACTGGGCCTTCCGGGACATGCAGCTCCGGACGGAGAACCC
This sequence comes from Chloroflexi bacterium RBG_16_70_13, assembly GCA_001795245.1. GTDB lineage: Bacteria > Chloroflexota > Limnocylindria > Limnocylindrales > CSP1-4 > UBA5189. Next base: position 5,684 of record MGOD01000131.1, read on the forward strand.
GATCGCCCCGTACTTTGCCGCCGCCGCGATCATCATCTCGCTGCCGCTCTTCCCGCTCGCCGTCTTCGCCTACCGGATCATCCGGCCCCAGGAGCGGATCGGCGAGATCTACGAGCGGAACCTGGCCGAGGAGGCGATGCTCGCCGAGATCGAGGCGATCCGGCACTGCCCGTCCTGCGACCGGCGGGTTGACGCCGAGTGGATCATCTGCCCCACCTGCCGGACGCGCCTCAACCGGGTCTGCCCGAACTGCACGAAGCTCGTCGGCCTCGACTGGTCGCTGTGCGCCTGGTGCGGCAAGGACTTCGAGCGGCCCGAGCTCGTGGGCGTCCAGGCGCCGCTGGTCCGCGCGCCCGTCCGCGAAGCCCTCCCGGAGCCCGCCCCGCGCCGCGTCGCGCCGGCCTCGCTGCGGAGCTCCGTCCGGGCGACCCGCTCGCCGAGCGGCGGCGGGCCGGCCGCCGCCCGCAACCCCGACCCGCTGACCGAATCTTGACTGACCCCGGGCCCGCAACCGGTCCCGGGACCATGCTCAGCCCCGGGACCACGCTCGGCCTGTTCAGGTTCACGATCGAGGGCCGCCGGGCCCCGGGCCTCTTCGGGGCCGGCTGGCTGGCGACCCTCGTCGGCGCGATGGGCGTGATCGTCGGGTTCCTTGCTGGGCCGACATTCCCCGGGATCGTGCTCTACGTGGCTGGCCTGGGGGTCCTCCTCGCCGGTCTCGTCCTCCTGGGCGGCTCGCAGTCGATCGAGCGCCGGGCGGTTGCCCACTCGTACCAGGGGCCGTCGCCGATCCTCGTCCTGGCGGCGATCGGAGCAGGCATCTACTTCGCCGGCGCCCTCGTCGGGACTCCCCTCGCGCTCATGGGGATCCTGCAGGAACCTGCCGACCGGCCGTACGTCGACCTCATCGGCGTCGTCCTCCAGGCGTTCGTCGTCGTTGGCATCATCCGGATCCTAGTCGTGGGCACCGGTGCCCTGACCTGGACCGACATGGGCCTCCGGATCCACCTCCCGACGACCATCCGGGACCTCGTCTGGGGTGCGGCCCTCGCGCTGCCGGTAGTCTTCGTCACGGCGATCGCGGTCGCCGCCCTGGTGACGATCCTTGGCAGCACCCCTGAGAGCCCTCTTCCGCCGACCGGCACGCCGGGCGGGATGGCCCTCAACCTCGTGGCCGGGGCGATCGTCGCGCCACTCTACGAGGAGCTCCTCTTCCGGGGTTTCGCCACGACGGCCTGGGCGCGGGTCGTCGCCCCGGCGACGGCGATCCTCCGGACCTCGGTGCTCTTCGCCCTCGCCCATGTCCTCACCCAGGGCGGCGAGGATTTCGGCCAGGCCCTCTCCGTCGCCGTGGTCGGTGCTGCGGGGCGGCTGCCGGTGGCCCTCGTCCTCGGCTGGGTGTTCGTCCGACGCCGCTCGCTGTGGGCCTCGGTGGGGCTCCACGCCGCGTTCAACGCGATCCTCCTCGTCATCGCCGAAGCGGCCGTGGACGGCCTGCCCGCCGGGTAAGTCGCGATGCAGCGCCCGATGACCGGCCGATGAGCCCCGCCAGCTAGGCTGCGCCGCGTCCTCGGGTCCGGATGGCGGGAGGAATCGGCGGGCTTCCGTCGTCCGGGCCCCGGGGACGCCGACCGCCAGGAGACCTCGAACCGGAGGCGACCATGACCCACGCTGGCGTCGAGCCCGGCGCCCTCGTCCCCTTTCCGCGGGGCCGCGTCATCCGCGAGCTGCCGGTGGCCGAGCGGCCCCGCGAGCGCCTCGAGCTCCGGGGCCCGTCGGGGCTCTCCTCGGCCGAGCTCGTCGGCCTCCTGTGGGGCTCGGGCAGTCGCGGCCGGTCCGCCGTCGACCTCGCCGAGGACGCCATCGCCCGGTTCGAGGGCCTGACCGGCCTGGCCCGCGCCTCTGGCCTGGAGCTCGAGGCCATCCCGGGCGTGGGCGGCGCGAAGGCGGCCCAGCTCCAGGCGGCCTTCGAGCTCGGACGGCGGCTGCTGGCGGACTGGCCGGCCGCCCGCTGGACGGTCCGCTCGCCACGGGACGTCGCCGACCGACTCGTGCTCCAGATGGGTCGCCTCGAGCGGGAGGAGCTGCGGGTCGTCGTCCTCAACACGAAGAACGTCGTCCTCCGCGTGACGACGACCTACCAGGGCAACGTCAGCGCCTCGCTCGTCCGGGTGGGTGAGCTGTTCCGCGACGCCGTGCGCCTGACCGCCAGCAGCGTCATCCTCGTCCACAACCACCCGAGCGGCGACCCGACGCCCTCGCCAGACGACCTTCACCTGACGGCCGAGGCGCTCGCCGCGGGGCGGCTCCTTGACATCGCCGTCCTGGACCATCTCGTCATCGGCCACGATGCCTTCGTCTCGATGCGCGACCGCGGCATCGACTTCGACCGGCCGGGCATTCCGCCCCCCACGGCCGCCTGACGCATCGGGCTCACGCGACGCTCCTCGCTGCCGCCGGCGCCGCTGGTCGCCCTACCTGAGGTGGCGGGTATACTCCTCGGGCTCATCCGGGCCGCAGCGGCCCGCCCCACGAGCCACGACCCGCAGAGGACCCTCTCCGTATGCTCGATCGTCTGCTCGGCATCTTCTCCCGCGACATCGGCATCGACCTCGGCACCGCGAACACGCTCGTCCACGTGCGGGATCGCGGGATCGTGATCAGCGAGCCGTCGGTCGTGGCGATCGAGGCACGGACGAAGCGGGTCCTGGCGATCGGGGCGGAGGCCAAGCGGATGGTCGGCCGGACGCCGGCCAACATCATCGCCGTCCGGCCGCTCCGCGACGGGGTCATCAGCGACTTCGACGTGACCGAGCAGATGATCAAGTACTTCGTGGACAAGGTCCACGACCGGATCGGCCTCATCGCCCGGCCGCGGATGCTCGTCGGCATCCCGTCGGGCGTGACCGAGGTCGAGAAGCGGGCGGTCAAGGACGCGGCCCTCAACGCCGGCGCCCGCTGGGCCCGCCTCATCGAGGAACCGATGGCCGCCGCGATCGGGGCCGGCCTGCCGGTCAGCGAACCGTCGGGTTCGCTCGTCGTCGACATCGGCGGCGGCACGACCGAGGTCGCCGTCATCAGCCTCGGCGGGATCGTCGTCTCGAAGTCCATCCGGATCGGCGGCGACGAGATGGACGTCGACATCGTCAA
>MGOD01000131.1:8885-19327 GCA_001795245.1 Chloroflexi bacterium RBG_16_70_13
ATCAAGATCGCGATCGGGTCGGCCTATCCCGGCGAATGGGACCAGGGCCGGGTGAACCTCCGCGGCCGCGACCTGCTCACCGGCCTGCCCCGCAGCGTCGAGGTCGGCGCCGACCAGATCCGCGAGGCGATCGAGCCGTCCGTCCAGCAGATCGTCGACACCATCCGGGACACGATCGAGGAGACGCCCCCCGAGCTCGTCGCCGACATCATGGACCAGGGCATCGTCCTGGCCGGCGGCGGCGCGCTCCTGGCCGGCCTGGACCGGCGCGTCGCCGAGGCCACCCAGATGCCCGTCCACGTGGCCGACGACCCGCTGACCTGCGTCGTCCGGGGCACCGGCCTGGTCCTCCAGGAGATGGACCGGATGGAGCGCGTCCTCGTCACGGAGACCTACTCGCGACCGCCCCGCTGATGCTGCGGCCGGGGCAACGCCCCGGCCGGCCTGAGCCGAGGATCATCCGATGAGCGCCGTCTTCGCCAGCAAGGTCGCCCGCCGCCGGGCGATCGCCTTCATCGCCCTCCTGGCGGCTTCGCTCGTGCTCATGGCTGTCTCTGGCAGCCGCGTCGTGGTCGATCTCCAGCATGGCCTGGGATTCGCCTTCCGGCCGATGCAGAGCGCCCTCGACGGCCTCGGCCGGAACCTCGCCTCAATCGGCTCGGCCCTCGCCGAGATCGACCAGCTCCGGCTGGACAACGAGGCCCTGCGCGCCGAGAACGAACGGATCCGGATCGAGAACCGCCAGGCCGAGGAGCTGCGTCGCGAGAACGAGCAGCTGACCGGCCTCCTCCAGCTGCGGAGCGGGTTCGAGTACGAGACGATCGCCGCCTCGGTCATCGCCCGCGATTCGTCCGAGGTCCAGCGCCGGATCACCCTCGACCGGGGGACGGTCGATGGCATCGAGGTCGGCGACGTCGTCATCGCCGGCGGCGGGGCGCTCGTCGGCCGGGTCGTCGACGCCGGGGCGACGTCGGCGACCGTCCAGCTCATCAGCGATTCGGGCTCGACGGTCATCGGCCAGCTCCTGACCTCGGCCGCCACCGGGGAGGTCACGGGCCAGCTCCCGGACGACCTTCGCATGGAGAACATCGCGGCGGCGGTGACCGTCACCCTCGGCGAAGAGGTCGTCACGGCCGGCATCGAGCTGGCGGGCGGGATCCGCTCGCCCTACCCGAAGGGCCTCGTCATCGGCCGCGTCGTGGATGTCCGGCGGGACGCCAACCAGATCGTCCAGACGGCCTTCCTCGAACCGGCCGCGAGCCTCGACCGGCTCGAGTACGTGCTCGTCATCCTCGACTACGAGGGCGGCCTGCCGCCGCCCGAGGAGCAGCCGACGGACTGCCGGCCCGACGAGGGCGGGACGCTGCCGGATGGCGAGCAGCCCTGCATCGAGGCCACGCCGACCCCGGCACCAACGGGATCCGCCGCGCCCTGACCCGGGATCCGCCGCGCCCTGACGCCAGGTCCTCCGCGACGCGGCGCGACCGCCGATGTGACGCGATCCGGGGCCCCGGTGCACCGGCGCGTCACCCCACCCCGTCGGCCCGCACCGGTCCCGACCTCACCGATCCCATCCGGGTCGCCCGACCATGGAGCCATGGTCGCTGGTACCCCCGCTTCATTGAGTGGCCCGGTCCGCCGGCCGAGCCTTGCTCTATCTCGTCTGACCCCGACGCGGTCCGCCCTGAGGCGGGCATGGATGGAGCCCTCAATTGCAGCACGCGGCCCGCGCCCTCATCGTCGCCCTCATCGCCGGCCTCCTCGCCGCGGCCCCCGCGGCCGCCGGCACGACGGCCTCGGGCGCGGGCGCCACGTCCGTCACGGTGACCGCGGTCGGTGACCCCGTCCTCTCCACGGCCAAGGTCGTCATCATCGTCGGGGCGACGCACTCGGCGACCTCGAACTACCGGACCATCGCCGATTCGGTCTACGCGGAGGCCATCAAGCACTCCTCGAACGTCGTCAGGATCTACAGCCCCAACGCGACCTGGTCGGTCGTCAAGCCGGCCCTCCAGGGCGCGAGCGTCGTCGTCTACCTCGGCCACGGCAACGGCTGGCCCAGCCCCTACACGTACGACCCGAACTTCACGACGAAGGACGGCCTCGGCCTGAACGCGACCGCCAACAACGGCGACAACAACACGAAGTACTACGGCGAGCCCTACATCGCCAACGAGATCGACCTCGCCCCGAACGCGGTGGTCCTCCTCAACCACCTGTGCTATGCGTCGGGCAACTCCGAGCCCGGCTACGCCGCCCCGACCCTGAGCGTGGCGATGCAGCGCGTCGACAACTACGGGGCGGCCTTCATCAAGGCCGGGGCACGGGCCGTCATCGCCGAGGGCCACGGCAGCGTCAACGGCATGGTCCGGGACCTCTTCACGACCCACCAGACCGTCCTCGACCTGTGGCGCAACCAGTACGACTACAACGGCAACGAGTTCTCCTTCCAGTCCGGCCGAAGTCCCGCCCACCGGGCGTACATGGATCCCGACAGCCCGACCGGCGGCTACTACCGCTCGCTCGTCGGCAGCCCCGACGTGCGGACCGAGGACGTCACCGGCGTGCCGTTCACCCCGACCGACACGACCCCGGACACGCTCCAGTCGCCCGGGGCCGCCTCCGTCGCCGCGGGCGGCGTCACCCTCTACGACGATCCCAACCTGACCCAGGCCGACGGTGGCCTGTCGGACGGCGCCGCGGTCCGGGTCGAGGACCTCGTCGTCGAGTCCCAGGCGAGCGAGGGACTGCCGAGCGCCGCCTTCGTCCGGGCGCTCGACGGCTGGGAGTCCGGCTGGGTCGACGCCGACGGCCTCGCCCCCCAGGACAGCTCCGGGCCCCAGGTCTGGGGAATGGACGGCCCCCGCACCATTTCGCCCAACGGCGACGGCAACGGCGACACCCTCAATCTCACGATCAGCTTTTCAGAGGTCGTCGACTGGAGCCTCGAGATCCGCGATGGCTGGAACGTCGTCTGGCAGGCCTCGGGCTCGGGGGACGAGGCCGGGATCGCCTGGGACGCCAAGGTCGGCAGCGAGGCCCTCGCCGACGGGACGTACACGATCAACGTCGAGGCGACCGACGAGTGGGGCAACGACCCGCTCGACACGAACGTGACCTTCATCGTCGACACGGCCGCCCAGGTCCGACTCGCCGGGGCCGACCGCTACTCGACGGCCGCCGCGATCAGCGCGGCCACCTTCGCCCCCGGCGTCGAGGTCGCCTACCTCGCGACCGGGTCCAACTTCCCCGACGCCCTCGCCGGCGCCGCCGCGGCCGGCAGCCAGCACGCGCCGATCCTCCTCGTCACGAAGGACTCGATCCCGGTCAGCGCCGCGGCCGAGCTCCTCCGACTCCAGCCGAAGCGGATCGTCATCCTGGGATCGACCGGTGTCGTCACGAATGCCGTCGCGACGGCCGCGAAGGACTACACCGCCGGGACGGTCAGCCGGATCGCGGGCGCCGATCGCTATGCGACCGCGGCCGCCATCAGCGCGGCGACCTTCGCGCCCGGCGTCAGCGTCGCCTACGTTGCGACCGGCGCCAACTTCCCGGATGCCCTCGTGGGGGCTGCCGCTGCCGGGTCGCGTGGCGCGCCGGTCCTGCTGGTCACCCAGAACTCGATCCCCGACGCTACCCGGGCCGAACTTGCCCGGCTCCAGCCTGGGAAGATCGTCGTCCTCGGGGCGCCCGGCGTCGTTGGCGACAACGTCAAGAACGCGCTCCAGGCGTACACCGCCGGGACCGTCGCTCGCTACGCCGGCACCGATCGCTACTCGACCTCGGCCACGATCAGCGCCTGGACCTTCCTGCCGGGTGCCGACGTCGTCTTCATCGCGACCGGCGTGAACTTCCCGGACGCGCTCGCCGGCGCCGCCGTGGCCGGCTCGCAGGGGGCCCCGATCCTGCTTGTCACGAAGGACACGGTTCCGTCCGCGACGGCCGCGGAGCTTCAGCGGCTCGATCCCGGGCGGATCGTCGTCCTGGGGTCGGCCGCGGTCGTCTCGGAGGCGGTCCGGATCCAGCTCGAGCTCCTGATCGGCGGTTGACGGGCGCACGGCACCTGGGCCGGCCCGGGGCCGCAGGGGTGTCGATGACCACCGCACCGGACTCCACCAGACCACCCGGTACCACCCACCACAGGACCATCGTCAGGCTTGGCCGCGGCCGGCAAGGCGCCTAGCGTCGGGGTCCGCGCTCGAACCGGATCGACGGGGCGGAAGGCCGCCCGGGCATTCGCCGGTCACCGGAGAGGACCTCGCTTGACGCAGTCTCGACGCCGCCTCGCCCGCCTCGCCCGCCTCGCGTCCCGTCTCGGTCCGGCCGTCCTCATCGTCGCGCTGGCTTCCTGGCCGGGTGGAGCCCTGGCCCGGAACGCCGCGCCGACTCCAACCGGGGCCCCCGCCGGGGCGGACCCGACAGCCGGGTCGGGGGACCAGCCGGGTGTCCAGCCATCGATTCACTACGAGGAGGCGCTCGCCCACGCCAGCGACGTCATCGAGTTCGCTCCCGGCGATCGTGTCACGATCGGGTTCACGCCCCGCGCCGACGACGCCTGGCTCGTCGGTGGCGAACGGCCGCGGGCCCTGCCGTCCGGGAACGCCACGGGCCGCCAGATGCGCGACGCACCACAGGGCTCCGTCTGGTCCGCGACACCGCCCACCGAGCTGGCCGACCGCCTCCCGGCGCCGGACGCCGGCGTCGATGCCCCGATCGATGGCGCGGCCGGGTCGACGATCCCCGCGAAGGCCGCCTCATCGAGGTCGACCCCGGTGGCGGAGCCCGCGGGCTCCGACGCGGTCGTCAGCGCGAGCGGGCTCCGGCGCGAGGTCTTCGGATTCCTGCCCTACTGGGAAGTATCGGACAGCTCGACGAGCTTCGACTGGGACGTCCTCTCGACCGTGGCCTACTTCAGCGTCGGGGCCGACAAGAACGGCAACCTCATGAAGCTGGACCCGGACGGCACGTCGACGACCGGCTGGGGCGGCTGGACGAGCTCGAAGATGACCTCGGTCATCAACGCGGCCCACCAGCGCGGGACCCGGGTCGTCCTGACGATCAGCTGCTTCGCCTGGACGACCGGCCAGAAGACGACCCAGTCCACGCTGCTCGGCAGCGAGACCGCGCGCTCCAACCTCGCGAAGCAGGTGGCCGCAGCGATCCGCGATCGGGGCGCTGACGGCGTGAACCTGGACTTCGAGCCGATCGTCAGCGGCTACGCCGAGGAGTTCACGGCCCTCGTCCGCTCGGTCCGGGCAGAGCTCGACGCGATCGCCCCGGGCTACCAGCTGACGTTCGACACGACCGGCTACATCGGTAACTACCCGCTCGAGGCCGCGACCGCGCCGGGCGGCGCCGACGCGATCTTCATCATGGGTTACGACTACCGCGGCTCGTCGGCCTCGACCGCCGGCTCGATCAGCCCGCTGTCCGGGCCCGTCTACGACCTGACCGACACGGTCAACGCCTACGCCGCCCGGGTGTCGCCGTCCAAGCTCATCCTCGGGGTGCCGTACTACGGCCGGGCCTGGTCGACGGACTCGGATGCGCTCCACGCGAACAACATCTCGGGCACGAAGTACGGGACGTCGGTGACCGCGATCTACGAGACGGCCGCCGACCTCGCAGCCCAGCACGGGCGCCGGTACGACAGCGTCGAGCAAGCCCCCTGGACCGCCTACCAGAAGGAGACGTGCACCTCGATGTACGGCTGTGTCACCGCCTGGCGCGAGCTCTACTACGACGACGCAGCCTCCCTCAAGCTTCGCTACGACCTCGTGAACTCCAAGAACCTCCGTGGCGCCGGCATCTGGGCGCTGGGCTACGACGGCACCCGGCCCGAGCTCTACGCCGCGCTCGCCGACAAGTTCCTGCACGACTCGACGCCGCCGAAGGTCGGCGTGATCGCCATGGCCGCCGTCCAGCGCGACCAGGGCTTCGAGGTCCGCTGGACCGGCCTCGACGAGAGCTCGATGGCGAGCTTCGATGTCCAGGTCGCGAAGGACGGCGGGTCGTGGACGGACTGGCGGCTCGGGACGACGGCCACGAGCGCGATCTACCTGGGCGCCGACGGGCACAGCTACGCCTTTCGGGCCCGGGGCCGTGATTCGCACGGCAACGTCTCCGCCTGGGGGGTGATCTCCAGCTCGACGGCCGCCACGCTCGCCGCGGGTGGCTTCGGGTCGGTCCAGGTTGACGGCCTGAAGCTCCGTGCCGGGCCCGGCACGTCGGCGTCGATCCTGGCCACCCTGAACGCGGGTGACGTCGTCGCGGTCACTGGCGGCCCCACGGCCGCCGACGGCTACACCTGGTACCAGGTCACCGCGCCGGTCCGGGAGTGGTCGCCGGTCGCGGACGTCACGGTCGGCGCATGGGTCGCCGCCGGCAGCGCGAGCGAGACCTACGTCATCGCCCGCGTCCCGATCAACGCCACGAGCGTCGACCCGATGATCGCCGGCTACACGGTCGGGGCAAACGGTAGCCGAATCGTCAGCCCGAACGGCGACGGCGTGACCGACTCGATCCCGCTCGGCTGGACGAACGGGACCACCTTCGACGGGCTGACGCTGACCGTCATCCGCGACGACGGGACGGTGCTGGGGAGTCGGACCCTTGGGGGGACCGGTGCCGGTGCCCACAGCTATGCCTGGGACGGCAAGGTCAACGGCGCGGTCGTGGCCGACGGCGGGTACATCCTCCAGCTCGTCGGGACGAAGGGCTCGGCGATCTACAGCGCGCCATCCGCCCAGCCTGCAACCGCCGACCAGGTCGCGCTGTTCGGGGTGACGGTCGACCATCTGCCGGTCAGCCGCCTCGCCGGGGCCGACCGTTACGCGACCGCGGCCGCGGTCAGCGCCGCGACGTACGGTCCGGGCGTGCCCGTCGTCTACCTCGCCACCGGGGCGAACTTCCCCGACGCCCTGGCCGGGGCGGCCGCGGCCGGCCACACCGGCGGCCCCCTCCTGCTCGTCGCGAAGGACAGCCTGCCGGCCGCCACGAAGGCCGAGCTGGCCCGCCTCAAGCCGGCCAGGATCGTCGTCCTCGGCTCGACCTCGGTCGTGTCGGCGGCGGTCGCGACCGCGGCCAAGGCCTACACCGCCGGGACGGTCAGCCGCCTCGCCGGGGCCGACCGCTACGCGACCGCGGCCGCGGTCAGCGCCGCGACGTACGGTCCGGGCGTGCCCGTCGTCTACCTCGCCACCGGGGCGAACTTCCCCGACGCCCTGGCCGGGGCGGCCGCGGCCGGCCACACCGGCGGCCCCCTCCTGCTCGTCGCGAAGGACAGCCTGCCGGCCGCCACGAAGGCCGAGCTGGCCCGCCTCAAGCCGGCCAGGATCGTCGTCCTCGGCTCGACCTCGGTCGTGTCGGCGGCGGTCGCGACCGCGGCCAAGGCCTACACCGCCGGGACGGTCAGCCGCCTCGCCGGGGCCGACCGCTACGCGACCGCGGCCGCGGTCAGCGCCGCGACGTACGGTCCGGGCGTGCCCGTCGTCTACCTCGCCACCGGGGCGAACTTCCCCGACGCCCTGGCCGGGGCGGCCGCGGCCGGCCACACCGGCGGCCCCCTCCTGCTCGTCGCGAAGGACAGCCTGCCGGCCGCCACGAAGGCCGAGCTGGCCCGCCTCAAGCCGGCCAGGATCGTCGTCCTCGGCTCGACCTCGGTCGTGTCGGTGAGCGTCTCGCTGGCCGCCGAGTCGGCGGCCGGCGGTTGAGCCCGACGACGCGATCGGGACCGGACTCGCCACCCGCTAGACTCCGACCCGTGACCACGCCTGCCTCGGACGCCTCAGTCGACCCGAGTCCCGTCGCCGGGACCGGGGCCTGGATCGTCCTGCCGACGTACGACGAGGCGGAGAACCTGCCGGGGATCGCGGCCGCCATCCTCGCGTCCCTCCCGGACGCAACCCTTCTCGTCGTCGACGATGCCTCGCCGGACGGCACCGGCGCGCTGGCCGACGGCCTCGCCGCGGAGGATCCACGGGTCCGGGTCCGGCATCGGGCCGGCAAGCAGGGGCTCGGCCGGGCGTACCTGGACGGCTTCCGCGTCGCCCTCGACGGTGGAGCCGGCATCGTGGTCCAGATGGACGCCGACTGGTCCCACGATCCCGCGATCCTGCCACGGCTCCTCGAGCCGATCACCGGCGACCGGGCGGATCTCGTCATCGGAAGTCGCTACACGAGGGGTGGCAGGGTCGAGGACTGGGGCGTCGGGCGGCGGCTCATCTCGCGCGGGGGCTCGCTCTTCGCCCGGCTCGTCCTCGGGCTTCGCCCCCACGACCTCACCGGCGGCTTCAAGGCCTGGCGGGCGACGACCCTCGAGGCGATCCCGTTCGAGGGCGTCCACGCCGGTGGCTACGTCTTCCAGATCGAGATGACCCACCGCGCCTCGCGCGCCGGTGCCCGTGTCGCCGAGGTGCCGATCACGTTCCGCGACCGTCAGGTCGGCCAGTCCAAGATGTCGCGGCGGATCATCGTCGAGGCGCTCCTCGTGGTCGTCCGTCTCCGGGCGGATGAGCTCCTTGGGCGCGACAGGAAGCGCCGCCCCGACCGCAAGTCCGGGTGACGGCCGTGCCGGCGCTCGGCACCGCGCCGGTGGCCCGGCCGACCCCCGGCCTGCGGGTCGTCCTCGACATCCGGCCGCTCCAGGACCCGGACCGGGCGCCCGCGACGAGCGCCTATCTCACGGGATTGCTCGGGGCTTTCGACGCGGAGCCGATCGAAGGCGAGTCGTTCGCCTTCCTCCTCCAGTCGGACCTCGACGACCCGACGCTCCGGTTCGAGCATCTCGACGTCGTTGGCCGCCGCCTCCTGCCGCCGACCCGGCTCCTCCGCGCCGGGGCGCTGACAGTCGACCCGTTCCTCCTGCGCGGGGCGTCGCTGGGAGCGGCGTGGCGGGCCGAGCGAGGCGGCGCGGCCGGGGCGGTCTACCATGCCGCGGCCGGGTCGCCACCGCTCTTCTCCGGCCTGCCGATCGTGGTCACCCTCCTCGATCTCGCCCCGTGGGAGCTCCGCGGGGCGTATCAGCGGTCGCCCTCGGCCCGGTTCGGGCAGCGCCTCCGAGCGCGGCTCCTGCGGGACGCCGCGGCGGTGATCGTCGGCAGCGCGGCGATCGCTCGTGCCGCGAACCGCCTCCTCCGAATCCGCCGTGACCGGCTGCGGGTCGTGCCGCTCGCGGCCCGGCCGGCCTTCAGGCCACCAGCGGCGGGCGCCCATGGTCTGGATCCGGAGGTCCGCCTCGAGGTGGATCGCCTCGGGCTGCCGGACCGCTATCTCGTCTACCCGGGTCGCTACGACGCGCGCCAGGATCTCTCGACGCTCCTCGGCGCGCTCGGACTCCTGGCCGCTGCCGGCCGGCCCCCCTCGCTGCCGGCCGACGTCCCTTGGCCGCCGCGGGTGCTCCTCGTGGGCGCCACGCCGGACGATCGGGCCGCCCTCGCCCGGGCCGCCGCTCGGGCCGGTGTCGGCGACGCCATTGCGTACGCTCCGGCCCTGCCCCAGGAGCGCCTGGCGGGACTGGTCCGCGGCGCCCGGGCGGTGCTCCTGCCGGTCCTCTCGGAGGGTGCCGGCCTGGCGGCCATCGAGGCGGTCGCCTGCGGGACCCCGGTCGTGAGCACCAACGTCGGGGCCTTGCCCGAGATCGTCGGCGGGGCCGGGATCCTCGTCGAGCCGCGCGACGACGACCGGCTCGCGGCGGCCCTCCGGGCGGCCTGGGCGGATGAGCGGGTCCACCGCCGCCTCGCCAGCCACGCCATGGAGCGGGCGCGAGCGGCGCGACGGACCTGGGCGGACGTCGCCGCCGACACGCGCCGGATCTACGCCGAGGTCGGGGCGCGACGCGGAGCCTGAGCCGCGAGGCCGGTGAGCCCGTTGGGCCTGAGCCGCGGGCCTGAGCCGCGGGCCTGAGCCGCGGGCCTGACCCGCGGGCCTGACCCGCGAGGCCGGTAGCGCGCCTCAGCCCGGCCGGCGGACGTCGAGCCGGATGCCCTCGCGGACCTCCCAGCCATACGACAGGGCGAGGACCTGGACGAAGGTCTGGCCGGCCGTCAGCGTGATCGGCCGGCCCGATCCGTCGAACAGGCGCGTCGGGCCGGTGACCGACTCCTTCGACCAGGTCCCGCGGATGATCCGGCCATTCGTCGAGACGATCGCCTCGCCCTCGCCGATATCGTCGGCGTCGAGGCGGTTCTTCTCGGGATGCCCGTCGTTGAGAGCCCCGAATCGCATCCGGAGGAGGACGACGTTTGTCGGCGCGACGACCTCCCCATCGGCGGCATCGACCTGGGGCTCGGTCGACCCGTCGACGTAGCGCCAGTAGGTGTTCGCGATCGAGTCTAGCGGTAGGTGATCGTCTCGTAGGGGTAGTGGACGGTCAGGATCGCGCCCGCCGGCCGGAGCGCGGCCGGGAGGGCCGGCCCGAAGGCCCAGACCGGCTCCTGCGGCCC
>MGOD01000131.1:19337-19427 GCA_001795245.1 Chloroflexi bacterium RBG_16_70_13
CCGACTGCGGCGGCGAGCTCGCGGAGATGGCGGCCGTCGGTGTAGACGTTGTGGGGCGCACGGTGGTCCTCGGCGCGCCACAGGTAGCGG
>MGOD01000131.1:19439-19634 GCA_001795245.1 Chloroflexi bacterium RBG_16_70_13
AATTCGTCGGCGTTCCAGACGAGCTGCCCCCGGCCCTTCGAGCGGAGAGTCGCCAGCGCCTGCGGTGAGCCGCCGACGTGGACGTAGACCGCGTTCCATTCCGCGGCCCAGTCGACGTAGTACTGACGGGCGCTCCGGACGGGCCCCACGGAGCCCGGGATCGTGTCCTGGAAGACGAGCATGTAGCGCGGGATG
>MGOD01000131.1:19783-22763 GCA_001795245.1 Chloroflexi bacterium RBG_16_70_13
TGAGCGGTGCCGGCACGACGACCGGCGTTGGCCTGGGGGTCGGACGCGGCGTGGGGGTCGGGGTCGGGGTTGGGCTCGGCGTGGGGGTCGCGGCCGGCGTCGGCGAGGCCGTTGCGTCCGGCGATCCGGTGGCGGAGGCGACCGAGCCCGGGCCGGTCAAGGCGGCGAGCAGCGCACCGCCACCCACGCCGCCCGCCACGGCGAGGAGGACGACGACGGCCACGACGGCCCGGGGAAACGTGCGTTTCGCCGCCGCGCCGCCGGGCTCAGTCACCTGGTCTCCCCTCTCGCCGCGACCGTCCTCGCGGCGGGGCGCAGAATAGCCGAGCAATTCAAAGTCCGCGCCAGCAGCCGATGCCCCGGCGGGCGGAGGCACGGGACGGGACGAAACGTCGAGGTACGAGCGATGCCTGCACGGAAGGCCGGCCAGTCGGACGGCAGCGACACGTCAACCCGGACCAATGGCCGTGCCCCGGCCGCCGGCCGATCACGCCGGGCGAGCCGCGCCGTCGCCGCGGAGCCTGGGGTTGAGACGGCCCTGACCGGCGAGATCGTGGAGTCGCCAGAGATCCACGAGGACGGCTCGTGGATCGAGGCCGACGCGGTCGAGGTCCACCAGGGCGCGGTCGGCCGCGTCGACGCGACCGAGGTCCGGCTCACCCAGGGGGCGATCGGGCTCGCCCGGGGCGATCGCGTCTCGGTCCTGATGGGCGGTGTCGGGGCCGCCATGGGCCGCGAGGTGAGCCTCAGCCAGGGCGGCGCCGGCTCGATCCTCGCCCAGCACGCCACGATCGACCAGGCGGTCGTCCGGACGCTCGTCGCCCAGGAGGTCGAGTTCCGCAAGCCGAGTGGCGTCCTCGTCCTCATCGCCCAACGCGTGAGCGGCGACGTCCGGGTCCTCCTCGACTGGCGTGCGGCCCTCGCCTTCGGGGCTGCGTTCGGGCTCCTCGCCGGGCTCGTCGGGCGCGGTCGACGGGGCAGCTGAGAAGGGTGGATCGAAGGGGCTCGGCTATACTCGGATGCCGTTTCGCCCGGCTCCCCTGCCGGGCCGACCCGAGCGCCGATGCGCCGCCCAGCGCGGCTCGGGAGCCGCAGCAGGAGCGCCGCGACACGTGATCGACTCGACCGCCCGGATCCATCCCTCGGCCGACCTCGAGGCCGACGTGGCGGTGGGCGCGGGGACCAGCATCTGGCATCGAGCCCAGGTCCGGACCGGGGCTCGCATCGGTGCCGAGTGCGTGATCGGGCGCGACGTCTTCATCGACGAGGGCGTCGAGATCGGGGATCGGACGAAGATCCAGAACGGCGCCCTCGTCTACCACGGCGTGACCGTCGAGGATGGCGTCTTCATCGGCCCCGGGGCGATCCTGACGAACGATCGCTACCCCCGGGCAATCACATCGACCGGCGACCTCGCCCGGGCCGAGGACTGGACGGTCAGCCCGATCAGGCTCCGTCATGGCTCGTCGATCGGGGCCGGGGCGGTCGTGGTCGCCGGCACGGACGTCGGCCGCTTCGCGACCGTCGGCGCCGGGGCGATCGTCACCCGCGACGTGCCGTCGCATGCGCTCGTCGTCGGCAGCCCCGCGCGGCGGATCGGTTGGATGTGCGCCTGCGGCGTCCGCCTCCTCGATGCCGACGGGATGCCCGCGGCGGCGAACCTGCCCCACTACTCGACCCACCCCGAGCTCCACTGCCCGAGCTGCGGGCGGACCTACGTCTACGTCCCGGACGCGGAAGCGCTCGAAGAGCGCCCGCGGCCCCAGCAGGGAGTGCCCGCATGATCCCGATCGCCCGCCCCGACCTCGGCCAGGACGAGATCGACGCCGTCGCCGACGTCATCCGTTCCGGGATCATTGCCCAGGGCCCCCGGGTCCGGGAGCTCGAGGCGGCCTGGGCCGACTATTGCGGCGTCCACCACGCGATCGCGGTGGGTAACGGGACGCTGGCGCTCATGGCGACCTTCGCCTGCCTCGGGATCGGGCCGGGCGACGAGGTCATCACCGTCTCCCACACCTTCGCCGCGACGGCCAACGCGATCCTCTCGACGGGAGCGGTGCCCGTCTTCGTCGACATCGAGCCGGACACCTACCTCATCGACGCCAAGCGAGTCGAGGCTGCGATCACGCCCCGGACCCGGGCGATCGTGCCGGTCCACCTCTTCGGGCTGGTGGCCGACATGGACATGATCCGCGCGATTGCCGACCGGCACGGCCTCGAGGTCGTCGAGGACGCCTGCCAGGCCCACGGCGCGACGTTCCGCGGCCGGCGGGCCGGCAGCTTCGGCCACGGCACGTTCAGCCTGTATGCGACGAAGAACATGACGACCGCCGAGGGCGGCTTCATCACGACCGACAACGATGCCCTCGCCGACCGACTCCGGCTGTACCGCAACCAGGGGATGCGGGCGCGTTACCAGTTCGAGACGCTCGGCTTCAACTACCGGATGACCGATCTCAATGCAGCGATCGGGCTCGTCCAGCTTGCCAAGCTGGACCGCAACACGGCCCGCCGACAGGCGATCGCGGCCGCCTATGACGCGGCCTTCGCGGACCTGCCGGTGGCCACCCCGGTGGTCCCGGACGGCCGGACCCACGTCTACCACCAGTACACGCTCGACGTTGGCCCCGCCCGCGATGCGATCCTGGCAGCGATCCGCGAGGGCGGCGTGGGGGCCGACATCTACTACCCGATCCCCGTCCACCGCCAGGCCTACATCCAGGAGCGCGGCCTGCACGCCGACCTGCCCACGACCGATCGGGCGGCGGCGCGGACGATCGCCCTGCCGATGTACCCGGGCCTGACCGACGAGGACCGGGCGACGGTCATCGGCGTCGTCCGGCGGGCCGTGACCGTCCACGCCGGGGTCGCCGCGGGCGCATGACGGGGGGCGGATGACGGCGTTCTGGCGCCCCATCGGGGACCGCGCGGCCGCAAGCCGGGCGGTCCGGGTCGGGCTGGCCGGCCTCGGCTCGATGGG
>MGOD01000131.1:22797-23562 GCA_001795245.1 Chloroflexi bacterium RBG_16_70_13
ACGCCCGCCTCGTCGCCGTCGCGGACCCCGCGCCAGAGGCCCTCGCCGGCGCGGTCGCCCAGACCGGCGCCACGGGCTTCTCCGAGCCACTGGCGATGGTCGCCGAGGCCGAGCTCGACGCCGTCGTCATCGCCGCGCCGACGACGGCCCACCTCCCGCTCGCGCTGGCCGCCATCGGGCGTGGGATCGCCGTCCTCGTCGAGAAGCCGCTCGCGTCGACGGTCGACGACGCCCTCGAGATCGTGGCCGCGTCCCGGGCGACCGGCGTGCCCGTCCAGGTCGGCCACGTCGAGCGCTTCAACCCGGCGGTTCGAGAGCTGGGCCGCCTCCTCCACGAGGAGCGCTGGTTGTCGACCGTGTACGCCATCACGTCGCGCCGAGCCGGCCCCTTTCCGGCCCGCATCCGGGACGTCGGGGTGACCATCGACCTCGCCACCCACGACGTCGACATCTGCTGCTGGATCGCCGGCGAGCGGCCGGTCCGGGTCCACGCCGAGACGGCCCAGCGGATCCACGCCGACCACGAGGACCTCCTGTTCGGGCTCCTTCACTTTCCCTCGGGCGTCGTCGCCCAGCTCGACGTGGACTGGCTGACGCCGGCCAAGCGCCGCCAGCTCACGGTCGTCGGCGAGGAGGGGATGTTCGAGCTCGACTACCTGACCCAGCGCCTGACCTTCACCCGGGCGACCGACACAACGAACCCGCGTCTCATCGGCGGCTACGCGCCGACGTTCGAGGGCGAGGTCGTGGAGCTGACGGTCCCCG
>MGOD01000132.1:0-6050 GCA_001795245.1 Chloroflexi bacterium RBG_16_70_13
GACCGGCGTGACGACGCTGGGCTTGTAGATCATGCCGACGCGGATCGCGTCCGTGCCGATGACGCCGGTCTCGATGCTCGCGTAGGTCCCGGCACCGAGGGCCGTGTTCAGGCCGGCGACGAGGTCGGCGGCCGGGTCCACGCCGGGAGTGTTCTCGAGCTCGTTGAGACCGACGACGTCGGCGTCCAGCCCGGTGATCGCGGCAAGGATCTTGTCGCGCTGGCGAGTGAACTCCGTGGGCTGGTTCGAGTCTGCGCCACGGCACTCCAGGGTCTGGCTGGCGCCGCATTTGTTGTCGAGCGGGTCTCCGGTCGGGTAGTCGAGCGTCAGGAAGTAGTTCAGCGTGTTCATCGCCGCGACCGTGACGTCGCCCCCGACCTCCTCGGGCTCGTCTGGTCTCGGATTCGTCGCCTCGTAGTCGGCAGGTCCCGTGGGCTGGATCCGGTAGAGGTTGAAGTCGAAGCCGAGGACGCCGATCGTGTTGGTGACTGTGTCGCCGCCGCGGAACCGGTTGGCGAGGCCGAAGGCGGCGCCGTTCGGATGGCGGGTGAAGCTCGGGTTCTCGGAGCCCAGGCCGTCGTCGAGGGTGATCCGGCTGAGGGCGTTGGCCTGCGTCCGGAGGTTGGCGGGCGACGGGCCGACGCCGGGCTCGTCGATCGCCGTGCCGGTGAACGGCCGTGTCTCGTCGTCGAGCGGCAGGGCCAGGACGAGCTCGCCGAAGCGGTCGTAGTTGAAGTACTCGGCGATGACGAGGTCCTGCGGGAAACGAACGAGCATGCCCTCGTAGCGCTCGAGCGAGTTGGCGGCCGAGGTTACGAACGGCAGCAGCACGTCGGTCGGGGTGACCGACGCACCCGTGGCGCAGGTTACGATGTTGTAGCCGGCCACCGGGACGGTATTGCTGTTCGCCCCTGTAATCGCAGTCTGGCTGAAGCGCTCGCGAGCGACGCCCCGGATGCGGACGACGTCGCCGGCGGCCACGCCGTTGTCGGCGTCGCCGGTGAAGACGAAGATGCCCTCCGAGGTGTCGGAATTCGCATCGGCTCCGGCGTCCGTGCCCTGGATGTAGAAGCCCCGGATGCCGCTCGTGATCGGGCCTTCGTTGTCGCCGACGACGACGCCCTCCGTCGTCACGGATGTGCCGGCGATCGGGCTGGCCGATCCGCCGCCCTGGATGTCGTGGATGGGCGTGAAGGCGAGGCCGCACGAATCGTCGTCGACGATCGTGCCCAGGCCCTCGCCGTCGGCGATCTCCGCGCCGACGGCATTGCTCACGTCGACGCTGAACGACTCGTCGGGCTCGGCAGTGGCGTCACCGCCGACGTCGACGCTGAAGCCGTACGACGAGCTGCCCTCCGGAATCGTCTGGCCCGTGAGCGACTGGCCGGTGTAGTCGCCGTCGGCGGTGGTCGCCGTGCCGTCCGACGTCTCGATGTCGAACGTCACGCCGCCGGCACCGGCCGGCGCCGAGAGGCTGATGGTGAAGTCGAACGACGTCGTTCCGCCGGTCCCTTCCCGGGCGATGACGTTGTCGATCGTCAGGCCGATCCCGGTAGGACAGAGGTGAGCGGCCGTCGCCGCATTGCGGGGGGCCGGCGTGGCCGCGGTGAAGTCCGCGGCGTTGTCATCTGTGTCGTTGCAGCCAGCTTCACCGCGGACCGCAGCCGTCGAGTTACTGAGGATAGGGGTGGCCCCGGCGCCTTCGAAGAAGTTCGCCCCACCGTAGCCGACGAGATCGATGATCTGGGCCAGCGCCCCGGCACTGCAGGGGGTCGACCCGCCGTTGCACCCGAGGGACGCTGTCGTGTTGACCAGCGCGACCTTGCCGGCCGTCGCGCTCATGTTGATCGGCGTCGTGTCGGTCACATCGGGCGTCGGCAGCGGCGTCGATGGAGTCGCGCCGGCGGCTTCCTGGACCAGGAGGTACCGACCCGGAGCGAGCGACACGCTCGGAAGCTCGGTGAGCTGCCCGGAGTTCGCGCCGAAGTTGCCCGTTCCGGTCGCGCTCGTGTACTGGACCGACCAGCCCGCGAGCGACACAGACGTCGTACCGCGATTGAAGAGCTCGATGAAGTCGTTCGACAGCGGCGCCCCGCTGTTCCCGCCACCGCCGTAGACCTGGCTGATGACGACGTTCGGGCTGACCGCAAGGACCGGTGCGGGTCGCAGTGACAGGCTGCCGGTGGCGACGATCGCGGTCATGACCGCGACGAGGATTCGGGACGCGACGCGCGACATGGATCAGACCTCCTCGAGGATTGGTGAGGACCCTCAGTGCCCAAGGACGGTGGCTGCTCGGATGGCGCGGGCCCAGGCACAAGGATCGGGCCGGCGCGGTGGCGCGAGTGCCGTCTACTCTACCCAACCCCACCGCACCGGACCATTGACGGGGCGTTACTCCGGTGCGCGGGTGCACCGGCGACGACATCAACCGGCCAGTCGGTCAGCGTCCTGCGCGGGGGGAGTGAGCGCAACCGGGGCCGGACTCGGGCGTGGCTCGACCTCCGACCTCGTTCGTGGCGCGTATGAGCTTCGACGTTCGATACAGGGGGCGTATGAATTTGACGGCCCGGTCGGCGGGTGAAGCCACGCCGTCGTCGTTCATACGGGTGGCGTAATGACGCAGCACTACAGCCCCGCGTCGTGGCGAGGTCCGGGGCGCCGCCATACCTGGGGCGTATGAAGCCGACAGGATCCTCGAATGGGCGATCGTCGAACGGTCGGCTTCATACGTGGGGCGTATGCCCGGCTTGAGGATTCCTTGAGGGCCGGCGGCGGCCGACTCGTCGATCCACGATCCCAGCGCGTTGACCCCGGGTGCTATTATCAGACCGACAGTCGGTCTAAGAATAGGAGACCCGTGGCCCGGACCCTCGACCCGGCCGCTCACGCCGTCCGGCGGGACGTCTTCATCGATGCCGCCCAGAGCCTCATCCAGACCCGCGGCTACGAACGTTTCAGCCTCCAGGACGTCCTGGACGCGACCGGAGCCTCGAGGGGCGCCTTCTACCACTACTTCGAATCCAAGGACGCGCTCGCCAACGCGGTCGTCGAGCGCATGGCCGACCAGGCGATGGCGAGGGTCGAGCCGCTCCTCGACGATCCCGGACTCCCTGCGCCCCGGAAGCTCGAAGCCGTGTTCGGCGGGATCGCCCAGTACAAGGCCGAACGCAAGGACCTCGTCCTCGGGGTCATGCGCGTCTGGCTCTCGGACGACAACGCGATCGTCCGGGAGAAGCTGAGACGCCTGGCGGCGAGCCGACAGCGGCCGCTGCTCGAGCGGATCGTCCGCCAGGGTATCGCCGAGGGCACCTTCACGTCCCGCGAGCCCGGGTTTCTCCCGAGCGTCCTCGTCGGCCTCCTCCAGGCCATGGGCGAGCTGGCGATGGAGCTGTGGATCGGCCGGCAGGACGGCAGCGTCACGTTCGAGGAGGTCAAGCGGACATTCGACGCCTACCTGGAGGCGTTCGAGCGAATCGTCGGCGTGCGTCCCGGATCGCTGCAGTTCCTCGACGAGCAAGCCCTCGAGTTCTGGTTCGGCTGACATCGCCGACCGCCCAAAGGAGCACCATGACCGCCATCATCAGGACCGAAGCCCTCACCAAGTCGTACGGCACCCACCGAGGGATCGTCGAGGTCGATCTCGAGGTCAACGAGGGCGAGGTCTTCGGTTTCCTCGGGCCCAACGGGGCCGGCAAGACAACGACGATCCGGACGATCCTCGACCTCATCCGGCCGACGAGCGGCAAGGCCTTCGTCTTCGGCATCGAGTCGAGCGTCGACCCGATCGCCATCCATAAGCGGATCGGCTACGTCCCCGGCGAGTTCGCCCTCTACGACCGCCTGACGGGTGGCCAGCACATCGCCTACTTCGCGAACCTCCGGGGCGGCGTCGACCCGGCCTACCAGGCCTCGCTTATCGAGCGCTTCGATGTCGACCCGAGCCGGAAGTTCAAGGAGTACTCGAAGGGCAACAAGCAGAAGATCGGCCTCGTCATCGCCCTTCAGCACCGGCCGGAGCTGCTCGTCCTCGACGAGCCGACCTCGGGCCTGGATCCTCTCGTCCAGCAGTCCTTCTACGCCCTCGTCCGCGAGGCCAAGGAGGAGGGCCGGACGGTTTTCGTCTCGAGTCACATCCTGAGCGAGGTCGAACGGACCTGCGATCGCGTCGCGATCATCCGCGACGGCCGGCTCGTGAAGGTCGACCGGACCGAGGCCCTCCGCGACCTCGCCCACCACCAGGTCGAGCTGCGCTTCGCCGGCCCGGTGCCGCGCGCCGAGTTCGAGATGCTGCCCGGCGTCAGCGACGTGGCGGCCGACGACCACGTCCTGCGGATGCGCGTCTCGGGTCCGATCACGCCGGTCGTCCGGGCGGCCGCCCGCTTCGAGCTGCTCGACTTCGTCAGCCGCGAGCCGAGCCTCGAGGAGACCTTCCTCGCCCAGTACGGCCAGGAGGCCGTGGAGTCCACGGAGGCGCGCGCATGACCGCCCACGCCGCACCGGCGCCGTCGGGCACCCGGACCTCTACCTCGACCTTCAGCCGCATCTACGGCCTGGGCACCGTCTATGCCAAGACCCTCCGCGATTCGCGGCTGGCCGTGATCATCGTCGGCGGCATCGCGGCGGCCATCGTCCTCTCGGGGGCCGCCGCCTTCGGCGAGGCCTACAACACGGCCCAGTCCCGGATCGAGCTCGCCAACCTCGTCAAGAGCCTGCCCCCGGCCCTGTCGGGGGTCTACGGCAACCCCTTCCCGGCCAATATCGAGACCCTCGGCGGCTCGATCGGCTGGAAGAGCGGCGCGTCGCTCGGACTGGTCGCCGCGCTGTGGTCGGTCCTGGCCCTGTCCGGCACGCTCGCCGGCGAGGCACGCCGGGGCAGCCTCGAGTTCGTCGCCACGACCCGGCTCGGGATGCGCCGGATCGCCGTCGAGAAGCTGACCGCCCACCTGACCGGGATGGCCATCGTCGTCATCGCTGTGGGCCTCTCGGCCTGGATCGGCGGGGCCGCGTTCGCGACCCTGCCCGGCGACGAGATCTCACCGGCCTCGGCCATCGGGTTCGCCCTCTGGGTGGGCGTCGTGGCCCTCGCCTCCGGGGCCGTGGCCTTCGCCCTGGCCCCTGTCTTCGGACGGGGCGGCTCCGCGGCGATCGCCGGCGCGGTCCTCCTCGTCGGCTACTTCGTCAACGGCTACCAGGCAGCGGTCCCGGCATTCGCCGGGCCGGCGAACCTGACCTGGTTCGGCTGGACCGCCCGCCACCAGCCGCTCGCCGGCCAGTTCGACTGGGTCTCGCTCCTGCCGGGGGCCGTCGTCGCAGTCGTGCTGCTCGTCATCGGCGTTGAGCTCTTCGCCCGACGCGACCTGGGGGTCACGACCCGGATCCCGTGGCCGCACGTCCCCGAGATCGCCCTTGGTCTCAGCGGCCCGGCCAGCCGGTCCTTCGGCGATCGGCTCCCGCTTGCCGTGTGGTGGGGGCTGGGGATTGGCTTGATGGGTTTCATCTTCGGGGCGGCGTCCCTCTCGCTGGCGGGGGCCCTCGACCAGCTGTCGCCGGAAACGCGCCAGATCTGGGCGTCGATCTTCCCGAACATCGAGCTCACCGGAGCGGGCGCGTTCCTGCAGCTCGCGTTCGTCACCTTCGGGTTGATCCTGGCCGGGTTTGCGGCGTCGACGCTCGTCAGCGGCTGGGCTGCGGATGAGACCGGTGGCCGGCTCGAGATGCTCCTCACCTCCTCGATGTCGCGCGCCCGCTGGGCGGTGGCCGGCGGGCTCGGCCTCATGGCGGCGATCGCTGTCATGACCGGGGTCATCGCCCTTGGAATCGGGATCGGTTCCGCCATCGCCGGTGGCGACGTCCTGACCCCGATCCTCGGCAGCCTCGTGCTCGGGCTGTACGCGGCCGCCCTGGCCGGGATCGGCCTCGCCGTCGGCGGGCTCATCCGAACCTCGATCGCGGGCGAGGTCGTGGCCGGGATCGTGATCGCCACGTTCATGCTCGACATCCTCGCCCCGGCGCTGAAGTGGCCGGACTGGGTCCACGACCTGGCCTTG
>MGOD01000132.1:6056-11111 GCA_001795245.1 Chloroflexi bacterium RBG_16_70_13
CACCTGGGCCAGCCGATGGTCGGGACCTGGGACTGGCCCGGGATGATCGCTTGTGTGGTCATCGCCCTCGGGGGTGTCGTGCTCGCCGGCGTCGGGATCGCCCGTCGGGACGTGGAGCGCTGACCCGCCGATCGAATGGTGGCCCGCGTCTCAGGATCGGCGCCGGCCCGCGGCAGCCACGGCCGGTGGCTCCGCGGTCGGCGGCGCGGCGGCCCGCGGTTGCGTGTCGCCGTCGTCGCGACGATAGGGGACGGCGACGACGACGGTGTGCGGCCGCCCGAGGAGGGCGATCCGGAGCCGTTTCGCCGACTGGTTGTAGAGGAGGCGCTCCCACCAGCTCCGGGCGACGTACTCCGGGATGACCACGAACGTGATCGGCGTGTCCTTCTCCGGGGGCCAGGCAGCGTCGAGGACGTCGAGGTAGGCGAGGAGTGGCCCGACGAGCGCCCGGTACGGCGATTCGACGACGACGAGGGGCACGTCGGGCAGTTGGCGCTCCCAGCGCTGGCGGATCGCGTCTGCCTCGTCGGGCTCATCCGACACGAGCACGGCGCGAACATCGGGGGCAATGGAGCGGCCCACGTTGACGGCGTGGACGACGGCCCGGTTCAGGCCCGGAACCGGCACGATGACGCGCTCTTCTCGATGGGGGGCGGGCAGGACTCCGTCGTCGCGGACCGCCAGCTTCGCGGCCGATGAACGGTACTGGTGATTGATGAACAGCATCATCACGACGAGTACCGGGATGACGACCGCCACGAGGAGCGATGGCGGGGCCTTGGCCACGGTGACGACGACCGCGACGAACGCGGTCAGCACGCAGCCGAAGCCATTGATTCCGAGGCGCCACGTCAAGCCCGGGGGACGCTCGCGCAGCCAGTGCCTGACCATGCCGCCCTGGCTGATCGTGAACGACACGAATACGCCGACCGAGTAGAGCGGGATCAGGGCTGTGGTGTTGCCCTCGAAGATCACGAGCAGGGCGATCGCGACGAGGCTCAGGATGACGATCCCGGAGGTGAAGGCCAGGCGATCGCCTCGGAAGCTGAACTGGCGCGGTAGGTACCCGTCGCGTGCCAGGATCGCGGCCAGTCTCGGGAAGGCGTTGTACGAGGTGTTGGCCGCGAGGAAGAGGATCAGGGCGGTGAAGGTCTGGAACAGGTAGAACCCGATCGAGCCGTCGCCGAAGGCGAGGGCCGCGACCTGGCTGATGACGGTCTTCGGGGCGAGCTCATCGATCGCGACGATCCCGAAGTTCAGGGCCACGAACGTGATCCCCAGGAACAGGACCGCCAGGAGGACGGCCACGATCGTCAGGGTGGCCGCCGCGTTCTTCGGCTCCGGCGGCTTGAACGCCGGCACGCCGTTGGCGATCGCCTCCGTGCCGGTGAGGGCGACCGAGCCCGAGGCGAACGCCCGGATGATCAGCAGCAGCCCGAGCGGTTCCAGGGGGCTGGGTGCCCCCGGCAGGGGTGAGGGCGGCGCCGCGTGCTCGCCCAGGACGATGATCCGGTACATGCCGATCGCGATCATGAGGAGGGCCGAACCGACGAACAGGTACGTGGGGATCGCGAAGATGTTCCCCGATTCGCGGAGGCCCCGAAGGTTGCCGAGGGTGATCAGCACGATCGCGGCGACCCCGATGAGCAGGCGCTCCCCGGCGACCCCGGGGACCGCGGAGATGATCTGCTCGACCGCCGACGCGGTCGAGACGGCCACGGTCATGACGTAGTCGACCAGCAGCGCCCCGGCGGCGATGAGCGATGCCAGGGCCGGCAGATTCGCCCGGGCGACGGCATAGGCGCCCCCGCCCGAGGGGTAGGCGTAGCCGATCTGCCGATAGCTCGTCGATACGACGGCGAGGAGGAGGGCGATCGCCGCGGCGACCGGGAGGCTCAGGAAGAGGAAGCCGGCACCGGCCAGGACGAGGACGCGGAGGATCTCCTCCGTCGCATAGGCCGAGGAGCTGATCGGGTCGGAGCTGAAGATCGCAAGGGCCTTCTTCTTGGGCAGCCGCTCCTCGATCTCCTCGTGGATCGAGAGTGGGCGGCCGAAGAGGATCGCCCGGACCCTCGCCAGCGCCCGACCGGCCGGCGTGTGCGGCTGCGATGCCGCCTCCTTGGCCACGAGCCGGCCTTCGCCCGAGTAGCGGAAGAAGGCCGTGTGCGGGCGCTCGACGCGAACCCGTCGATCTCCGACCTTGCGGCCCTGGAGGGCCCGCGGCCTGCGACCCGCGATCATTCCCCGCGTGGCCCGACGATCGCGGTCACGGTGTCGGGCTGTTCCCGCGTCAGGGTGAAACGGACGCCCGCCAGCTGCGCCCGGACGAGACCCTGGGCCGCCACCTCGTCGAGGCCGGCCAGGCCGGTCACGTGGACGCGGATGGCTACCCCGTATGCGACCAGCTCGATGGCGGCGATGAGCTCGCCGAGGGCTCGATCGGCCGCGATCGGGACGGCGACGGGCAGGAGGGTCGGGCGAGGGTGGTCCACGTCTCGAACGTACGACTCGTCGCCAAGAGGCCACGTGCCGTCGGCTGGTCGCGATCCCTCAAGGGACCCTCAGGATTGGGCTCCCGCGGGCTACTCCTCAGCGCCGACGCGGTAGCCGACCCCCGGCTCCGTAACGATGAGTCTGCGGAGCGAGCCCTCCGGATCCGCCGCGGCCAGCTTCCGCCGTACCTGGCTGACGTAGACGTGGACGTAGTGATCCTCGCCGCGGTAGGCGTCGCCCCAGACCGCGCGGAGAAGGCGGCCCCGGGTGACGAGCCGGCCCGGGTGCGCAAGCAGGACGCGGAGGATCTCGAACTCGCGCGGGGTGAGATCGACCCGCCGGCCCTCGACGGTGACCTCGTGGCGCAGGGCGTCGAGGACGAGAGGCCCGACGGCGACCCGGCCGCTCGCGTCGGCCGAGGGGCCGCCGGCCCGCCGCAGGACGGCCCGCAGGCGGGCGTGGAGCTCGGCGGTCCCGAACGGCTTCGTGACGTAGTCGTCGGCCCCCAGCTCGAGGGCCTCGACCTTCGTCGCCTCGGCGTCGCGGGCCGAGATCACAAGGATCGGCGTCGTCGCCTCGCGCCGGATCCGGGCGATGATCCGGGTCCCGTCCATGTCCGGCAGGCCGAGGTCGACGAGCACGACGTCCGGGCGGCGGGCCTCCCAGCGCTGGAGCGCCTCGCCCCCGCCCCGGACGTCCTCGACCTTGAAGCCACGGGCCACGAGGTCACGGCGCAGCGCAGAGCGCGTGGCGTCGTCGTCCTCGACGATCAGGACGCTCGGCCCGGGCTCGCGCTCGGCGGTCACGACGCCGCGTCCACAACCGAGGGGATCGCCGCCGCGCGAAGCTCGACGTCGATCGCCAGCCCGCCGAGATCGCTGCGGCGCGCCGCGACCCGGCCGCCCATCGCCTCGACGAAGCCGCGGACCACGGCGAGGCCGATGCCGATGCCGGTCCCGGGCGAGCGCCGCCTCCCGCCGGCCCGGAAGAAGCGGTCGAAGACTCGCGGCAGCGCCTCGTCGGGGACGCCGGGGCCGGAGTCCTCGACGGTCACGCACACGAGCGCCGCTCGATCATCCGAGCCGGCGGCGGATCCGGCGGCGACGCCGGCGGAGATCCGGATCGCGGAGCCCTCGGGCGTGTGGCGGATCGCGTTGTCCAGGAGGTTCACGAGGGCCTCCTCGAGGAGGATGGGGTCGGCGATGACGGCGCCTTCTCCGGTGGCGACCTCGATCCGGCGGACGCCGGCGCGCCCTTCGACGAGTGCGATCGCCCCGGCCACGACGTCGTCGAGGTCGAGGGCCTCATCTGCGACGCGAAGGACGCCGGCCTCGATGCGGCTTAGGTCGAGGAGGTTGCCGACGAGTCGGTTGAGCCGCTGGGCCTCCCGGTCGATGGAGGCGGCGCTCGCCCGGATCTCGTCGGGATCCAGGGCCACGTCCGGGTCCATGAGCGTGCCGGCGGAGGCCCGGATAGAGGCCAGCGGCGTCCGGAGGTCGTGCGACACGGATTCGAGGAGGGCCGACTTCAGGGCGTCGCTCTGCTGGGCGATCTCGGCGCGACGCGTCTCGGACTCGAGGCGATCGTGGGCAAGCGCCTGGGCGACGAGGTCGGCGGCGACCCGGAGGAGCGTCGTCGTCTGGGTGTCGGGCAGGCCGTCGCCGGCGTCGCGTGAGGCCCACAGCGAGCCGATCGGCCGGCCAGCCTCCTCCATCCGGACGCGCACGTGGCGGGTGCTCGTGGGACCGGCTCCGCGGGCGGCCAGAGGCCCGCGGACCTGCGTCCATGCCGTCGCCCCGCCCGAGGCGTCCCGGTGGAGGACGGCGTAGCCGCGTGGGGAGGCACGGGCCGGCCCCTCCCAGCTCTGGCCGACGACGCGCTCGCCGGCGTCGTCGGCCCCGAGGCCGAACCAGACCTGCGGCATCCCCGCCTCCCGGGCGAGCGCGGCCGCGATCGCCGGCAGCGCGTCCGTCGTCGAGGTCCGCCTGGCGAGGGCCCGGGTGACGTCGAAGAGGGCCCGCGACTCGTGCTCCCTGGCGATCGCCGCCTCAGCGCGGCTCCGTTGCAGCGCGGCCAGCTGGCCGACCGTGACGGCGACGAACAGGAGCAGGACGAGGTGGAGCCACTCGTCCGGATCCGAGACGGTGAGCGTCAGGTACGGCTCGGTGAAAAGGAAGTCGTAGACGAGGACGGCCACGAGCGCGGTGAGCGACGCCCCGGTCACTCCGTACCGGATGGCGATCGCGGCGACCGCCACGAGGTAGACGTTCGAAGCGTTGGGGAGCTTGAGCCACCCCTCGAGCCCGGCCACGACGCCCGTCGCG
The DNA here is from genome assembly GCA_001795245.1 of Chloroflexi bacterium RBG_16_70_13. GTDB lineage: Bacteria > Chloroflexota > Limnocylindria > Limnocylindrales > CSP1-4 > UBA5189. Next base: position 10,874 of record MGOD01000132.1, read on the forward strand.
ACCGCCACCGCGGCAACGACGGCAAGCCCGACCTCGATCCAGCGTGCCACGCGCGGACGGCTCATCGATGTCAGCGTACCCCGGTCGGCCGCCAGGTCGAAGATCGGGTTAGCCGCCCGCCGGGGACGAGGCGGTCAGGGCAAGAGTTGGGCGAGCACTCCGTGGCCACGTCCCGCTGCCGCCTGGCCTGCTCGAGCTCGGCTTCCACGTTGCTCCCGGCGGGTCGATCGTGGTAGGC
>MGOD01000132.1:11120-19677 GCA_001795245.1 Chloroflexi bacterium RBG_16_70_13
TAGGCCGTCCCGAGCCTCGAGGTGGGCCACCGCGTCGCCGGGCCGCTCATCGATCCGCGGCGCGGGCACCGTCTTGGTCGCGGGATGGTCTCCCAAGCGCCTGGGCCGAAGCCAGGCCGCCGATCAGCTCGCGGCGAGCCGACCCCATGCGAGCACCACGATCGCCACATCGAGGATGACGGCCACGAGGTAGAACGGGTGGAAGAACAGGGTGAGCGCAAGCAGCCCGAGCACGCCCCCGGCAAGTGCGAGTCTCGGCCACTGCTCGCCCGGGAGGAGCACACCGAACCAGCCGAGGCCGGCGCCGATCAACGCGAGTCCGGCGGCGAGCCAGAGGAGCCCGCCGAGCATCGCGGGGCCGGATCCGAGGTTGAGCGAATCGAGAACCCAGGAGCGGCCGAAGGGACCGGGCCACCAGCTCATCCACGATGGCATCGCCAGGGCCGCCGCGTTGGGGTTTGTCGCACTCCCGATGCCGATCATCGTCGTGATCAGGCCGTGAGGACGAGGGCTATTCCGACGACGGAGTGGGGCAAGGCGATTCTCCCTCTGGCGTGGGTGTCAGGCGCGCCGCCAGCGCGACCGGCCAGCCGACTGAGGCCGGCGACAACGAGGCGGGATGGTGATCGTGCCGGTGTCGGGAGGTGCCATGGCAGGGCCGTCTGGCGAGCCGGGAGGGGTCCGAATGCCCTGTATCTGTCCCGCGCCCGGCCTGAACATGAGGGCGACGTCCATTCCCAACGCAAGGTGCCTGAATGACTTCGCGCTCTGTTCCCGGTGCCCTGGGCACCACCGCAACGATTCTCGCGGCCCTCGCCTCCGTCGCCGGCCTGCTCATCCCAGGCCTCTATCGCGATGCCCCGAACTGGGTGCAGCAGGCCCGCGGCACGGACCTCGCCACGCTGTTCGTCGCCGTGCCGCTCGTCGCTGCCGGGTTCTGGACCACCCGCCGCGGATCGTCGACGGGCGTCCTGGCGGTCGTCGCGGGCCTCTTCTACCTCGTCTACAACTACGCGATCTTCGCCTTCTCGGTGGTGATGAATCCGCTCACCGCGATCCACATCGCGATCTTCGGACTGGCCCTCTGGAGCCTCGTCCTGGGGGCCCATGATCGGCGCGTCGTGGCCGCCGCCGAGGCGGTGCGGGACCGACTCTACCGCCGCCTGTCGGGCGGCCTCCTGATCGCGGTCGCGGCGCTCTTCGGGCTCCTCTGGATCGGCCAGATCGTGACGACCACCCTCACCGGAACGCTCGCGCCCGATCTCGTCCTCGCCGGGCTCAGCACCAACCCGGTCTACGCCCTCGACCTCGGCTTCTTCCTGCCGCTGGCGGCGCTTGCCGGACTGGGCCTCATCCGTGGGAGCCGCGCGTCGGTCTTCGCGCTGCCGATGCTGATCTGGGTCCCGGTGATGAGCGCCGGCGTTCTCGGTGGGTTCGTCTTCGTCGCCGCGGCCGGCGACGCGGTCCCGGTCGGCGTTGTCGCGATCGTCGGCGGGCTCGGCCTCGTCTCGGCCATCCTCGCCACCGCGCCGCTCGTTCGCCGGCCCACCCAGGCTCGTAACGCCGCCCCGGCCTGACGGGTCGCAGCGGCGCCCTCATGGGCCCGGTATCCCTCGCGATCTCGACCGCCTACGCCTGGATCAGGTACTCCCACGGAGTATTGACAACCACCTTGTCAAGAGGGGGCTGGAGGGCGTAGAATCGCCTTCGATCGGCCTGTCAAGACCTTGACAGGCCAGCACCATGTCCGGCGGATCGCGGCACGGGGCGGGACGCTCGGAGAACCTCGGCGTCGTACGGGTCGTAGAGATCGATGCACGAGGAGGCACCGGAGGTCGGTTGGCAGGCGGAATCGCGGCGGAAGTCAAGAGCCGGCTGAACATCGTCGACGTCATCGGCGAGAGCGTCCAGCTGAAGAAGGCGGGCACGACGTTCAAGGGTCTGTGCCCGTTCCACGGGGAGAAGACGCCCTCGTTCACGGTCACCCCGGCGCGTGATTCCTGGAAGTGCTTCGGCTGCGGCCTCGGCGGCGACATCTTCAGCTTCGTCATGCAGCGCGACTCCGTGCCCTTCCCCGAGGCCCTGCGGCAGCTCGCCAGCAAGGCCGGCGTCGAGATCGACGAGCGGACGAAGCGCGAGGACGCCCACCGCGCTCGCCTTCGCGACATCCTCGAGACCTCGATCGCCTTCTACCACCAGGTCCTGACCGCGACAAAGCTCGGGGCGCCGGCCCTCGACTACCTCCGTGGCCGGGGCTTCACCGAGGCCACGATCGAGGCCGCCCAGCTGGGCTGGGCGCCCGACGGCTGGGACACGATGAGCCGCCGCCTCGTCGAGAAGCGCGACATCCGGCCTGAGGAGCTCGTCGAGGTTGGCCTCTCCTCACCGGGCCGATCCGCGACCCGTGGCGCCGGCGTCATCGACCGCTTTCGCGGCCGCGTCCTCTTCCCGATCCGTGACCAGAACGGGGCCGCGGTCGGCCTCGGCGGCCGGATCCTCGGCTCGGAAGGGGAGGGCGGCCGCGACACCGGCCCCAAGTACCTCAACTCGCCCGCGACCCCGCTCTTCGACAAGAGCCGGACGCTCTACCTCATCGACAAGGCCAAGGGCCCGATCCGCAAGTCCGGCCAGGCCGTCATCGTTGAGGGCTACACCGACGCCCTGATGGCCCACCAGGCCGGCTTCGACAACGTCGTCGCCTCGCTCGGCACCGCGCTCACGCCCGGCCAGGTTGCCCTCCTCACCCGCTACGCGAAGCGGATCGCGCTCGCCTACGACGTCGATGCCGCCGGCCAGAAGGCCGGGACGTTCGGCGTCCAGGCCCTCGAGGGCCTCATCGGCCAGCTCGCGGCCACCGAATCCGGGGTGGAGCTGGACGAGGTCCGCGTCGTCCGCCTCCCGGATGGCAAGGACCCCGACGAGGTCGTCCGCGAGTCGCCCGACCTGTGGCGGGAGGAGATTCGCACCGCCCAGCCGATCGTCGACTACCTCATCGACACGTACGCGAAGACCTACGACCTCAAGACACCGGGCGGCAAGGCCCGCTTCGTCGACGCCCTGATGCCCACCATCCGGGCGGTCCCGAATCCGGTCATGCGCGATGGCTGGCTCCAGCGCGTCCGGCAGGTCTCGGGCGTCGAGGAGCGCGTCCTCCTGGAGGTCCTCCGAAGCGGCCGCTCGGCGACCGGGATCGGCGACGCCGGCTCGGCGCGCGAGGGGCGCTTCAGCGCCGACGCCGTGACCGCGGCGCCCGACGCCCTCCGCGTCGGCGACATCCTCCGCGGCGTGCTGCCCCAGGAGCAGGAGCTCCTCCGGCTCATGCTCCTCGTTCCCGAGGTCCAGGTCCGGATCACCGACGCGATCGGCCCGGACCGGCTCCCGAACACCGTGGCCCGCGAGCTCTTCCGGGCCGTGGTCCTGGCCCGCGAGCCGGACGACCAGGGTGTCCGCTCGCCGTTCAGCCTGACCGCGCTCATCCAGGCCCTCGATCCCGAGACTGCCGCGCTGGCCCAGGCCCTCGTCGCCCGGCGCGACCCGGACGCCCACGACCTGACATCCGAGGAGCTCGCCTACGAGGTCGAGCGCCTCGTCATCGACCTCGAGGTGCGGGCCCTCGACGAGCGCCACGAGTTCATCCAGGACGCCCTTGCCGAGGCCGAGCAGGCCGGCGACGTAGACGCCGCCGGGCGCCACCTCCACGAGATCCAGGCCATCAACGACCAGCGGCGATCGCTCCATCGACGCCGCGACCAGACCCGTCTCCTCGTCAGCCCCTCACGGAGGTAAGTCCCGCCATGCCCATCGACCCGCTCGACCAGCAGCTCGTCGAAGCCGTCCTCACCCGCCCCCGGCGGGGCAAGGCCGATCTCGAGGAGGCCAAGCTCGCCGGTCTCCGGACCGTGGTCGTCGACGATGACATCGATGCCGACGACGATGACGACGACGACCTCGGCCCCGCCGTGCCCGCCGCCGACGACGACGCGGACGACACCGCCGTCGAGGTCGTCGCGGAGGACACCGAGGTGACCGCGGCCGGGGTCGGCCTGCCCGCGGATGCTCCCGCCAAGCTGGATGCCGCCGAGCTCGAGGAGCCTTCGGCCGAGGAGCTCGAGGCCCTCTCGGCCGACATGATCGGGATCGACGACCCGGTCCGGATGTACCTCAAGGAGATCGGCAAGGTCGCCCTCCTGACGGCCGAGGAAGAGGTCGTCCTGGCCAAGGCGATCGAGCTCGGTGAGCAGCTCGCCGAGGAGCCCTGGAAGGGCCTCGTCTCGCTCCACGAGTGGACGACCCACAACACCGAATCGAAGACCCGGACCCTCAAGCCGCAGCACCGCCTGCCGCTCGGCGAGGAGGCCCACCGCCTCGTCCGCGACGCGATCTCGTGGGACGGGGCCGGCGACCTGCTCGTGCCGCCGCCCGATTTCCACCTCATCAAGGCCGGTCGCGACGTCCAGTCGGAGGGCACGACCCAGCTCCTCAAGGAGGCCCGCAAGCACCTCGCCGAGTACGACGCGGCGCTCGAGGGCCGGAGCGACGAGACGCCGGCCGAGGCCTTCCTGCGCCTCCTCGACTGGGCCTACTTTGCCGTCCACAACGGCGACCTCGATTCGCGCGACAACGTCGGCCTCCGGGCGATCTACGACTGGACCCGCGACGGGGTGGCCTTCCCGGCCCTCGAGCGCTGGGTCAACGCCGGCCGCGACGCCGACCTCCTCAAGGCCATGGGCTACGACCCCGACGTCCCGAAGACGACCAAGCTGGCCCACCGCAAGGGCGAGCTCGTCCGGATCGGGCGCGACGCCCGCGAGCAGCTGACCTCGGCCAACCTCCGGCTCGTCGTCTCGATCGCCAAGAAGTACATCGGCCGCGGGATGTCGTTCCTGGACCTCATCCAGGAGGGCAACATCGGCCTCATCCGGGCGGTCGAGAAGTTCGACTTCGAGAAGGGCTTCAAGTTCTCGACCTATGCCACGTGGTGGATCCGCCAGGCCATCACCCGGGCCATCGCCGACCAGGCCCGGACGATCCGCATCCCGGTCCATATGGTCGAGACGATCAACCGGCTCATCCGCGTCTCGCGGCAGCTCCTCCAGGAGCTGGGTCGCGAGCCGACGGTCGAGGAGATCGCCGAGGCGATGTCCAAGGGCCAGGAGGTCCAGGTCACCCCGGAGAAGGTCCGCGAGATCATCAAGGTCTCCCAGGAGCCGGTGTCGCTGGAGACGCCGATCGGCGAGGAGGAGGACTCCCACCTCGGCGACTTCATCGAGGACCGGGGTGCGCTCGCGCCGGCGGAGGCGGCCTCGCATCAGCTCCTCAAGGAGCAGGTCGAGGCGGTCCTCGACTCGCTGACCGGTCGTGAGCGGCGGGTGCTCCAGCTCCGGTTTGGGTTGGAGGACGGCCGCGCCCGGACTCTCGAGGAGGTCGGCAAGGAGTTCAACGTCACCCGCGAGCGCATCCGCCAGATCGAGGCGAAGGCGCTCCGCAAGCTCCGCCACCCGTCCCGGAGCCGGAAGCTCAAGGACTACCTGGAGTAGGCCGGGGTTGCGGCTGGCCGCGCCTCGGAGATTCATCGTTGACCGCGTCGCCCGGGGTGGCTAGGCTCGCCTGACGATGCGCAAGCGCCCGGGCCCGGGACGCAGACTCGCGGTCCTGGCCGTCGCCTTCGGGCTTGCCGGCTCGATGACCCAGCGGGCCGCGCCGCAGGCTGCCGCCTTCGGCGAGGGTGACGTCACGTCTCCAGTCCTGGGCCTGGCCGGCCAGTGGACAGGTCCGATCACCCCCGTCCACGAGATCCTCCTCCTGTGGGACGACCTGCTCGACCAGTCGGCCACGCCCAACGTCGGCGACTTCGAGGTGAAGCTCGACGGGTCGCCCCTGGCGGCGGACTCTGTCAGCTTCACCCACGCAGGGTTCTTCGATCCCGACCTGGCCTTGACGTTCATGACCCTCCACCTGGCCGATCCGGTCACCGCCCCCGGGACCCTGACGGTCTCGTACCTGCCGGGCACGATCCCGGTCATGGACGAGGCAGGCAACGCGGCCGGCATGGCGCTGGACGTCGTGGTCGACGTCTTCGAATTCCCCAGCTTCGAGGCGTCGATGGCGCTCGTGGACGGTTCGTATGGGCGCGACCATGTCGGACTGCTCTTCAGCGATGCCGTCGCCCCCTCGACGATCCCACCGCCCTCGGCCTTCACGGTCGTCCGGAACGGGACACCGATGACGCCGACGGCCGTGTCGATCTACCCGGGTTTCGGGGGCCGCGTCCTCGACCTCGTGCTCCCCGTCGGATTCCGGTCTGGCGATGTCGCCACGATCAGCTACACCGCGCCCGGTGGCGGCGGCATCGAGAACCTCGGCGGGACCCCCGCGCCCAACCTTGTCGCCGCCGACATCGCCCTCTTCCTGCTCGCCCGTGACTCGGTCTCAGGCGGGACAGGCGCCGGGGGTGGCTCCGTCACGACCGACGCCGGCGATCCGGGCACCACCGCGCAGGATCCGGTCGCGACGACGATCGACGTGCCGGGAGAGGCGACCGTCATCATCGATGAGGGGGCCTCGGACCTGCCGCCGCCGACGATCGACTGGACCTTCATTGGCGAGACGGTCGAGATCGATGTCACCCCGGACGCCACCCCGCAAGACCCGCTCGTCATCGACTTCGCGATCGACGCGTCGGTCCTCGCAACCGCGGTCGCGACGCCTGACACGGTCGGGATCTTCCGGGACGGTGTCCTCGTCGACCCCTGCACCGGTCCGGCCGGTCAGGCGTCACCGGATCCCTGCGTCGCGGCGCGGACCGCCGTCCCGGAGCCGCCAGATCCAATCGCGTACGCCGTGATCCGGGTCCTGAGCTCCCACGCCTCGACGTGGACGCTCGCCGCCGCGCCCATCGTGTGGTCGGGCCTCTTCGCACCGGTCGACGATCTGCCGACCGAGAACGTCGTCACCGCCGGCAGGGCCGTTCCGGTCGTCTTCTCGCTGGGGGGCGACCGTGGGCTCGACGTCTTCGCGCCGGGATATCCGCTGTCCATGCGCGTGGACTGCACCTCCGGTGTGCCTCTGGATGCGATCGAACTGACCGTGACAGCCGGCGCGAGCTCCCTGGGCTACGACGCCGCCACCGATCGATACAGCTACATCTGGAAGACGGCCAAGGTCTGGTCAACGGCTCCGGGCGGTCCATGCCGGGAGCTTGTCCTCCGGTTCGGGGACGAATCGGAGCACGAGGCTGTATTCAGGTTCCGCTAGACGCGGCCGGTCGGGCCGGTCAGGCCATTCCGACCGCGGCGCCGCAACTATGGGGCGCGGCGGGCGACGTCCTCGAGATAGGCCTGGATCTCCGGCATGGCCCGGAGCATTCGCTCGAAGTAGTCGTTCACGGCGCCCAGCGCGGCCGACGAGATGCCATGCATCTCGTCCTCGCGCTCGGCATGGCCCTCGCGGGCGCTCAGCGAGTCGCGGAGACGGAGCAGGTGGCCGACCATCTCGGCTTCCTGCGGCCCCTCGAGCGCCTGAATAGCCGAGATGATGAGCCGGTCGACCTGGGCCACCATCGTGGTGGCCTCGAACGCCTCGCCGGACCCGGCGGCGTCGTCCAGCGTCCTGACGAGCGCCGCGACCTGGTAGAGCGCGGTGATCGGCTCGTCGAACAGCTCGCGGAGGTAGGCGGCCTCGGTGTACCGACCGCTCATCCGGAAGACGTTGTACATCCGGCGGGCGGCCTTCCCGAAATTCGGCTCCTTGACGGTGTACTTCCAGACCTCGTGCTCGAGGGTCTCGACGTAGTCGTCGACGGAATCGGCCGAGAGCTCCTTGACGAGCTTCGAGAAGAGCGGGATGGACTCCGACTCGAGGTAGACCTCCTGGAAGTACGGATCGAGGAACCCGTCGAGCGGCACGATCGTGCCGTCCGGCGCCTCCCAGGTGGGGTCGAGCATGTTGCTGGCGTTGGCGAGCTTGCCCCGGGTCTTGTCGGCGATGACCCAGTCGAGCTTGCACCAGCCGGGCTCGATCTCACCGTCCGACCAGGGCACGACCCTGACCGAGCCGTCCTGGAGGATCAGCTCCATCTGGCCGGCCCGGATCTCCTCGAGCGTCCACGACATCGGGGCGCCGTTGGTGAACTTCTGGCCGCCCTTCGTCCCGGCGATCTGGTGGCTCCCGAACTTGACCTCCCAGAGCCGATGGCCGGGCCCGCTCGCGGTCGCCAGCGCCTTCTCGCGGATCAGGTCGCCGAGGATCTTGCAGGCCGCCTCACGGGTGTCGGCCTTGATGTGGATCCGCTCGAAGAAGTCGCAGTCGGCGGGGAAGGCGTTGACCTTGCTCTGGGCCGCCGAGCCGGAGATCGAGAGGGCCGTCAGGACCTGCGGGGGGCGGTCCTCGAAGCCGACGATCGTCGACATCTCACGGAAACGGGCGAGGTCCTCGGGCTGAAAGTCGAGCATCGTGACCCGATGGCCGTAGACGCCGGTGTTGACGTCCATGACCAGGTCGCCGCCGCTCGCCTCGGTCGCCATCGCGGCGACCCATTCGGAGGCGAGCGAGGCGAGCG
>MGOD01000132.1:19691-21061 GCA_001795245.1 Chloroflexi bacterium RBG_16_70_13
CGACTCGATGACCCGGGCGATCGCGGCGTCGCGGTCCGCGTCCGTGTCGACGGCCCTGGGCTCACTCGTTCGTGGCTCCATGGCGGTACCTCCCAGGCCGGCGCGGGGCGGTCGCACGCCCATCCGAGGTGACGGGCCGGACGCCGCGGGTCCGTGGACCAGTGTACCGGCCGACGAGGCCGCCGAACGAGGATCTGATCTAGGGCACGGGGAGCGGGTCGCCGCAATCGGAGAACCAGCTGACGGCGCCGTCCATCGGAGCGAGGTGGACCTCACGCTGCTGCGTCTGGCCCTGGGCCGTGACATTGGCATCGATCGTCCAGGCCTCGGCGATCGTCGTCGTCCGTTCGTCGGTGACGTAGTCCCACGGACCGAGCGGGTGGATCGCGATGATCTCGACCGCGTAGGTCGCGTCCGCCTCGTCCGCTGCCAGCTTGGTCTCGCAGGCCGCGACCCCGTAGCGGTCGATCGTGGCGACGTTGAGCCGATCCGCCATCGAGTCGACGACCCCGGCCCTGATCGCGGCGACGAGGTCGGCGAGGAAGGCGCGGATCGCCGTGTCGGTCTCGGCGCCGACCGTGGGGCTGGGAACCGCCGTTGGGCTCGGCTCGGGTGTCGGGCTCGGTGCGGCGGTCGCGAGCGGCGGGGCCGACGGCGTCGGGGTCGGGCTCGGGTGGGCGGTCGTCGGCCCGGCTGACGCAGTTGCCCGCGCCGGACCGAACGGGGGCCCGCCGCCGGTCGCGAGCTCGTAGCCGCCGACGACGGCCAGGCCAACGCCGACGACCAGCAGGACGACACCGAAGCCCGTTCGGCCGTTCATTCGTGCCCTCCCCGTGCGGGCCTTCCGGTCGGATGCGCGGAGGATAGCCGCGCCGCGCGCCGCGGTGCACCGGTCGCCCGCGACACGGGCGCCCGGTGGCGACGGCGCGGCAGGTCGGTTGTCCCGTTGCCACGCTCCGCTGGCGGCTATAGAGTGCCGGCATCCAGCGGGGGCTCTGGAGGGGAGGATGGCTGGCCTGGCCCACGGCCCGGCGTCTCGACGAGCGATCCATCGCGGACCCGGCAGCCGGATGGCGGCGGTCGCCGGGCTCGTCATCGCGGTCGCCGCGGTCGCGCTTGCGCCGCTCGGGCCGGCCGCCACGCAAGTGCAGGCCCAGGACGAGAATCCGATCCTCGAGTACCTCCAGGCGCTCGCCGCCGTCGAGGGCAAGTCGGTCACCCAGACCGGCGACACCGTCCGGGTAGAGGACCCGGCCGGCGACCAGGAAGGGCTCGCGCACGGTCTCAACGACATCCTCGAGGCCGGCCACGCGTGGGGCTCGATGCTCCCGTCCTACCTCCTGGAGGGGCCGCTGGGATGCGGTCAGGAC
>MGOD01000132.1:21084-21769 GCA_001795245.1 Chloroflexi bacterium RBG_16_70_13
GGGAGCGTCGCCGCGGCGTTCGACATGGGGTTCGCGGTCGGCCACGTTCGCCTGGCCGACTCGCTTGATTCGCTCGATCCCGCGAGGCAGGTCGAAGGCGGCATCCTGGCCGCCCTCGACCGCTTTCCGACCGTTCCGCCGCCGGCCGACGGGAGCTTCAACGCGTTCGCCGGCGGATCGCACTTCTGGATCGTGCGGTGGGAGAACGGGACGGTCGACGTGCTGCTGTACGTCTTCAGCAACGGCCAGTTCGGGGAGTTCCGGACCCACGCCCGGGCGACCTGGATGGGCCAGGACCTGTTCGTCTTCATCCCCGTCGACAAGGAATGGCAGGACGTCGTCGCCTGGGATGTCTACGCCTTCTCGAGCGACGGGACGGAGGCGGGCACGGGACGGGACGCCGGCCGCTCCGACACGACCCAGTCGATGTGGACGTACACGCCCGGACCGGCGATCACCTTCAGCGACGAGCCGCTGCCGACCTCGACGCCGACGCCCGCCCCGACGGCGGTCGCGACGGGCTCGCCCGGCGCACCGAGCTCGACGCCGGTGGCCAGCGCCACGGCGGGCCCGGGGACGACGCCGGGCGGGTCATCCGGCGGCGGGGCGATTCCGTGGGCCCTGATCGCCCTCGGAGGGATCGGGCTCGCGATCCTCGGCGGTCTCCTGATCCTCCGCGGCCGCG
>MGOD01000132.1:21802-22511 GCA_001795245.1 Chloroflexi bacterium RBG_16_70_13
GCGGGGCCCCAACCGGCGGTGGCGCGTTCGTGGTCGGCGGTGCCGCCGGCGGGGATCCCTGCCCGCCGCTCATCGCGGCGGCGCGCTCGGCCCGCGAGGCGTGTGACGAGGCCCGTCGGGCGGCGGAGGCGGCAGCGGAGGCCGCCCGCGCGAGGGCAGCCGAGGTCGACGCCGCCCGCGCCGAGCTGGAGCAGGCCCGGGAGGCCCGCGAGGCCGCCGAGAAGGAGCTCGCGCGGCGCCAGGAGCCGCCCGATCGCGGCGGCGATGCGGTGTCGACGACCTACGGTGGCCGGACCGTCACCGAGGATTCCTACGACCTGCACCTCCTCGAGGAGGCGCGCGCCGCGGCCAACGACGCCTGGGAAGCCGCCCGGGCCGCAGCGACGACCGATGCCGAGCGTCAGGCTGCCAACGACGCCTGGCAAGAGGAGCTGCAGCGACTCGACGGCCCCGACGGCATCGACGAGATCCGTCGGCGCGACCGCGAGGGCCGCGCGAAATGGGTCAAGGAAGCCGAGGAGGCTCTCGAGGCCGCGCGCGAGGCCGAAGCCGCAGCCCAGGCGGCGCTGGATCGGGCCACGGCCGCGGCCAATGCCGCCCAGGAGGCAGCCGACCCCGCGCGGCGGCAGGCCGACGACGCGTGTGCTGAGGCCGCGGCCGCCGAGCAGGCGGCGATCGATGCCGGCTGCATGTCACCACCCGGCGGGGG
>MGOD01000132.1:22631-24408 GCA_001795245.1 Chloroflexi bacterium RBG_16_70_13
CACACGCAACCGACGCGACCACGGGCGTGCCCCGAGGGTGCGGAGCCGCGGATCACCGAGCGCAACGCCATCGAGGTCGACCTCTGCATCATTTCGGAGAGCCGCCTCAGGATCGACAGCAACTATCCGTACGGCGATGACGTCGACGAGGCCATCGACGACCTGGAGCAGACGCTGGCCGTGACCGGCGCCATCGGCGCCCTGCCGGACGCCGTGACGAGCCCGGTGCCGTCGATCCTCGGCACGCTGGGTCTCCCCGGCTTCGACTCGGTCACGTCGAAGCCCGCCGATGCGGCCGTCCAGAGCCTCCGGAAGCTCAAGGAGCGGATGGAGAAGTTCCGCCGCACGGGGACCTGGTCGCTGAGCATCCCGTTCCAGCACTACCGGTTCTACTGCCGGATCACCGAGGAGTGCGTCGGCGGCAAGTGGGTCGAGACGAAGCGCGAGTTCGTCGGCGACCGAGTCGGCAAGCCGGCGTGGGTCGAGAGCCCACCGTACGAGGTCCAGAGCGTCGCCTACGACGCCGACCGGGCCTGGAACGCGATGACCGCGAGCTTCGTCCGCCGGAACTCGCAGGCCGAGCAGCAGATCGCCGACGCCGCCCGGGCCTGCGGCGGCTGACCAACCGGGATCGGAGGTCGCGGGGCGCCTCGCCGGACTCACGCCGGATGCACCCCCGGCCCGTCATACCTCTCAGGTATGAAACCCACGTCATCCGTCGCGGTCACGTCGATCTCGATCGGCCCCGCGTACGACATCGACTGGCCCAGTCCTGCGGACCCAGAAAACGCGTCCTTCCGATACGTCCCGCGTACGGAACCGACGAGTCGGGCCTTCGCGGCCTGCCGGCGCAGTCGTTTTCAAACGTGGGGCGGTTGATGCCCAGGTCCCGCCGATGCCACCCGTCCCGGTCGCGGAATCGGCAGCACGACGATCGCGTTCCCGCCCGGTGCCGACCCGGCGCGCAGCCGCTCGAGCGCAATGGAACCCCGGATCGGGAAGCTCGGAACGATCTCGTCGGCCGCCTCGCGCAGAAACGCCCGCGTCGTGCGCGTATCGCGGACTACAAGGATCAGCCCGTCGACCTCGCCGTCCCGTAGCTTGAGCGCAAGCCGGCGATGAAGGGCCTGGGCGTCATGCGGCCTCGTCTCAGCTTCGACCGCCTCGATCCATCCGCGTCCGGTTATCGTCGCGTCCCAGCAGCGCGGATCGCCCGGGATCGGGAGCGGCACTTCCGTCGCCCATCGGAGCGACGGATCGAGGTGCTCGTGCAGTGCCCGGAGGAGGGCGAGATGGGCCGCGTCCCGGATCGGTGGTCCGCCCGGATACGCGCGGGTCACGACGTCGAGGCCGACGACGGCACCGCATCGGACGAGCGTCACGAGCGGAACCCTCGGCGAGCGGTGACGTTCGATCCGGCTCCATTCGGCGTTCGAGATGCCGGCGGCGGCCGAGGCGGCGTCGACGCTCAGCCCCCGGTCGATGCGGGCGTCATGGATCTCGCCCCCGATCCGGATGAGCAACAACTCGGCGTTGCGGTTTGCTCGGTCCATCGGTCGCTCCCGCGGCATGCCCCGATGATGACGCCGGCCGCTTACCCGCCGATCACCTCGTCCCCGCTCGACGCCGGGCCGGCTGCACGGCTATCCCAGCGCGCGGCGGACGACGACCCGTTGCCGTGCGGCCGCGGGATCCGAGGCGCGCTCCGCGACGACCGTGAACCCGGCTCGATCGAACATCGGGAGCGTGCCCGTGAAGGCCGATTCAGGGTGGATGC
>MGOD01000132.1:24451-30997 GCA_001795245.1 Chloroflexi bacterium RBG_16_70_13
CGGGCGAAGTCGATCGCGCCGTCGAGCAGCGCCCGGGCGACACCGCGCCCGCGGGCCGAGCTCGCCACCGCGAAGCAGACGATCGACCAGACCGGGCGATCGTCGATCGTCGGGATGACCTTCGAACGAACGATCCGCTCGTAGTCCTTCCGCGGCCCCAGGCTCACCCAGCCCACCGCCCGCGCCGGCACGGCGTCACCTTCGAGGGCGACGAGGCCGGGCGGCAGCGGACCTTCAGCGAGCGCCCGGAGCCGCTCGCGGAGCTCGGGCACCCTGGCGGCGCCGAAGTCCTTCGACCGGAGCCTCCAGTACTGGCACCAGCACCAGCGCGGGTCGCCGCCCTCGCGGAAGAGGGTTTCCAGAGCCGGCCAGATCGCGGCGTCGAGGGGCGCGATACGGATCGCCATCCTCAGGCAAGGGTACCGAGTGGCGCGCGGCGCCGGTCGGCCCGCTCGACTACGCTCCCGGGCGATGGACCTACCTGATCTCGGTCGCCCAATGCCGGAGCCCCCGGTTTCGGGTGAGCCGCCGTCGCTCGTCGAGCTGATCCGGCGCGGGGTCCTCGATGCGGAGCTCGCGGCGCTCGTCTGGCTCCTCGTCGAGGGCCGGATCCCGCTCGTCGTTGCCGCAAGCGACGACCTCATCGACCGGGGCGTGGCCGGGGATGTCCTGCGGGGGATCCTCGCCTCGCTCCGACCCGACCTCGGGCTTGTCGGCGTCGACGCGATCGGCGGCGCGGCCGGCGTGGCCGGGCCGCTCGGCCCGCGAACGGCCCGCGCCCTGGCCCACGGCCGCCGCGACGGCGGTGTTGCGCGGGGGGCCTCGCTCCAGGCGGTTCGTGACCGCCTGGCCGAGGCGCCGCCACTCGGGCTCTCCCGGGACGAGCTTTCGTTCCTGGGCTGCGTCCTCGTGCTCGGCGAGGACCCCGAGCCCGCGGTCGCCGCCGCCGACCCCGCGATGATGCCGGCACGCCCGATCCGGGTCGTGGCTTCCCACTATGTCCGGCCGCTCCACCGCGACGAGCACGGCCACGCCCAGCTCCTCGATCCAGCCGTCATCGCGACCTGGGACCCCCGGAGCCAGGCGTACGAGCACTTCGCCTGGGGGGTGCTACCCGAGATCGCGGCCCGCCTGGGGCGACGCACAGGCGACCTCGAGGCGGATCTCCATCACCGGCGCGACGACCTCGGCGGCCTCGCGGCGGCCGGCGTCGCCTCGCTCGAGGAGGTCGGCCGGCTCGTCGCCGGGTATCGCGTCGACTACGGGCACGCTCACGGCGGGGGTGGCCACTGACCTTCGATGCCTTGCGAGAGGGCCGGGAAGCGCCCTGTCGAGCGCGCTACGATCGCGACAACTGAGCGTTCGCCGGCCGTGCCGGCGCGTCCCGACGAGCGGTGGAGGCCCCCATGAGCTGGCTCTTTCCATGGTTCCTGCTTGCCCACGTTCTCGGGGCGATCATCGCGTTCGGACCGACCTTCTCGTCGTCGATCATCGGCAAGATGGGCGGCGCCGAGCCCCAGCACGCGAACTTCGCCGTGCGGGTGAATCGTGAGCTGGCCAGGCAGCGCATCCTCCCGCTGGCCGTCCTCCAGGGGATCACCGGCGTCGGCCTGATCGTCACCGGCAACGTCGATGTCATGCGCGCGGGCTGGTTGCTGGTGGCCATCGTCCTCTACGCCATCGCCCTCGGGTTTGCGTTCGGTGTCCAGACGCCCACGGCCAAGAAGATCATCGAGCTGACGTCGACGCCGCCGCCACCGCCGGCCCCGGGCAGCGCGCCGTCCGGCCCGCCGGCCGAGGTCCGGGCATTGATCGAGCGAGCGAAGCTCGGTGGCATGGTCCTCGCTGGTCTCGTCGCGGTCATCGTCTTCCTGATGGTGGTCAAGCCCTTCTGACCGACGCCTGGGCGGCGCCCGGCGATAATGGGCGGGACACATCGAACGGTCGCCACCGACCGGACAGGAGACCCGCCCCATGCCCCACGTCGCCAGCTCGGCCGCCGACCTGCTCGCCCAGGTCAGCGGAGCCCTCCACCTGGAGCACGATCGGGTCGTCATCGATGATCCGGCGCTCCTCCGCGGCGAGGCCATCCGGGACATCGCCTGGACGGCGGCGTTCGGGACCGACGAGGGCGCCGTGGCGGCCGCCCAGTGGCTGGCCTGGGAGGCCTCGCAGGCCGCCGGCGCCCGCTCGGCCAGCATCCAGGACCTGTACGTGGCCCGCGCCCGGGGCGAGGTCGCGGGGTTCACCGTTCCGGCGATCAACATCCGGGCCCAGACCTTCGACATGGCCCGCGTCATCTTCGAGACGGCGGCCGCGGCCGATGTCGGCGCGGTCATCCTGGAGCTGGCGCGGAGCGAGCAGACCTACACCTACCAGCGCCCGATCGACTACGCCACGGCCTGCCTCGCGGGTGCCGTGGCGGCCGGGTGGCAGGGACCGGTCTTCCTCCAGGGCGATCATTACCAGTTCAACGCGAAGAAGTACGCCGCGGACGCCGAGTCGATGACCGAGGAGATCCGGCGGGCCTGCCGGCTCGCGATCGACGCCGGCTATCGCAACATCGACATCGATTCCTCGACCCTCGTCGACCTCTCGAAGCCGAACGTCGACGAGGAGCAGCGCGAGAACTATCTTCGGACGGCCGAGCTCACCGCGCTCATCCGGTCCCTCGAGGCCGACGGCGTGACGATCAGCGTCGGTGGCGAGATCGGCGAGGTCGGCAAGCAGAACTCGACCGAGGCCGAGCTCCGCGCCTACCTCGACGGGTTGCGCCGCGAGCTCGCCCGGCTCGCGCCCGGCGCGATCGGGATCTCGAAGGTCAGCGTCCAGACGGGCACGTCCCACGGTGGCGTCGTCCTGCCCGACGGCAGCGTGGCGAAGGTGGCGGTCGACTTCGACGTCCATCGCCGGCTCGGGGCGGTCGCTCGCGAGGAGTACGGCCTCGCCGGCACCGTTCAGCACGGCGCCTCGACCCTGCCGGACGAGATGTTCCACACGTTCCGCGAGGCGGAGACCGCCGAGATCCACCTCGCGACGGGCTTCCAGAACGCCCTCTACGAGCACCCGGCCTTCCCGGCCGAGCTCCACGAGAAGATCGAGGGCTGGTGCTTCGAGAACGCCCTCGACGAGCGCAGGGCCGACCAGACCGACCAGCAGTTCGTGTACACGACGCGCAAGAAGGCGATCGGGCCGTTCAAGCGCGAGCTGTGGGACCTGCCGACCAAGGACGAGATCCTCGCGGCGCAGGCGGCCAAGATCGGCTACCTGTTCCACGAGCTCGGGGTCGTCGGCTCGCGGGCGATGGTGGACCGCCATATCCGGCCCGTGGAGTTCCACCGAACGGCGCCGGTGGCGATCGCCGACGCGGCTGTCGCGACGACCTGAACCGAGGAAGCATCATCGGGCGAAACCCCCACACGGCGGCGTCCTCGGAGCGTACGCTCCCACCTGGCGTCCCGCGGGTCGGGAGGTCGGCGCGTCGGCCTCCCGGCACCTGTCACGACGGACCGCCCAGGTGTCGGCGATCGATGAGGAGGACGGCGGCCATGAGCAGCCCCGCGGTCGACGACGAGCTCCGGGGCGAATTGCGGGAAGAGCTCACCCGGGCGATGCAGCGTGTCCCGGACCTGGCCGGCCGCGAGCTCACCTTCAGGGGCCTGTCGGGCGGCATCACGAACCGGAACTTCCTCGTTGCGGTCCCCGGCGTGCGGGACCGATACGTCATCCGGATGGCTGGCAACGACACGCATCTCCTTGGCATCAGCCGGGAGATCGAGCACGCCGCGACCGTGGCGGCGGCCGGCGTCGGGGTCGGTCCCGAGGTCGTCGCCTTTGTCCGGCCGGAGGGTTACCTCGTGACGCGGTTCATCGAGGGCAGCCCGGTCTCGCTCGAGGCCGTCCACCGGCCGGACATGCTCCGGAGAGTGGCCGATTCGCTCCGACGGGTCCACGACGGACCGGCGATCCCGGGGCTGTTCATGCCGTTTCGGATCGTCGAGGCCTACCGGGCCCTGGCGCGGGAGCGGGGGGTCATGATCCCCGTCGAGTACGACCTGGCCATGGCGATCGCCCGCCGGATCGAGCTCGCGCTCCTGGCCTCGCCAGTCGAGCTCCGGCCGTGTCACAACGACCTCCTCAACGCCAACTTCATCGACGACGGTGAGCGGATCCGGATCGTCGACTGGGAGTACGCCGGGCTCGGCGACCCGTTCTTCGACCTCGGCAACTTCTCGGTCAACCACGACCTGGCCCCGGACGAGGACGCCGTCCTCCTGGACGGCTACGAGGGCACCGTCCGGCGCCCGCGCGCAGCCCGGCTGCTGCTCATGCGGATCGCCTCCGACTTCCGGGAGGCGATGTGGGGCGTCCTCCAGCAGGGGATCAGCACCCTCGACGTCGACTTCGTGGCCTACGCGACGGAGCACTTCGACCGGCTGCTGGCGAACGCCTCGACGCCGGCGTTCGAGCGGGCCCTCCGCGACACCGCCGAGGGCTGACGGCCCAGGGCTCAGCGGACCTCGTCGACGTCGGTCCACCACTGGCGGCGGTCGCCGACACGATCGCGCATCCGCCAGCCGAATGACTTCGGGACGGCGTCGATGGCCTGCTTCAGCCGCGCGACCTGGTCGGCCGCCCGGGCCCGTCGATCGTCCGAGAGCTGGGCGTACGACGCCGCCAGGGCCGCCGTCTTCTTGAGGTTCATGGTGAGTGTCCGCCACAGCCCCCAGTCGTCGGCACAGAGGGCCGCAATCCGGCCGACATCGATCGTGTCGGCATCGCCGTCGCCGAGCGGGTGATCGAGGAGGAGCAGGATCGTGTCGATCACGTCCTTCTCGTTGAGCTTCACGATCTGGAGCTTCGAGAGGAGGAGCTCCGCCAGCGGGAGGGTCGGCACATCGGCCTCGAGCCGCCCGGCGAGCGGGATGACGTGGCAGAACTCGAGGCGGTCGTAGAAGACGTCGAGATGGATCCGGCTGAGCGGGTGGTGGAAGATCGCCCGACGCCCCTCGGAGTTGATGTAGACGTCGCGGGCCTCGACATAGCCGAGGGCGACCAGCGCGCTCGAGACGGCCCGCGAGTCGCGCCGGTACGACGCGAAGTCGATGTCGGCGTACGTCCGCTCGAACGCCGGCAGGAGCTCCCGGGTGGCCGGGCAATGGAGGGCCACCCCGATCGACCCGAGCACCCGGATCGGCGGGCCGGCCGCGGCCACGGCGGCAACGACGCGGTCGACCTCGCGCTCGAGGATGGCGCGGTCGATGACAACGGCGGTCTGGTCGCGGGTCACGAGCGGCGGCTGCTCCGCGGTCCGGGGACGGGGATGGCCGGATTGTAGGCGCGGCACGATCGCTCGATCGCCGGATCGAGGCGCTACCGTAGCCGGCAATCGCGGCCCGGCGTCCGGCCGCGTCAGGCGACGGAGGGCGAACCGCGGGTGGACCAGGCGAGGGTCGTCGTCATCGGCGGCGGCATCACCGGCTGCAGCGTCGCCTACCACCTCGCCGTGGCGGGCTGGACCGACGTCCTGCTCGTCGAGAAGGCCCAGCTCACGGCGGGCGCGACCTGCCAGGCTGCCGGGCTCGTAACGATGTTCAACCCCTCGAATTCGATGCTGCGGTTCCGGCGCTACAGCGTGGAGCTGTACGAGAAGCTCGGCGTCTTCGAGCGTGTCGGCAGCCTCCGGCTGGCCTCGTCCCCGGAGCAGCTCCGGGAGCTGGAGCGCACCGCCAGCCGGGCGCGAGGCATCGGGCTGGAGGCCGGGGTCATCTCGGCGGAGGCCGCCCGAGGGCTCATGCCGGCCATCTCGCCGGAGTCGCTGTACGGCGCCGTTCACATCCCGGGGGACGGCCACCTGGATCCGCATGGCGCAACCCACGCGCTGGCCGACGCGGCGCGGGGGCTCGGCGTCCGATTCCTGCTGCAGACGCGCGTGACCGGCTTCGAGCTCTCGGCGCGGCGAGCGGTCCGGCGGGTCCTGACGGACCGGGGCCCGATCGAGGCCGAGCTCGTGGTGAACGCCGCCGGGCTGTGGGCGCCGCGGGTCGCCGCGATGGTCGGGGCGTTCCTGCCGTCGACGCCGGTCGATCACCAGCACGTGGCCCTCCGGGCGGTGCCCGGCTACGAGCTTCCCCGCGACATGCCCTGCTTCCGGGACCCCGACAACCTCGTCTACGGCAGGAGCGAGCACGGCGGCATGGTCTTCGGCGGCTACGAGGCCGAGCCGCGGTCGCGCTGGGAGGACGGCGTCCCGTGGGAGCATGCGGCCACGTCGCTGCCCCCCGACTGGGAGCGATTCGGGCCGCTCATGGCCGGCGCGATCCGGCGCTTCCCGTTCCTCGCCGACGCCGAGGCGATCCGCCTCGTCTGCCACCCCGACGCGATGACTCCCGACGCGAACCCGCTCCTCGGCCCGATGCCTGGCCTGCGCGGCTTCTGGGTCGCGGCCGGCCTGTCGCTCAACGGGTTCGGGGCCGGCGGCGGGATCGGTCAGGCGCTCGCCGGCTGGATCACCGCCGGCGATCCGGGCGTCGACGTCGCGGCCTA
>MGOD01000132.1:31025-35460 GCA_001795245.1 Chloroflexi bacterium RBG_16_70_13
ATCGCGCCCCCGGCTGGGCCGCGGCCCTCGCCCGCGAGACGTACGCCGACTACTACCGCCTGCGCTTCCCGTACGACGCCGACACCGCCGGCCGACCGCGTCGGCCGTCGGCGCTCCACGGCCGGCTCCAGGAGGCGGGAGCGGTCTTCGGGGCGAAGGCCGGCTGGGAGCGGGCCGACCTTCACCGGCCGGGCGCCGCCTGGAGCCGCGCCGGGCGCCTGCCGCGCGAGCAGGGCTGGCAGCGGCCCGCCTGGTTCGAGCGGGTGGGCGAGGAGCACCGGGCGATCCGTGAGCGGGTCGGGATCATCGACCTCAGCTCGTTCGGGAAGTTCGAGGTCGTCGGCCCGGCGGCGCTCGCGTTGCTCCAGCGCGTCGCGGCCAACGAGCTGGACCGGCCGGTCGGGTCGGCGACCTACACCCAGCTCCTCGACGCTCGCGGCGGCATCCTGGCCGACGTCACGGTCACGCGCCTGGGCCCAGCTCGGTTCCGCGTCCTCACCGGGGCCGGCTACCTGGCCGCCGACATGGGCTGGGTCCGGGCCAACATCGAGCCGGGCGAGGCGGTCGAGGTGGTGGACGTGACCGACGACCTGGCCGTCATCGGTCTCTGGGGACCACGCGCCCGCGACGTGCTCGCGAGCGCCACGACCGACGACGTCGGCGATCGGGCGATCCCGCTCCGAGCCGCCCGCGAGGTCCGCATCGGAGCGTCCGCGGCGCTGGCCCTCGCGACGCGGATCAGCTATGCCGGTGAGCTCGGCTGGGAGCTGACGGTCGCGCTCGACTGGGCGGTCCAGGCCTGGGACGCCCTCGTCGCTGGGGCCTCAGAGGCTGCCGCACGCCTCGAACCGGTCGGCTACCGGGCCCTCGATTCGCTTCGCCTCGAGAAGGGCTACCGCTACTACGGGGCCGAGCTGACGACGCAGGATTCACCGTTCGAGGCCGGGCTGGGACCGTTCGTCCGGCTCGCCAAGGGTGAGTTCATCGGGCGGGACGCGCTGCGGGCGATGCGCGAGGCCGAGCCGGCGGGCCCCGCGCGGCGACTCCGGACGGTGACGATCGGTGGCGACGACTGGCTGCCGGTCTACGGCGGCGAGGCCGTCCGCCTCGGCGGCGAGGTCGTGGGGCGCCTGCGGAGCGCGGCCTTCGGGGACACGATCGGTCGGACGCTCGGCACCGTGTACCTGCCGTCCGACGTGGCGGAGGCCGCCGCGATCGAGGTCGACGTCTTCGACCGTCGCGAGCCGGGCGAGGTCGGCCCGGACGTGCTCCACGACCCGACGGGCGCCCGGATGCGCGCGTAGGATCGGGCCCCATGCGTCTCTTCCGGAAGGGCCAGCCCGGCACGAAGCTCTTCTACGCGACCGACGTCCACGGTTCGGAGCGAACCTGGAAGAAGTTCCTCAACGCCGCGAAGTTCTACGGCGCCGACGCCCTCGTGATGGGCGGCGACGTCATGGGCAAGCTCGCCATCCCGATCATCCGCGAGGCCGGCGGAACCAGTCGAGCCACGATCCACGGCCGGGTAGAGCGGGTCGATTCGGCCGACGGCGTGGCGGCCCTTCGCGCCCGCATCGGCGACCTCGGCTTCTACGACCTCGTCATGGACGAGGACGAGTACCGGGCGACCCAGGCCGATCCCGACGCCGTCGAGCGACTGTTCGTTCGCCTGGCGACCGAGCGCCTGGCGCGATGGATCGACCTCGCCGAGACGCGCCTGGCGGGCACGGGGATCAAGGTCTACGCCACCGGCGGCAACGACGACCTGACCGAGGTCATGGCGACGATGGACAGGCCGGACACCCAGGCGTTCGTGGCCTGCGAGGACCGGGCCGTGCCGCTCGACGACGAGCACGTGATGGTCTCCATGCCGTACGTCAATCGGACCCCCTGGAACACGCCGCGCGAGGCCGACGAGCCCGAGATCGCCGAGCGGATCGACCGGGTCGCTGGCGGCTTCGGCGACCACGGAAAGGTCATCTTCAACTTCCATGCCCCGCCGGTGGACTCGACCCTTGACACCTGCCCGATGCTCGATGCGTCGACGGACCCGCCGAGCCAGGTCGTCCGGGGCGGGCAACCGGTCCTCTACGGCGCGGGGAGCACCGCCATTCGAGCAGCCATCGAGCGCTACCAGCCGATGCTCGGCCTGCACGGCCACATCCACGAGTCGCAGGCGGCGGCCCGCCTAGGGCGGACGGTCTGCATCAACCCCGGCAGCGAGTACGGGGAGGGGATCCTCCGCGGCTGCCTCATCACGATCGCCGACGGCAAGGTGACGAGCTATCAGATGACCGCCGGCTGAGGGCGCCCGCCAGGTCGGGAGCCTGCCCGCGATCCGGTGCCCACCGGGCGTCTCGCGGGCCGAGGAGGTGCGATCGGAGGTTCGGTCCCGCGTCATGGGCGGTCCCGGGAGGGGGCCGCCGGTCCTTCGTACCCGTATCGAGGTGATGGCATGGCGACTGCTGCAACCACGATGCCCGAGGTCTTCGTTCGGAAGTCCTCCGGCCTCGTCCGGGTAATGTCCCCGCGGTCGGCGTTCGTCTACAACGTCCTGACGATGGGGTTGATCTTCCCCTGGACGTACCTCTGGGCGCCCGCGGTGTTGCCCGGAGGCCAGCTTGTCTGGGGGATCCTTCTCGCGATGGTCCTGGAGATCCCGATCGCGCTGGCGTATGTTTGGCTCTCCACGGCCCTGCCGCGTTCCGGCGGTGACTACGTCTTCCAGAGCCGCGTCCTGGGCGGCGGCATCGGCTTCACGCTCGTCTTCTCCGGGTTCGTGATCTGGATCCTGCAGTGGGTGGCGCTGTCGGGCTGGCTCCTGTCAGCGCTCGGGTTCGCACCATTGTTCCTGGGCCTCGGCGCGGCGACGAGCAGCGCCGCTCTCGTCGACATCGCGACGTGGTTCACGACGGCGGAAGGCGTCGTCATCACGAGCATCGCGAACGCGCTCGTGGCGATGCTGATCCTGTCCTCGGGCTTCAAGAACTACGTCCGGCTCCAGCGGGTGATGTGGGTCGCGATCCTCGTCTCGTTCGCGACGATGCTCGTCGTGCTCTTCACAACGGCCACGGCCGACGTCCCGGGGCGCCTCGACGCGTTCTCGACGGCGATCGGCGGCTCCTCGTCGTTCTACTCGGACTCGATCGCAGCGGCCCAGGCCGGCGGCGTCGAGCTCAACCCGGCCTTCAGCCTGATCGCGACCCTGCTCGTCGCGCCGATCGCGTGGACCTCGCTCCAGTGGGCGACCTACTCGGCCCAGCAGAACGGCGAGATCAAGTCGGCCGGCTCGTTCCGCGACCAGCTCTTCATCATCGTCGGCTCGCTGGTCCTCACCGGTTTGCTGCTCGCGATCCTGGCCTTCGTCCTCGAGCGAACGATCGGGACGGAGTTCCTGTACGTGGCCGGCGCCGGCTACTGGGGCTACGCCGACGTCTCTCTCGCGGGTTCGTTCCTATGGCCGAACATCATCGCCACCGCGATCGCCAACAATCCGATCGTGACGATCATCATCGCCGCCGGCTTCATCCTCAACGCCCACCAGATCGTGCACAACTGCTACATCGGCATGACCCGGGTCATGGTCGCGATGTCGCTGGATCGCCTCTTGCCGGAGTTGATGAGCCGGGTCAGTGACCGGTTCCACACCCCGGTCAACGCCCACGTCATCTACTTCGTGGCCAGCCTGCCGGTCATCTGGCTGTACAGCAACTTCGCGCTCTCCGGCAGCGACGGGACGACGACCACCTGGGCGTCCATCACCCTCGGGGTCACGTTCGGTTGTGGTTATGTCTTTGTGGGGACGGCCCTTGCGGGGGCGCTCATGCCATTCCGGGCAAAGGCCCTGTATGAGGCGTCACCTGGAGCGAAATACCGGATCGGTGGCTTGCCGCTCGTCACCGTTGTCGGGCTGATTGGCACCGCCGCCGGACTCGTCTTCCTGTACCTGTTCCTGCTCAGCCCCGAGCTCGGCATGAATAGCCAGCTGGCGTACATGGTTAGCGGGGGCGTCCTGGTGTTCGCCCTCGGTTGGTATCTCGTGACGTACCTCGTCCGCCGCTCGGGAGGCATCAACGTCGACTACGCCTTCAAGGAGATCCCGCCGGAGTGACCCTCGGCAGTCTCAGGTCCGTCCGCGACGACCCGGGCTCCCGCCCGGGTCGTCCGATTCAGCCACCCGCGGTCGCCTCGAGCCAGCCCTCGAAGTCGGGCCCGTCGAGCATCGCCCGGGCCCTCGCCCAGCGTTCCTCGGCCCAGCCCCGGAAGTCGTAGTCGATGTCGGAGATCCGGGCCTGGATCGCTGCCCAGAGGGTCCAGCCGAGGTCGGACATGATCATCTGGAGCCGGCATCGGGCGAGGAGGGTGGGCGTGGCCGCGCCGAAGTACGCGCTGACGAGCTCGACCAGCCGGGCATCGTCGAAGCCGAGCTCCTGGG
>MGOD01000132.1:35610-37430 GCA_001795245.1 Chloroflexi bacterium RBG_16_70_13
CGCAAGGCGGCCGCGATCCGGGGCACGGCGCCGAGGTGGTCGCGGTAGCCGTCCGGGACGCGGATGTCGCGCTCGTCGACGACGCCGAGATAGCGACGCGACAGCGCGACCATGTCGAAGTCGTCGCGGAATCGCGGGCCGGCGTGCAGTTGCCGGAGGGCCGCGGCGATCCGGGCCGGCTCACGCGGCGCGGCAAATGCCGCGTTCGACATCGTCCGGGCGTCGAGCCACTCGAGCACGATGACGTCCCAGCGCGGGAGATGATGGACGACCTCCGGGCCCGCCCCGGCCCGGGCCGCAGCCCGGGTGTTGTGGAGCTCGTTGTCACGGTCGACCGCGAGGAGGTCCGTCCCGGGGCCCGGGATCCGGACGAAGTGCGGCCGGCCGTCGACATCGACCCGGAAGTTCCGGTTCGTCAGGCCACCGGCGATCGGGGTCGCCGCGACCGCCCTCCCGGCCCAGGCTGGGACGGCGGCGATGACCTCCTCGATCGACGGTCCGCTGGACGCGCTCACGGTCAGCGAGGGTACAGGAGACGAAACGGGCCGCGACGGTCCGCCGCGCTCGCTACCCTGTGCCGATGGTCGAGCACGCCCGGGCGGTCATCATCGGTGGCGGCGTCGGTGGGACGTCGATCGCCTACCACCTCGCCGAGCTCGGCTGGACCGACATCGTCCTCGTCGACCGGGCCGAGTTGACGTCGGGCTCAACATTCCATAGCGCCGGCCTCGTCGGCCAGCTCCGCTCGAGCGTGACCCTGACCCGGATGATGATGTACGGGGCCGATCTCTACCGGCGCCTGACCGCGGAGACCGGCGTCGATGTGTCGTGGCACGAGGTGGGCTCGCTGCGGCTGGCGTCGACGACGGCCCGCTACGAAGAGCTCCAGCGCCAGGCCGGCTGGGCCAAGACCTTCGGGCTGCCGCTCGACCTCATCTCGGCGAGCGAGGCGCAGGAGCGCTTTCCGCTCATGGCCCTCGACGGCGTCCTCGGGGCGGTCTGGCTGCCGACCGACGGCTGGCTCGATCCGACGGGGCTGGCGCTCGCGCTGGCGGCCGGCGCTCGCGCCCGCGGCGCGACGATCCGCCAGCATACCCGGGTCGTCGGGATCGGGGTCGCCCGCGGCCGGGTGACCGGCGTGGAGGTCGAGGACCGCGACGGCGGCCGGTCGACGATCGCCGCCGACGTCGTCGTCAACGCCGGGGGCATGTTCGCGCCCGAGATCGGCCGCCTCGCCGGCGTCACTGTCCCGATCATCCCGATGGCCCACCAATACCTCTTCACCCATGCCATCGAGGGTGTCCATCCCGGCCTTCCCACCATGCGCGACCCCGACAACCTGTGCTACTTCCGAGAGGAGGTCGGCGGCCTGTGCATGGGCGGCTACGAGCGCGACCCGGCACCGTGGTCGCTCGACGGCATCCCGGCCGACTTCAACCACCGCCTCCTCGATCCCGATTGGCCGCGCTTCGAATCGATCATGGAAGGCGCGATCCGGCGGGTCCCGGCCATCGCCGACGCCGGCGTCACCCGGATGATCAACGGCCCCGAGGCGTTCACCCCCGACAACGAGTTCATCCTCGGCGAGAGTGAGGTTCGCGGGCTCTTCGTCGCCGCCGGGTTCTGTGCCCACGGGATCGCCGGGACCGGTGGGATCGGGCAGCAGATGGCCCGCTGGATCGTGGACGGCGAGCCGGAGCTCGACCTCTGGAAGATGGACATCCGGCGCTTCGGTGGCCAGTACCGCTCGCAGCGGCTCACTCTCGCCCGTTCCTACGAGAACTACGCGACCTACTACGACATCCACTACCCGAACGAGG
>MGOD01000133.1:0-66 GCA_001795245.1 Chloroflexi bacterium RBG_16_70_13
AGGGCGTTGGCGAGGCGTTCCTCGTTGCCGAGCGACTTGGCGCGGCTGGCTCGCCCGACCTCGCTG
>MGOD01000133.1:328-652 GCA_001795245.1 Chloroflexi bacterium RBG_16_70_13
TCCTCGTCGGCGTGCAATTCGCCGGCGATGACCATGATGCCTCGATCGACGTCGACGACGGCCTTGACGAGATCGCCGAACAGTCCCTCGGCAAGGGTACGGAGATGCTCCAGGCCGACCGGCTCCCGGACGATCTCAACCTCAGGCAGGGCCCACCTCCGAAGTCATCGTCGTGATCGTACTCGGGCTCCTTCTGGTCGGCCTCGACATCAGGTAAGCCCGGGGTGATCGGCCGTCGCCATCACGCGCTCATGCCAGTCTGCTGTGTCTAGCTACCTTGCCTTGACGTGTCCACTCCCCTAGCCTATTGTCGCTGATGAAGCG
>MGOD01000133.1:711-8096 GCA_001795245.1 Chloroflexi bacterium RBG_16_70_13
TCATTCGGGATCGAGGTGACCACGAGGTCTGGAGCCTGGACGGGATCCCGGTCGTGATCCCGCGGCACCGAGAGGTGAACGAAATGGTCGCCTTGCCGATCCTGGTCGATCTCGAGGCCCGATTTGGGGAGCGGTGGTGGCATCGGTGAGAGCGCAGTACACAGTCCAGGTCGAACGGTCAGGCAGCTGGTGGGCAATCATGGTGCCGGAGCTTCGGGGGGTGTACAGCCAGTCCCGGACACTCGCCGGGGTCGAGCCCATGGTCCGCGAGGCGATCAGCCTTTTCCTCGACGTCCCTGAGGACAGCTTTGACGTCGCCGCCGTCAAGGTCCTCGACCCGGCCACGGAGGATGCCATCCGAGCGGCCGCTGAGGCGCGCAAGGCGGCCGCCGAACGCCAGCGCGAGGCGACCGCCCGGACGCGGGAGGCGGTCGTCGCCCTGCGGCGCCGGGGCCTGCCACAGCGGGACATCGGCCGGATGGTCGGGATCTCGCACCAGCGGGTCGCCCAGCTCCTGGCGTCGGCCACGAAGGGTTGAGATGCGGCTCGTCACGCCGCCTTTATCGACCGGATGGGCTCCATGGTCGCGTGTCAGGTCGAAACGCCAGCGAGGCGGTTTGCCTGAGCGCTGACCGTCCCGCCCTTGATTAGAAGCCAGAGCGCCAGCCCGACCTCGGCGACGAAGCTCACGGCGAGCCCCGGGTAGCGGATCGCAGGGACGTCCGGCAGCAGGAAGGCCTGGAGGAACCAGATCAGGACGGCGATTCCGTCGAGCAGCAGCAGGACTCCCAGGACCCGGGGCAGGAATCCGGACCTGTAGACCAGATAGCCGAGGGGGAACAGCCACGTGCCGAAGAACAGCTGGGCCGTGACGAAGCCCGTCTTGTACACGCCGATGAACAGGTACGCCAGGCCCTCGAGCTGTCCGGCCGGGTAGGCCCCCATGTGGTTGTCCCCGTCTCCCGTCAGCATCGCGGCGACGAGGCCCAACATGCTCGCCGTCTGGATGGCGACCCCGACCGCGTTGAGCAGCAGGAAGAGCAACGCCAGGTGCTCGTTGACTGGCCGCGGCAGGACGTACAGACCCCAGGCGACCATGAGGAAGAGGAACCCAGTCGTCAGCGCGACAACGAGACCGAGGCGGAACGGTCCCTCGTCACCCGTACGGGACGCCAAAGGGATCGCGTCGGTCTGTGCTCCGCGCGTCGCCTAAGGAAATCTGAGCGACAGAGCCGGATCGGGAGGGCTCGCCCTCGGGCAGCACCGCCGGCACCGGGGCAGGACGCTACCATTTCATCATGGGACAGGCAGGCCGATCGGGATCACCGACGACCGTTGACGCCCCGGCCGGCGAGCGCTATCTCCTGCTCGCGGACATCTCGGGCTACACGGGCTTCATGTCCGGCGTGGAACGGGAGCATGGGGTCGATTTCAGCGGCGGGATCCCCGCGGCCTACGGCATCCTGGGGGCGCTGCTGGACACGGTCATCGAGGGCGTCGAGCCCGGTTTCGCCCTGGTCAAGCTCGAGGGCGACGCGGTGTTCGCGTCGGCTCCGGCCGGGAGCCTCGACGGCCGGGGTGACAGGGTCGTCGAGATCATCGGAGCGACCTACCGGGCGTTCGTCGAGAGCCGGACGCGCGCCATCCCGTCCAGCGACCACTTGTGTACCGCATGCCCGGCCGTGGCGCACCTGGACCTGAAGGTGGTGCTCCACCGGGGTCCGGCGGTGCGCCAGTCCGTCGGGTCAGGCAGCGACCTGCTCGGCCCGGCCGTCACGGTCGCGCACCGGTTGCTCAAGAACACCGTTCGGGAGCGGATCGGCCACCGCCCGTACCTGTTCGTGACGGACGCGGCGGCGACAGGGCTCGGCCTGTCGGGGATCGGCCTGGGGCACGGCGAGGTCTACCCGGACGCAGGGCGGATCGAGGGCCGCATCATCGAACTCGAGGCCATTCCGTCGGCTGGGACGGCGCCCAGCTGAGACGAGCTCGCTCGCGAGCTGCGCGCGATCCGTGGCATCCTCCGGCTCACGGTGACCCGGTACCTCGTCCTCCTGCGCGGCATCAACGTCGGCGGCCGCAACAGGGTGCCGATGGCGGCGCTGCGCGAGCTCCTCGAGTCGCACGGCCACACGAAGGTCTCCACGTACATCGCCAGAGGCAACGTGATCCTGAGCTCCGACATGTCTGCGGCTGAGATCAAGCGCGAGCTCGAGGAGGCGCTCCCGAAGACGTTCAAGCTCGACAGCGAGCTGATCGCGGTCCTGGTCCTGACGCGGGCCCAGCTCGGGGCGGTGGTCCGGGACCGGCCCAAGGGTTTCGGCGATCAGCCTGACCGATTCCACAGCGACGTGGTCTTCCTCATGGGCGTCGACGCATCGGCGGCGATGAAGGTCTTCGACCCGCGTCCCGGCGTCGACGAGGTGTGGCCGGGCAAGGGCGTGATCTACTCGCAGCGGCTCAGCGCGCAGCGGACGAAGAGTCGGCTCGGCAAGATGATGGGCACCCCGGCCTACAAGTCGATGACCATCCGGAGCTGGGCGACGACGATGGCCCTGCTGGAGCGCGTGGAGGCGTCCGCGACGGACACCTGACCGCTAGCTGCCCGGTCCGATCCGCCGCATCCGCTCGAGCTCGCGGCGGAGACGCTTGCTCGGCCGGCCCTCGCCGCGGATCGCCTTGATGCCGGGCGCGATCTCGCGGATGACCGGCGCTGGGCTGTTGTCGATGTAGCACGTGGCCGCGACCGGCGCGCCGACGCGCGTTTCGATCGGCTGCACGACCTCGACGGTCCGCTCTCGTTCGGAGATCAGCGCATGCACCACGTCGCCGGCACGGACCTTCGTCGACGGCTTGGCCGGGTTGCCGTTGACGCGGACGTGCCCGCCTTCGCACAGCTGGGTTGCCATGGGGCGGGTCTTGACGAGCCGCACGGCGCACAGCCAACGATCAATCCGCGTGTCGGCGGCGGCACTGGTGCTGGTCATGACCTCCTCTCGGATCAATCGGAGCTGGTTGCGGCGCCCAGGGCCCTGGCATCCTGGACGGTGACGATACCGACCAGGTCTAGATCCACATGGTGCTCGTACACGATCAACATCCAGCGCCACGGCCCCAGGATGAACCGGTAGCCGGACCAACGGCCGCCCAGGGGTGCCCCGATCGCTGGGAAGGTTGCGAGCGGTTCGATCGAAGCCGCGAACCGGCTCACCGTTGAGACCGGCAGCGATTGGGTCTGGATGAGGCGCTCCAGGTTGCGCCGTGCCCTCGGCGACACGAGCACGGTCGCCATCGATCAGAGCTCGTCGAGCGGAATGCCCTTGCCGGTGCGGATCTCCTCCGAGCCGGCCTTCGCGTCCTCCCAGGCGCCGGGGATCCGGTCGAGGATGTCGGTGATCGTCATCGGGTCGGGGTCGGCATCGTCCAGTGCCGTCGAGAGGAGCGAACGAGCCAGCGTGCCCGGGCTCGTGTGGGTCCGCTCCGCCAGGCGCCGGAGCTTCACGGCCCGTTCCGCGTCGAGGACGATGTTGACTCGCTGACTGGTCATGGCGCGAGGCTAGCACGTCATGACACCGTATGTGCAGCTCCACGAGGAGCTTCACGCGGCTACACGCCGGGACCGTCACCCGGGCGCCTGGGCCGTCCGAGCAGCGCATCGCGCTCGGCGAGCGGTCTCGCATTGAAGTCCTCGATCCAGCGGTCCACCGAGGCCTGGTCGAGGGGAGCGACCCCGTCGGCGAGCATCGAGGCACCGAGCCGCTTGGCCAGGCCGAACTCGTCGACGTTGGTCATCGCGCTTCGGAAGGCCTTCGCGTTCGCGTCGACCGCCGACTGGGTCTCGGCGATCCAGCGCTCCTCGAGCCCGCGCCGGGCCAGCGCGAAGCGCACCCAGCCTCGGAGCACGGTTGGGACCTGGCGCACCTCGGCGAGCGACATCGAGACCTTGCGCGGCAGGTAGTCGAGCATGAACTGCTCGACGACGATCGGGCTCCACCGCAACCCATCGTCGCCGAGGTAGTCGCACGAGTAGTCGAGGCAGTGGCTGGCGATCAGGTCGGCGTCCGGCGCGTCGCCGCCGCTCGCGATGTGGTCGGAGGCGAGGAACTCCCTGATCAGCCGCTGGCGCTCCCGACTGCCCGGGGGCCTCGCTTCCCTCATCCGTGGAGCCGGGAGGCTTTGCATCCGGGCCAGGATCAGCGCGCGGTAACGCTTGAACTCGGGCGTCCAGTCGTTGTCGAGATACAGGTCGCCTGACGCGATGGCATCGATGATCCGGCGGGCCATCCGCTTGGGGTCGGCGTCGGTCGTCGCGACGCCGGGCTCGGTCGGGACGTCCCGGCGGAGATCGCCCTTCGTGTAGCCGACGAAGCCGTCCTTGATGATCTCGCCCATCGCCTTGTCGTAGAGGGCGTTGACGACGTGTGACGGCCGACCGGGGTACCGGAACGTCGCGAAGTACGCCTCGTGGTCGCCGTAGACGTCGGCGAGCATCCAGGCGTCCTCGAATGCGACCTTGCCGAGCTCCCCCGCCCACCCCCGCGACGGGATGCCGGCCGCGCGGAGCCTCCCGGCCGCTCCCCGAGCGGCCCTGGCGACGTCCTCGTCGGCGACCGCGCCGAGGGCCTCGAGGACCGCCAGGCTGCTCGCGTCGTGGGCCGCCTCCGCCCGCCCGACGACCGTCGGCCAGAGCGTTCGCTCGAGCTCGTCGCGCGCTTCCCACGGAGCATCGATCTTGTAGAACTGCCCGAGCATGGCGCTCGCCCAGGCCTCCGCCTCGAGTGGATCATCGACGTCGAGCAGCTCGGCGCCGCCCCGGACGATGACGTCGGCGAGGTCCTCGATCGAGGGCGGCCGGCCGTGCCCGGACGTGCGGCCGCGCGGGGCCCCTGTCCTGCGCTTGCCCCGCGCGCCACTCGTGGCGCGCGGTTTGCCCCTCGATTTCCTCATTGACGCGGAGTATCAGCCTTTCGCGAGCCCGCTGGGATCGGTCGGGACGACGCCGGTGGTGTCGTGCTCAACGTGGCGAACGGATTCTCGAGCCGGACGCCGTCAATCTCCCGCCCGTGTTGCAGGTCCTCGGTGAGCAGGCGAGTCGCGCCCGACAGCCTCGCCGCCGTGAGGATGAGGGCATCCCAAGACGACACCTGCGCATCCTCCTCCACCCGGGTTGCCGCGAGGATCACGGGTGGGTCGATCGTGATCACCGGCCACGTTGCGTAGAGCTCCACGATCTCGCGCGCCTCGTCGCGCGACAGCGGCTGCCGGAGCTTCCGGGTGGCTGCGACGTAGAGTTCCTGGAGGACCTGGGTGCTGAGCACGCCCGCACGGTCGCGCCAGAATGTCTCGAGTGCCGCTCGCGCGATGGGCTGCTTCATCACCTCCGAGGCGTCGTGCGCGTAGAGCAGGACGTTCGTGTCGACGAACGTCCGCTCAGGGCCGGCCATGGCGGCCCAGGCGATCGGCGTAGAGCTCGTCGCGCGTCCATTCTCGCCCACCCCGCGCCGTGGCCTTCACCATCAGGGCGGTGGCCCGCTCCCGGGCCTGCTCGTACCGATCATCCTGGTCGGCAAGCTCGCTGATCTCGCGGGCCACGAGCGCACTCACCGACGTGCCGCGTTTCGCGGCCACGATCCGGGCCCGCCGGATGACCTCCGTGTCGAGCTGAACGGTGAGATTCGCCTTCGCCATCTGGAGTGTCCTCCCCACGGTCTATCTCGTGTACCACAGTGCACAACGTGGGATTCCGGCGTCGCTCGAGCTCCTGCAGCCCCAGCTCATCCCCGACTCGGGAACGAGACCGCATCCCTTCAGCCGAGCCGCCAGAAGTCGCCGGTCAGCCCGAGTCGATCGAGGATCGCCTGGCTCTGCTCGCGGCTGCGCGGCTGCCAGTCGGGTGACAGCCGATCGTGCCACCACGCGGCGGCCAGCTCGGCCAGCTTCGTGATCGGGATGGTGGCGCCGGGTTCGCGTCCGGCGAGCCAGCGATCGACGTGTGCTTCCGACCGGAAGAGCAGCATCGTCCCTCAGGTGAAGCCGATGTCGCTCCACCAGCGAGCGGCCGGCACCAGGACGTGGAAGACCGGCGAGGCGTCGTCGGGTCGGCCGTCGTGGACGCTGATCTCGATGCGGTCCTGGCAATCGGGACAGTGGGTCTCGAAGCGGCTGTCGGCGTGCAGCGCGGCGCCGATCCCGAACGCATCCCAGGCGCAGTTCGCGTACCACGTTCGCCGGCCGGCCTCGACTCGGAAGTCGGTCGGCCGAGCAGCGAAGGGGTTGGCCATCCGGATATCGCCGGCGTCATCGAGGACGAGGGCGTGGGCATCGTGGAGTCGACGCCAGCCGGCCCGGACGCCATCCTCCCCGACCCCGATCGTCGCGCCCACCTCGGCCGCCGTCGGTGCCCGCCCGAGCTCTACGAACCGTTGGTACGTCGCATTCCGGAGGTCGATGTCGGCGCGTTCCATTTCGGGGAATGATAGGTCCCGGCGCGGTGCAGTTGACGATCGCATCGGCCGCCCTTTGAGGCGGCCCGAGGTCACTCCCTGGCGTCGACGAAGGTCGCCCGCCCGGCCGATTGATAGGTCTGGAGCATCACGCCGGATGGGCGTCGACCGCGACTGGTCAGTCCGGTCAGTCGTCGCCTGCCGACAGGAACAGGATGGTGGCGCCGTCTGGCGACCAGATCGGGAAGGTATCGAAGGCAGCGTCATCGGTGAGCTGGACGACATCGGCGCCGTCGGCGCGCATGACGTGGATATCGAAGGCGTCGTTCGTGTCGCGGATGAACGTCATGCGGGTGCCATCGGGCGACCACTTGGGAACGTAACCCCGCCCGAGGTCGGCGAGTGCTCCCGTCGCGACATCGAGCACGCCGATGTGGGTCTCGTCGCCGCGAAGCTCAAGCGCGATGCGCGTGCCGTCGGGCGACCACACCGGGTAGCCCACGGGGCGATCGAGCAGCAGCTCGCGTTTCGAGCCATCGGAATCGACCGCCCACAGCTGGCCCGTCTCGCCGAAGCCGCGGACGTCGTCGTGGCCCCAGATGAAGGCGACCCGGGTGCCGTCCGCCGACCAGGTCGGCGAGTTCTCGAACCCGTCGAAGTCGGTCAGCTGGGCGAGGCCGGCGCCGTCGCTGTCGACGAGGTACAGGTCGCTGGAGGCCGGACCTCCGCGCGTGAAGGCCACGCGCGAACCATCGGGCGAGAACGCCGGCAGGCCGTCGAAGGCGAGGTCGTGCGTGAGTCGGCCGAGGTTCGTCCCATCGGGCGCGATCGTGTAGATCTCGGAGTTGAGATCACGCCGATCGAGCTGTATGGCGAGGCGCGAGCCATCGCCTGACCAGGACATCGGCAGGCCGCCGGCCGGCCATTCGGCAACCGCGGACC
>MGOD01000133.1:8139-9681 GCA_001795245.1 Chloroflexi bacterium RBG_16_70_13
CGCAGCGCGCGCGCCGGGCACCGCGGCGGACGGGGCGCTTCGGTCGTCGGGAAGATCGCGGCCCGGGCCACGGTACCGGGTCCGATCTCGTGGTGGTCGGGCTCCCCGACCCTGGACGCATCGTGGGTCACGACGATCAGGAGGTCGAGGTCCGGGGCGATCCACACCTCCTGGCCGCCGTGGCCCGACGCGTTCCAGACGTGGTAGCCCTCAGCGTCGTAGAGCCACCACAGGAACCCGTATCCCTGGTGCGCCCCGAGCCCGGGTCGGCAGCCGAGATCCCATCGCTCGTCGAGCGACCGATCGAGCCACGCCGCGTCAACGAGCTGCTCGCCGGCCCACGTTCCGTGCTGGAGAACGAGCTGACCGAACCGCGCCAGCTCCCGCGGGGTCACGAACACCGAGTGGCCACCGGCGAAATACCCGTCTGGCTCGACCCACCATCGCTCGACGTCGATGCCGAGCGGGCCGAGCAAGCGGTCCGTGACGTAGGCGCACAGCGATTCGCCGGTGGCCTCGGTGAGCACCGCCGCGAGGACCTGGGTGAGCCCGGTGCTGTACGCGAACTTGGTGCCGGCCGGCTCGACGCTCTCCCACTTCAGGACCTCGCGCACGAACGACGGCTCGCCTGGGACGTCGCTCGGACCCGCATCGGACAGGTACTCGGCGTCCTCGCTGTTCGCCAGCCCGCCGGACATCGTGAGCAGGTGCTCGATCGTCAGGTCGCCGTGCGCTCCGACCAGGTCGGGCGGCAGGAACGTGTCGATCCGCGTATCGAGGTCGAGCAGGCCATCCTCGATGGCGAGGCCGGTCGCGACGGACAGGATCGACTTCGACGCCGATGCGATCGTGAGGGCCTGGGCCGCGTCGCCGCCGTTGAAGTAGCGCTCGTACACGAGCTTGCCGTGGCGCACGACCAGCAGGCTCCGGACGTCGGCCGACAGCTCGACGTTGCCGGCCGCCGCGTCGAGGAGCGACGCGTCGAGCCCGACGTCCGCCGGCGTGCCGGTCGGCCAATCGAGGGGCGTCGGATCGTCGTACGAGATGTCGACCGGGGTGAAGAACTCGTCCGACGGATCGGGGGCGAAGGCGGAACAGTCCGTGCGCGCCGCGGAGGGAGGGGCCGGCACCGCCGTCGGGCTGGGAGTCGGGGTCGAGGTCGTGCACGACCCGACGAGCAGTGCCGCGGCCAGCGCGACCTGCATCGGCGACGACAGCCGACCCGTTGACCCCGAGCTCGCCCACATCGGAGGCACTCCAACTATTACGTGTGACGATATATCACGATACACGAAGCTGGCGTGCCGAGGTCAATGTCCTCCCGAACAGGCTATCTCGTCGTCATCCGCGCAGGAACGTCAGCCTTCGGTCCCAGACCTCCGTAGCTGCCCGTCCGAACCAGATGAAGTGCGACTCGGCATCGACCTCGACGAGCTCGTGATGGGGAGCCAACGCCGCAAGCCGCGCGGCGTGCCCTGGCGCCACCGCCCGGTCGTGCGCACCGCGCAGGATCAGCGTCGGCTGAGGGATCGGGGCATCGGA
>MGOD01000133.1:9881-10182 GCA_001795245.1 Chloroflexi bacterium RBG_16_70_13
CCGCCTGGAGCGGCCCGAACAGGACGCGCCCCCCGCGTCGCGTCATCGCCGGCCACGGCAGGGCCACGGCCGACTCGAACGAGACGCGGTCGACACGACCAGGATGACGCCGGGCAAGCTCGATCCCGGTGTGACCGGCGGCCGAGATGGCCACGACGTGGGCCCGACCGATGCCGATCGTCTCAAGCAGCTCGGCGAGCGCATCGGCCTGGTCCTGCGCGGAGCAGCCGACCGAGACCGGCGTGTCGTCGTAGCCTGGGCGAGAGGCCTCGATGACGGTGAACCCGTGCTCGGCCAGGCG
>MGOD01000133.1:10258-10628 GCA_001795245.1 Chloroflexi bacterium RBG_16_70_13
CGGTACTCGATCGGTCCAGCGTGCGTCCGAGCAATGGTCCGGCCGCTCACCACCTTGACCCCACCATGCCGCCATTGTGCGCGGCGCGCGGTGGCCGCGATTCCGGCCGCCGAATGAGTTCGATGGCGTGCGTCTCAGCGGAGACACGGTCCCGGTGGCACATGAAAGCGAGCCCAGCATCTCCCGGGCGAACGCGAAGGGTCGGCGGTCTGAGCTCGTGTTTGGTTTCGGGTCAGCGCCGGCTCAGCGTGAGCTCGCTGCTTCCTGGGCCTCGCCCTTGATGCGCAGGCCGCCCGGGTCGTACGGCGGGCGAAGGTGGGGCGTGGCGGCGTAGCGGACCGTGGCGATCTCGAGCTCGTAGCGGCCATCG
>MGOD01000133.1:10673-12300 GCA_001795245.1 Chloroflexi bacterium RBG_16_70_13
TAGCCGAGGGCCACGGAGCGACCGAGCGTGTGCCCGTACCAGCCCGAGGTCGTCCGGCCGACCAGCACGCCGTTCCGCCAGATCGGCTCGTTGTGGTAGAGCAGCGGCTCCGGGTCGTCGAGCGTGAAGACGACGAGGCGCCGGGCCAGGCCCCGGGTGCGGCGCTGGAGCAGCGCGTCGCGGCCGATGAAGCCGCCCGGCTTGTCCCACGCGACGGCGAAGCCGAGCCCGCCCTCGAGCGGCGTGTCCTCGTCGCCGATGTCGTGGCCCATGTGGCGGTAGGCCTTCTCCACCCGCAGCGAGTTGAGGGCGTGGTAGCCGGCGTGGCGCAGGCCGAGGCCTTCGGCGGCGCCCACCACGGTGTCGTAGACGTGCTCAGCCATATCGGCCGGGACGTACAGCTCCCAGCCCAGCTCGCCGACATAGGTAACTCGCGCCGCCCGGACGATCGTGTAGCCGAGCTCGATTTCGCGCGAGGTCCCGAACGGAAAGCCCGGGTTCGAGAAGTCGTCAGGGCTCACGCGGGTGAGCAGTTCGCGCGATCGCGGCCCCTGGACATTGAGGACTGCCCAGCCCGAGGTGACGTCGGTGACCGTGCAGTGGGCGTCCGGCGGGATGTGTCGCTCCAGCCACGCGCGGTCACGCTGCTGGTCGGCGGCGGCGCTGATCACCATGAACGAGCGCTCGTCGAGGCGCGTCACCGTCACGTCCGCCTCGATGCCGCCGCGGTCGTTGAGCCACTGCGTATAGACGAGACGCCCGACGGGCACGGCGACGTCGTTGGCGCAGATGCGGTTCAGGACGGCCTCCGCATCTCGGCCCTGGACGAGCAGCTTGCCGAAGCTCGACTGGTCGAACAGCCCCACGGCCTCGCGGACGGCCCGATGCTCGCCAGCGGCGCTCTCGAACCAGTTCTGGCGGCCGAAGCTGTACTCGTAGCGCGGCTCCACGCCGTCCGCTGCATACCAGTTCGCGCGCTCCCAGCCGGCGACCTCGCCGAACACCGCGCCGGCCGCGGCCACCCGCCCGTGCAGCGGGCTGCGCCGAATACCGCGGGCGGTCTCGACCTGGCGGAACGGCCAGTGCATGTCGTACAGGAGCCCCAGGACCTCGGTCGTGCGGTCGTGGAGGTATCGCCGGTTGACCTGGAACGGCATGAACCGCCGGATGTCGACCTCGCCGAGGTCCATCGGCGGGTGGCCGTCGACGATCCAGTCGGCCAGCGCGCGCCCGGCGCCCGGTCCGGACTGGAAGCCGACCGAGTTGAAGCCCGCGGCGACGAAGTAGCCTGTGAGCCCGGGCGCCTCACCGAGGATGTAGCGGTCGTCCGGGGTGAAGCTCTCGGGCCCGTTGAAGAAGAGCTTGATGCCCACGTCGCGCAGCAGCGGCACCCGCCGGGCGGCCATCTCGATGAACGGCCCGAGGTGGTCCCAGTCCTCGGGCAGCCGGCCGAACGCGAAGTCCTCGGGAATGCCATCCATGCCCCACGGCTTTGCGCCGGGCTCGAAGAAGCCGACCATCAGCTTCCCGGTGTCCTCGCGGAAGTAGGCCGTGTCGTCCGGGCAGCGCAGCACCGGCAGGTCGCGGGCCAGCCCCTCGACCGGCTCGGTGACCAGGTAGAAGTGCT
>MGOD01000133.1:12316-14702 GCA_001795245.1 Chloroflexi bacterium RBG_16_70_13
CACGCCGTTCCGCCGGCCTAGCGCTCGGGCCCACATCCCGGCGCAGTTGACGACCGCCTCGCAGGCGATGTCGCCGGCCTCGGTTCGGACGCCGATCACCCGCCCGTCCTTCGTGAGCACCTCGGAGACCGTCGTGTTCTCGAAGACCTGGCCGCCGCGCAGACGGAAGGCCTTGGCGATGGTCAGGGTGCTGTCGACCGGGTTGGCAATGCCGTCAGCCGGCAGGTAGGCCGCCCCGACGATGCCGGACTCGTCCATCAGCGGCCACATCCGCTTCGCCTCGGCGCCATCGATCGCCTCGACGTCGAAGCCGCAGATCCTGGCCATCGACATCCCGCGCTGGATCTCCGTCCAGCGACCCGGCGTGCGCGCGACGAGGATCGAGCCCGTCGTCCGGAAGCCGGTGCTCATGCCGGTCTCGCGCTCGACCTCGCGGAAGCACTCCTCCGCGTACGCCGCGATGGTCGTCATGTTGTAGGTCGCGCGCAGCTTGGTGACGAGCCCGGCGGCATGCCAGGTGGTGCCGCTCGTGAGCTGCTTGCGTTCCAGGAGCACGGTGTCCGTCCAGCCGCGAGTCGCGAGGTGGTAGGCGACGCTGACCCCGACGATGCCGCCGCCGATGACGACGACGCGGGCGTGGGTTGGGAGGCTCGTGCTCATGGCTGTCCCTCGTCCGGCTCGGTTCCTTGTTCGATCTGGCCCGGTCCGGATACTGCGCGGGCCCGGGGTCGGCCGGCCAGCCCACGTGACGCCCGGGCACGATGTGTTGATGACGGCTGTCGACCGCCTCGCCCCGGCTGGCGGAGCCCGCTAGCGAACCTTGGCGATGTCGATGCTGATCTGCTTGACCTCGGTCAGCTCGGCCAGGATCCAGTCCGAGAGCTCGCGACCGAGGCCGCTCTTGTTCCTGCCTCCGAAGGGGGCCAGCTGGTCCCAGTAGTTGTTGGTCTCGTTGATGAGCACCGTGCCACAGCGGATCCCCTCGCCCAGGACGAAGGCCGTGCGGAGGTCGCTGGTGAAGGCGGCGCCCTGGAGCCCGTAGCGGGTCTCGTTGGCGATCTCGATCGCCTCGTCGACCGTGCGGAAGGTCATGATCGGCGCCACCGGCCCGAAGGTCTCCTCGCGGGCCATCAGGAAGTCGGACGTCACGCCGTCGACGACCGTCGGCTCGAAGTACAGCCCGTCCCAGCCACCGCCGGTCAGGAAGCGGCCGCCGCGAGAGCGCGCGTCCTCGAGGTGCGCCGTGACCTTCGCCGCGTTGGCGGCGTTGTTGAGCGGGCCCATGTCGGTGGCTTCATCGAGCGGGTTGCCGACGCGGAGCTGCTTCGTCCGCGCCACGAGGCGCTCGACGAAGTCGTCGTGGATTGGCTCGTGGACGAGGATCCGCTCCGACGCCGTGCAGACCTGCCCGGCGAGATAGAAGCAACCGGTGATCGCAGCGTCGACCGCGGCGCCGATGTTGGCGTCGTCCATGATCACCAGTGGCCCGTTGCCGCCCATCTCGAGCAGCAGCCGCTTGATGCCGGCCTGGCGCGTGATCTCCTCGCCGGTCTCGATCTCGCCGGTGAAGCTGATCGCGTTGGTGCCGGGGTTCCGGACCAGCTCGGCGCCGACCGTAGCGCCGGGGCCGGTGACCACGCTGATGCTGCCCCGCGGGAAGCCGGCCTCCTCGTAGATCTCGGCCAGCGCGATCGCGCTGAACGGTGTCGTCGAGGCGGGCTTGAGGATCACCGCATTGCCGGCCGCGAGGGCGTGGCTGGCCGCGATGTTGGGGATGTCGGCTGGCCAGTTCCACGGCGAGATGACGCCGACGACGCCGATTGGCTCGTGGGTGATCAGGAGGCGCTTGTCGTTGGAATCCTCCTGGGTCGACGGGTTGATGAGCCCGCGGAAGCGCTTGATGCCCTCAGCGGCCTCCACGAAGTGCGGGTTCGAGTAGGTCGCGACCTCGTCGCGCGCCTCGCGGATCGTCTTGCCGACCTCGCGGCACAGCAGGACGGAATCCTCCTCGGCGCGGCGGGTCGCGATCTCCGAGGCGCGCCAGAGCAGCTCGGCCCGGCGCTTGACAGACAGCGCGGCGAGCTGCTTCTGGGCGACCTTCGCCGCGTCGATCGCGTGCTGGACATCCTTCTCGGTGCAGCGGGGCACGCTGCCGATCAGGCTGCCGTCACCCGGCGAGCGGACGTCGAATCGCTCGCCGCTCTCGGATTCGGTCCACTCGCCGGCGATCAGGACCTTCTTCTCCAGGATCTGCCGGGTCGCGATTGCCATGGTTGGGTTCCCTTGCCGGGACGCGGTTCAGGGACGCCACGGACAGGTGACCCGCGGAGGGGACGCGGTCCCCTCCTCGGGCGTGGAGGTCAGACCGGGCCCGGGGCGACCACGG
>MGOD01000133.1:14797-17534 GCA_001795245.1 Chloroflexi bacterium RBG_16_70_13
AGGACGACCGTTGGGATCGATGCGCTGAGCCACTGGAAGACCACGGTGTCACCGATCATGAAGCGGCTCTCGTAGGTCACCGGATCGAGCAGGAACCAGTAGAAGACCATGCCCGCCGCGGTCGCCACGAAGGCGGCCGGGTTGAAGCCGCCCCAGAAATGGTAGCGGCCCTTGCTGCTGTAGTCGTACAGCGAGGGCACGTGCAGCTTCTGGCGCCGGAACAGGTAGTAGTCGACGATCTGGATCCCGCAGATCGGGGCGAACACCACGCCGAGGCCGTACATGAACGTCAGGACGTTGTCCATGAACACCCCGGAGAAGAAGGCCGCGATGATGGCCACCGGGCCCAGGGTGATCGCCGCCGTCCAGCGCCAGCTGAGCCGGTACTGGAGGGCCGGGATCTGCTTGAGGCCGATCATCGTGGCGTAGACGCCGACGATGGCCGTACCCACGTTGGCCAGGCCGATGAAGAGGACTGCCACCAGGCCCATCCACAGGCCGGTCACCTGGACGAACGAGATCGACGGATCCGGCTCGCCGGTGGCCAGGCCGGCATACAGGCCGATGAGCCCGATCAGGCCGGTCATCAGCCCGAGGCAGATCATCGACGGAAGGAGCGCCTGGCGAACGCTCTTGCCCATCCGCATGATGCCGCCCATGTAGGGCCACCACGACAGCACGGTCGCGACGAGGATCTCGAAGCCGAGCGTGTAGTCGAGATGGAGGCTGCCGGTGGCGAACGCCGGCTCGCCGGCCGTGATCTTGTCCCAGCCGGTCTGAGAAATCAGCTGGAACAGGACGATCGCGCCGGCGATCGCGACGGCCGCCGCGATCCACACCGAGTTGTTCCGGATCGAATCAGCGCCGCCGATGACCATCCAGTAGGCGATCGCGATCGTGACCAGCGAGATCGCGATCGAGACGACGCCCGTCTGGTCTGCCGTCAGCAGGCCGCCGGCGGCGAGGACGTTGGCGGCCGCACGGCCAAAGATGATGATCAGGATGCAGTTCCAGCCGATGATCGAGGCGTACTGCACGAAGATGCTGAACGACGCTCCGCGGGAGCCGTACTGCGGCTTGCTCGCGGCGATCGTGTCGATGCCGTACTTCACGCTGACCGGCAGCGCGGCGACGGTCACGAAGTACATGCCGACCAGGGCGCCCGCGATCATCGCGATCGTGCCCAGCGCGGCGGGCAGGTACCACGACACCGCCCCGCCGATGGTGTAGCTCCAGGCTGCGATGCCGGCCGACAGGGTGACGCCGAAGAGGCCGATCGCGCCCCAGGTGCGTTCCTTCGGCACGACCGGCCAGCTGCCTTCTGCAGCCATGTGGATCGCCGAGGCGTCTCGGCCTAGCTCGCTAGCCGCCATAGAAGACCCACCCTCCGATCAACAGCAGGGCAGGGATCAGCAGGCCGACCGCGGCCAGCAGGAGCTGGTCGCGCGTCGACGACTCCGCGCCCTCGTACGTCGGGTCGCTGTTGACCAGCGCAAGCCGCTCATCGAGCAGCCTGCGCAGCTTGACCTCGTCCTGTTGAGCCATCCGCTCCTCCCGGGGCCTCTGCCCCACGTGCCCGCCCGATCGAGCCGATCCGACTTCGGCGGCAACGGGGACGGAGCTGCCTCGGCGCAGGTCACGGTCCTGAACTCGGCCCACTGTCCACCGACCGCTCGGCCGTGGCTAGGGTCGAATGTCACGAGCAGTGCGGGGATCGCATCGCGGATCCGACCTGGCCACGGGCCGACACGGTGCGCGTGGACTCGACGAGCCTGCACGTGCAGCTCATGGATGCACGCACCGCACTGACGCCGGGAGGCGCAGTCCGCGGCGCTACCGCGTCGGCATGGACAGTAGCGGGCGGAGCTCGATCGGCACGTCGATCGCATCGCTCACCCGTGACGCCCAGGCCAGCGCAGTGGCGTCGTCGGGCAGCTCGAGGATGTAGAAGCCACCGATGTGCTCCTTCGTCTCGAGGTACGGCCCGTCGGTGGCCTTGATACGGCGCCGCGACGGGCGGACGACCTTGGCCTGGGCAGCCTCGAGGAGGCGGCCGCTGAAGACGAGGGCGTTCGTGGCCCGGAGATCGCGCTCGATGGCCTCGACGACCGCGAAGCCGCGCTGCATCTCCTCCTCGGTCATGGGGCGGCGGGGCTCGTCGTCGGCCGAATAGACCGACAGCAGGTACTGGGGCATGGGGCGCTCCTTCTGGACTCGGACGGCCGGGTGGCCGCCTCACCCACACGACGAACGGCGCCCACGAACTCGACTATTGGGCGGAGATCGTACGCGTTCGTGCCGGCGGCGGGTCGACAGGCGACCTGAAGGACAACTGGAACGTCAAAGATCCAGCAGTTGATTGACCGCCCACAGCGTCCCGGAGGGTCATCGTCTGATCGAGAACGCGTCCTCGACATGAACCGTGGACTTGGGGCCCGGGCCAACGATTGAGCATCTGGAGGCCGCCATCGACCGTGTCGATCGGCGTCCAGGTGTCCTCGAATCGCGTTCCGCCTCCCGACGGCGAGACCTTCATCAGCTCCCGCTGACGCCCCCGTTGCGGCACGCCGGGTCGCCCGGCAGGCCGACGAGCGCCGGTCGACGGGGATTCCCTTCGCTACCGCCTCGTCGCGGACGCCGGGGCGCGCCGTGTCGCTCGGCCACCGGCTCGCGCTCGGCGCGCCGGCAGGAGGCCGCGACGACAGGCATCGATCAGGTACCGGAGCGCTAGAGTGGC
>MGOD01000133.1:17551-24317 GCA_001795245.1 Chloroflexi bacterium RBG_16_70_13
GCGACACGTCGGCCGGTGCGCACGCGCGGTATCTCGAGGCGCTGCGGCGCGCGACACCGGAGGAGCGGCTCGCGACAGCCGCGGCGATGAGCGCGGAGATCCGATCACTGGCCGAGGCCGGGGTTCGGAGCCGCCACCCGGAGTACGGCCCGGACGAGGTCCGGGCGGCCGTGGCGGACATCCTGCTCGGCCCGGACCTGGCCGCGGCCGCCAGGCGCGGCCGGCCGAGCGCTGGCGGGTGACCTTCTCGCAGGTCGTCGCCGAGGCGATCGGGCTGCTCGAACGGTCCGGCGTGCCGTACATGGTCACGGGCTCGCTGGCGAGCAGCTATCACGGGGAGCCCCGGGCGACCCGCGATCTCGACGTCGTCATCGACCCCGAGCCGGCGGGGCTCGGGGAGCTCCTGGCGGGGCTCGAGGCCGCCGGCTTCTACGTCGATCGCGATGCGGCGTTCGAGGCGCTGCGCGATCGATCGCAGTTCAACGCGA
Source organism: Chloroflexi bacterium RBG_16_70_13 (assembly GCA_001795245.1). GTDB lineage: Bacteria > Chloroflexota > Limnocylindria > Limnocylindrales > CSP1-4 > UBA5189. Next base: position 18,040 of record MGOD01000133.1, read on the forward strand.
TCGGCGACGAGGCGACGAAGATCGACTTCATCGTCCGGAAGGATCGACCGTTCTCGATCGAGGAGTTCAAGCGACGCCGTCGAGCGGACCTGCTCGGGACGCCGGGATTCATCGCCTCGCTCGAAGACACTGTCGTGGCCAAGCTCGAGTGGGCCGCGACGACGGAGTCGGAGCGCCAGCTGCGCGACGTGGCCGGCATGCTGGCCGTGAATGGCGAGGCGATCGATCTCGCCTATGTCGAGCGCTGGGTCGCGGTCCTGGGCCTGGATGACGCATGGAGCTCGGTGGCTCGAGGCTCGCCGTAAGCCCGAAACGCCACCGCCCAGCGGCCGTCAGGCCGGCTCGATGTTGTGGTTCAGGCGGAAGACGTTCTCCGGGTCCCAGGCGCGCTTCAGCGCCCGCAGGCGCTCGAGGGTCGAGTCGCCGTAGATCGAGCGTGTCATCTCCGCGCCGGCGTCCGAGAGCTCGTTGACGTAGCGGCCGGGCAGGAGGTCCCCCACCACGGTCGCCATCGCGTCGCGGACCCAGTCGGCGCAGGCATCGTCGAGGGCCGGATCCTGCCAGGCGATGTCGGCGCTGATGTCGAACGGCACGGTCCGGCCGGTGAAGGCCATCGCGTCGTCGGCGACGCGGCCGATCGCGCCGCCCTGGGCGCTGATCGAGACGCTCCCCTCCCCCGGCACCCGGGCGACGTGCTCGATGATCGCGTCGAGCGACGCCGACGAGACGTCGTCGACGTAGCCGCCGAGGATGAACGAGCGGCCGCCCCAGGCCATCGAGAGGTCGGCCGAGGTCTGGGCCTCCAGGTACGGCTGTGGGCCGGCCCGGACGACCGCCGGCTCGGGACCGCGGAGGAGCGGCGCGACGTCGCGCTCGACGTTCTCGGCCGCACCGCTGTGGTTGTACGAGACGATGACGATCGGGCGACCGGCGATCGAGTCCGGGTAGTCGGCGGCGGGCTCGGCCATCCCGATCCCGAAGATCGTCGCGACCGCGTCCGGCGCGGCCACGGCGAAGTCGCGGAAGACTGGCCACAGCTCGTGGATCTCCGATACCGGGTGGAGCCGCGCGCTCCGGTAGAGCGTGCCGTCGAACGGATGGAGCTCGAGCTCGAGGGTGGTCGCGACGCCGAAGTTGGCCCCGGCGCCGCGAAGCCCCCAGAACAGCTCCGGCTCGGTTTCTTCGGTGGCGCGGACGACCCGGCCATCGGCCGTCACGAGCTCGACCGCGCGGAGGGCGTCGATGGTCAGCCCGAAGTGCCGCTGGAGCCGGCCGAAGCCGCCGCCGAGCGTCAGGCCCGCCACACCGGTGTGACCCACGACCCCGACCGGACAGACGAGGCCGTGGGCCTGACCGGCGACGTCGAGCTGGCCGAGGAGGGCGCCGCCGGCGGCCCGCGCCAGCCGCCGATCCGGGTCGACACTGACGACGTTCATCCGCCCGAGGTCGATGACAATGCCGCCGTCGGTCGTCGAGTGGCCGACGGCGCTGTGGCCGCCGCCGCGGATCGCGATCTCGAGGTCGTGCTCCCGACCGAAGCGGACGGCCGCCACGACGTCGTCGACGGTCGAGGGCCGGACGACGAGTGCCGGCCGCCTGTCGAACACGGCGTTCCAGACTCGCCGGGCGTCGTCGTACCCGGACGCATCCGGGGTCACGATCTCGCCGCGGAACGAGCGGCGGAGCGCGTCCAGTTGAGCGGCCGTGGGCGCGGTGGCCTGGTGGAACGTCATGGCTGAGACCCAAGGCTAGCCCGTGACGGGACTCGGCGCCACATGGGGACCGGAGGCGTACGATCCGATCGTGCCGAGCTACACGTTCACGACGCATGTGGCCGCCCCGATCGAGGTCGTCTTCGACCTGTGGACCAACCTCGATCGAATGCGGGAGTGGGTCGGCGGGGTCACCCGGGTGACCGACGTCAGCGGTCCCGTGGACCGCGTCGGGACGCGCTACACGACCTGGTTCGGGCGCATGAAGAGCCCGACCGAGGTCATCGAGGCCGAGCGGCCGCGCCTGTTCGCGACGAGGTTCGGGAACGCCATCCTGCGCGGTACCAACCGGACGATCCTCGAGCCCGCTGGCGACGGCACCCGGATCACCCAGACCTTCGAGACCGTGGGACTCATTTCGGCGATCAGCGCCCGCGTCTTCGCGGCCGGCTCCTACCGCGGCAGCTTCCAGGGCGAGCTCGAAGCCTTCGCCCGGCTGGCCGAAGCCGAGGCGGCCAGCCGAAGCTGACACCCGCCGCCGCCACGCCCGTTCGCCTGGCCGGAGCGACCGCGTCAGCGCGCGCGCCGTGACTCCACGATCGGCGCGTACTTGCGGCGGTAGGCCGCTGGTGTCAGGCCCGTCGTCCGCTTGAAGAGCCGCCGGAAGAACGTCGGGTCCTCGTAGCCGACGGTGAACCCGATGTCGTCGACCGCGTCGGCGCCACGCTCGAGGAGCTCGCGGGAGCGCTCGATCCGGATGGCATGGACGTAGTCGATCGGGCGGTAGCGGGTGGCCGCCAGGAAGCGCCGGGCGAAGGTCCGCGGCGTGAGGCCGGAGCGATCGATCATCCGCGAGACCGGGTTCGGGACGGCGTGGTGCTCCTCGATCCAGGCCATGGCCTCGGCCATGGCGGCGTCGTCCCCGGGGGCGCGCCTGAGCATCGACGAGAACGGCAACTGCCCGTCGTCGTGCGTGGCGAACAGGTAGATCTTGGCTGTCTGCGTCGCCGCCAGCGGGCCGCAGTACCTGCCGATGAGGTGGAGCGCGAGGTCCTGCCACGTCGTCCCGCCGCCGGCCGTGATCAGGCCGGCGTCCTCGTTGGCAAGATCCAGGGCCAGCGCCGGGTCGAACCGGACCCGTGGGTAGTCCGCGCGGAAGCGATCGACGTACGACCAGTGACCGGCGGAGGATCGGCCGTCGAGCAGCCCCGTCGCGGCGAGCAGCAGCGAGCCCGTGCAGACCGAGGCCAGGACCGCGCCCCCGGCGTGCATCCGGCGCAGCCACTCGATCTCGGCGGCGAAACGCGCGCCGAGGGGCAGGTCGCTCGGGGTGTAGATGTCGCCGACGATCACCACGTCGACGGCCTCGACGTCGTCGAGGCCAGCGCGGGGCTCGACGAGCACGCCGCCCGAGCAGCGGAAGGGCTCTGCCGTCGCCGCCACGACGAAGACGTCCAGGGAGGCCTCGCCGGGCTCGGCCGCGGTCATGTCCGGCCAGATCAGGCCGACCGACCCCAGGACGTCGTACAGCCCGAACAGAGACGAGGCGGTCGCCTCCGGCGCCGCCAGGAGCGCGATCCTGGGTCTCGTCGCGGCTGTCACATGTGCCCCGGTTTCGTGGATTCCCGCACTTCCAGAGTACGCCCTCAGCCCGGAGACTCTGAGGCGCGCGCCGACGGCGTCACCGCAGGCTACCAGCGTGGGGAGAGATCCAGATGCCAAGCCCGATCTCGATGGGCCACCTCAGCAGCGCCGTCTCGGGCCGCGTGATCGCGCCGGATGACCACGAGTACGAGGAGGCTCGCCGGATCTGGAACGGCATGATCGACAGGCGTCCGGCGGTCATCGTCCGGGCCGCTGGTCCCGGCGACGTCGCTCCGGTGATCGGCCACGCCCGTGCGACCGGGCTGCCGCTGGCGATCCGCGGCGCCGGCCACAACGTCGCCGGCACAGGGACGGTCGACGGCGGGATCGTCCTCGACATGGGAGGTCTCACGTCCGTGAGCGTCGACCCGCGCGGCCGTCTGGTGCGCGTCGAGGCCGGTGCCACGCTCGGCGACATCGATCGCGCGACGGAGCCCCACGGGATGGCGGTGCCCGTGGGTGTTGTCTCGGGGACCGGCATCGGCGGGCTGGCCCTGGGCGGCGGCGTCGGCTGGCTGGTTCGCGCCCACGGGTTGACGCTCGACAGCCTCGTCGCGGCCGATGTGATCCTCGCCGACGGTACGTCCGTCCGGGCCAGCGCCGACGAGCACCCGGACCTGCTCTGGGGTCTGCGCGGCGGTGGCGGGAACTTCGGCGTGGTGACGGCCTTCACCTTCCGCGCGGCCACGTTGAATCAGGCCGTGTTCGCCGGGACGCTCATGTACAGGCGGTCACGCTGGTCCGACGCGCTGCCCGCTTACGTCGAGTGGGCCGCCGGCCTGCCCGACGAGCTGTCGACGATGCTCACGTTCCTGGTCCCGCCCCCGTGGTGGGAGCTCGGGAACGAGGTCGTCATGTTCGTCGGGTTCGCCTGGGCGGGCGCCGACGGGCGCGACGGCGAGGCGTGGCTCGATCGGCTCCAGGCCGCGTGCGCGCCCGACGTCGCGACCGTCGACCCGACAACCTGGGTCGCCTACCAGTCGTCGATGGACGCCGTGTTCCCGACGGGCTCGCGGGCGTACTGGCGGAACGCTTCGTTCGACCGCTTCGACGGCCCGATGATCGAGACCGTGATCGAGCACTGTGGGGCGCAGACGTGGGTCGGCACGGGCGCCGACGTCCATCACATGGGCGGCGCGTTTGGTCGCGTCCCGGAGGACGCGACGGCGTACCCGTCACGGGCCGGACAGTTCCTCCTCAACGTCTACGGCTTCTGGTCCGATCCGGCAGACGATCCGGCGGGCACCCGCTGGGTCAAGGAGTTCTCGGAGGCGATGAGGCCGCACGCCATCGAGGGCCAGTACGTGAACTTCCTCGGCCACGACGAGGCCGACGCCCATCGCAAGGCGCTCGCCGCGTACGGGCCCGCCAAGCTCGCCCGGCTGTCCGAGATCAAGCGCCGCTACGACCCCGAGAACCTGTTCCGGATCAATCACAATATCCCGCCCGCCCCGGCCTGAGGCCCCAGGGGCGTCGTCCGGCCGCGGCCTCTCACGTGGCAGTCCGCCGGTGCAGCCGCTGCGCGATTGCAAGACGAGCTCGTGATCCGCCCAGCGCGTTGGCGACGTAGATGCCACCAGAGTGAACCCGACCTTTGAGGGTCGGACGAACGCGCGACGTGGAGGAGGTTTCCCCGATGAACCAAATGCTCCGTGCCCTGCTGGCCGCCGTGTCGGTCCTCCTGCTGGTTGCAGGGGCGGCCCTCGGGAAGGCCGGTGGCGTCCCGGCGATCCCGCTCAACAACGAGCAGGAGACGACCGGCGCGACCGGTGGCGGCTCAGGCTTCTTCAGCTACACGGTCGAGGGCGACACGCTCTGCTACACGCTCGAGGTGACGGGCCTCACCGTGGCTCCGTTCGGGGCCCACCTCCATCCCGCGCCGCGGAACGTCGCCGGTCCGGTCGCCGTGCCGCTCGGCACGCCCTCGGGTGCCACGGGCTCCTCGGCGGGCTGCATCACGGCCGCCGAAGGCGGGGCCATGACGCCGGCCGAGCTCGCGGCGATCGTCGCCGACCCGACCGATTTCTACGTGAACGTCCATACCACGACGTTCCCGGGTGGTGAGGTCCGCGGCCAGCTGAAGTAGGCCGCCGCGCATGGGCCCTCGGACGTCGGCGCCGAGGGCCTCACGCCGCAGCCAACGCCCGACGCACCAGGCGACGGACGGGATAGCGCCCGGATTTCGCCGACATGTCACGGTTGGATCCTACGAAGGGCCAGCACCGGCCCGAGCCTCGCGACCCCTGACAGGCCGTGGCCTCGGCCGTTGACGTTGCAGTGACCTCGAGGTGGGAACGCAGGCGGACCGTGGGTCGTATGAGGGGCATGCACCGCCGAAGCCGGATCCTTGCGCTGGGCGCGATCGTGGTCCTCAATGCCTGTGGATCGCCGTCGTCGCCGGCGTCATCGACCTCGCCGGCACCCGCCGCCAGCGCGTCCCTGGGACTCCCCTCGCCTACCGTGGCGCCGTTGCCCACGAGGGTCGTCCACCGGGGCCAGGCGGCGGTTGCCACGGGCGAGCCGATCGGGCTCGTCGACCTTTCCGGGCGGATCGTCACCGACGACTTCGAGGATCTCTTCTCGATGGCGGTGGACGGCTCCGATTTCGTCCGGATCGCGGCGGACCCGGCCGGGCCCGAGTTCGACGGCTCGTGGTCGCCCGACGGCAACTGGATCGCCTACCGCGACTCCACGCGCGGCATCAACGAGGACGACGAGATCTTCATCGCCTCGGCCGACGGCACCAGCCGGCGCAACCTGACCGACGATCCGGCCAACGACTGGGGGCCCGACTGGTCGCCGGACGGGACCACGATTGCCTTCAACTCGGACCGCGACCACCAGGCGGGACTCCGCGGCTACCTCGTCGCGCCCGACGGCTCCGGTCTCCGCCGGATCGAGGTCGAGGCCTGGATCGAATAC
>MGOD01000133.1:24332-24475 GCA_001795245.1 Chloroflexi bacterium RBG_16_70_13
AATACCCATCGTGGTCGCCGGACGGGACGAAGCTCGCCTTCATGGGCGCCCTCGGCTCGAACTACGAGCTCTTCGTCGTCGACCTCGAGGTTGGTGCGGTCGAGCGGCTCACGGACTCCCCGGGGCATGACGGCTGGCCGGCC
>MGOD01000133.1:24500-30292 GCA_001795245.1 Chloroflexi bacterium RBG_16_70_13
CCGGCCTGGTCGCCCGACGGCTCCACGATCGCCTTTACCTCGGTCCGGGATGACTGCCGCTTCGCGGCGGCGTCCGCCGAATGCTGGGAGTCCGGCGACATCGGCGAGCACTTCGACATCTGGACCGTTCGCCCGGACGGGTCCGGCCTCCGGCGCGTCACGCCCGAGTTCGGGCAGTTCGTCGCGTGGTCGCCCGACAGCCGATTCCTGTTGATTTCCGGGTATGCGCTCTACGTCGTCCGACCCGACGGAACCGGCCGGCTGGAGCTCCGAACGCCGGACCTGCCCCGAGCCCTGGGCGGGATCCCGGACTGGCGCTGAAGCGACGCAACCCCTCCGGCGGGGCAATCCGGATCCGGCAGATGCCAGGACGGCTGCGTGGCGGTCGCGGCCCTCAGATCAGGATCTCGACGACATCGCCGTCCTCGACCGGATGGTCGCGTCCCACGCGCTGGCCGTCGAAGCGGGCCGAGGGGCCCCAGACCCGGGCGCCGCTGAAGCTCGCCGCGAGATCGTGGTGAACCGAGTCGGCGACGTCGGTGACTGTCGCCCCGGGATCGAGGGCGATGGGATCCGGCTCGGTCCCCGCGGCCGTCCGCAGGCGCACCCGGATCAGCCCCGTGAGGCGCCACGCGGCGTCGCGGAACGCATCGAGGCTGGCCTCGTCGATGACCGACACGGGCACGATCTCGAGGTCCGGGAAGGCGCCGGCCAGGCGCTCGACGGCTCCGGGAGACGCCTCGTCGGCCCGTGTCGCCGCGAGGAAGGCCGGCTTCTGGATCCCGGCAAGGGTGACCTCGTCGATGACGGGCCGGAGCTCGCCCGGCTCGGCGGTGGCGCGGACGCAGTAGATGATCGCGTCTGCCGACCTGAGGACGCCGAGCAGCGCCCGGCCGCCGCCGCGATCCTCGTTGGCGCCCTCGATAAGCCCCGGGATCTCGACGAGCTGGACGAGGACGCCGCCGATCCGGGTCAGCGCCGGGATCGGCCGCAGCGTCGTGAATGGGTAGTCGCTGGTCTTGATCTGGATTTCCGAGAGCGCCTGCAGGAGCGACGACTTGCCGACGTTCGGCGGCCCGACGAGCGCGATCTGGGCCGCGCCCTCGCGCCGCACGGCGATCGAATCGCGATGGACCGCGCTCGAGCGCACGCGCGACTCCTCGATCTCCGAGAGGAGCCACTTCCGAAGGTCGGCGTACGGGCCGTTCCTGTAGTCGGGCAGCTCCTCGAGCAGCGCGCGGACCTCGCGGATCCGCTCCCGTCCCTCTTTTCCTGTCAGTCGACGCTTCGCCACCTGGGCGAAGGTCCGATGCGGCATCGGCATCGTGATCTCCCGTTGATCCGTGGGGACGGCGCGTCGCGCGCAGCCATCGCTGCGTCGGCGGCCCGCGTCCGTCCGGCCCCTTCCCTCGACGCTGGTTGTGGAAGGGGCAGATCAGCCGTTCTGGTTGGAGATCGTGGCGGCCCACGCGTGCCGCGGACGCCGGGCAAGGTGCCGGTTCATCTGGTGGTGGTCCTGCCTGCGTTGGGGCGCCTGCGAGCACGAGCGTACCGCAGGGTAGCAGCGCGAGACCGTCTAGAGTGTTGGGACCGCTGCCCCCGATCGATTCCCAGACCCTGGAGGCACCCCATGGCCGACGTCCTGCTCTTCCACCATGCCCAGGGGCTGACGCCCGGTGTCCACGCCTTCGCCGACCAGCTGCGGGTTGCCGGGCACACGGTCCACACGCCGGACCTGTTCGACGGGCGGACGTTCGGGTCGATCGACGAGGGTCTCGCCTACGCCAGGGAGGTCGGCTTCGACAACCTGCTCGAGCGAGGCGTCCGGACGGCCGACGGCCTGCCGAACGAGCTCGTCTACGCCGGGTTCTCGCTCGGCGAGATGATCGCCCAGAAGCTCGCCCAGACCCGCCCGGGGGCCCGCGGCGCCCTGCTCTTCTACTCGGCCGTCCCGATCAGCGGCGAGTGGTCCTTCGGGCCGTGGCCGGAAGGCGTCCCGGTCCAGATCCACGGCATGGACGCCGACCCGGTCTTCGTCGGCGAGGGCGACATCGAGGCCGCCCGCGAAATCGTCGAGGGGGTCGAAGACTCCGACCTCTTCCTCTACCCCGGCGATCAGCACTACTTCGCCGACAGCTCGCTGCCGTCATACGACGCCGAGGCCACCGCGCTTCTCACGACGCGGGTCCTCGAGTTCCTCGATCGCGTCTGACGGGGCGGCGGCCGAGCCGAACCGCTAGGAGCCCCGGCGGGTCAGGCGGACGAGCGGAATCACCCGATCGGTGATCTGTGCCGGGTAGTCCGCGAACCAAGGCAGCTGCTCGACGTGCCGGTCCCAAAGACTTGGGCGCTCGCCCTCGTCGACGATCGTCGCGGTGGCGTCGATGGTCTCGTTCGCAACCTCGAGGACCACCTGTGGGTTGGCGCGGATGTTCGCGACCCAGGCCGGGGTTACGGGAGATCCGCTCGCGGTCCCGGCCACGATGTAGTCGTCACCGTCGACGGAGTACGTGAGAATCGAGCGGCGCCGCTCACCCGTCTTCGCCCCGGTCGCGAACATGAGCAGCAGCGGATGCCCCGCCAGCGGGCCCTGGCTGGGTCGACCGCGGTGGGCCCGCATGTCGGCGATGAGTCCCTCCTCCCAGTCGGAGGGGTCGAAGCTCGGTTCGGGCATGGGGCGCCTCTGCTGCCAGTGTAGTTGCAGGTGCAACTATACCGGCGGACCGCCAGCTCGTCCACCACTTCAGCGGGCCTCGATACCATCGCGCGGTGGCCGATCGACCCTCGAAGCTCGGCGCCCGCCAGCTCAACCGGGCGACGCTGGCCCGGCAGCTGCTGCTCGAGCGGGCATCGCTCGACGTCGTCGACGCCGTTCACCGCATCGGGGCAGTCCAGGCCCAGGAGCCTGCCTCGCCCTACGTCGCCCTCTGGAACCGGGTCGCGGGGTTCGAGGCCGAAGCGCTCGACCGGGCGTTCGCGGAGGGCTCGATCGTCAAGGGCACGATGATGCGGGTTGCGCTCCACGCCGTCGATGCGGCCGATTACCCGGTCTTCCACGAGGCGATGCAGCCGACCCTCCGGGCCGCTCGCCTGGCCGATCGACGCTTCAGACGGACGGGCCTCTCGGGCGCCGATGCCGATGCCCTCATCCCGGCGGTGCTCGGCTACACCGCGACCCCGCGGACGAACGCCGAGGCCGAGGCCTGGCTCGACCTGCGGCTCGGCGAGACGCCGAAGCCCGGCGTCTGGTGGGCCCTCCGGCAGTACGGGCCGTTCCTCCACGCCCCGACCGGAGGACCCTGGTCGTTCGGGTCGCGGCCGTCATACGTCGGCGCGCCGGAACCGCTGCGGGAGGGCGCTCCGACGCCCGTCGAGGCGATGCCGGACCTCATCCGGCGGTACCTCGATGCCTTCGGGCCGGCGTCGGCCCAGGACGTCGCCCAGTTCGGGATGCTGTACGCGCCGCTCGTCAGGGCGGCGCTGGCGTCACTGGCCGACGAGCTCGTCACCTTCCGCGGCCCGGACGGGACGGAGCTCTTCGACGTGCCCGGCGGGTTGCTGCCGGAGGAGCACGTGGCCGTCCCACCGCGCCTGATCGGGATGTGGGACAGCGTCATGCTCGCCTATCGCGATCGGAGCCGGATCATCCCGCCCGAGTACCGCCGCCGCGTCATCCAGTCGAACGGCGACACGCTGCCGGCGCTGCTCGTGGACGGGTTCGTCGCCGGGGTCTGGCGGCCGCTGGACGGCGGAATCGAGGTCACCGCGTTCCAGCCATTGCCGGACGATGCCTGGGCCGGCCTGGACGCGGAGGCTCGTGGGCTGCGCGCCTTCCTCGCCCCACGCGAGCCGCTGGTCTATGGCCGCTACGCTCGCTGGTGGGACGGGAAGCCGGCCCACGAGGTCCGCATCCTCGGCGGCTGACCGGCTCGGGGGCGGTCCGGACCGATCGACCTCAGGGAGGGGGCAGCAGCGTCAGTCCCGGGCCGGCGAGGTCAGGGTCGAGCGCGAGCGCCGACGTGATGCCGTCGCGCTCGATGACCGCGAGGCTCACCCGATCGACGAACGATGTGCCCGAGGAGAGCGACTCGCGGTAGAGGGCCTGGGCCTTCACGTGCATTGCCGGCTCCACCGGCGCGACGTCGATGACGGGCAGGATGTCGTCGAGGAGAGTGATCACGCCCTCCACCCCGAGCCGCCGCCGGGTCACCGCGATCGTCTCGGCCACCACGTAGCCGTGCGTCATCAGCTCGCTGTCAGCCAGCGTCTCGAAGGCCGCCCGGGCGGGCTCATGGCGGGGATCCGCGCGATCGAGCAGGGCGAGAAGGGCACTCGTGTCGACGAAGACGCGGCTCACCACTCACCCTCCCCGGCGATCTCGTCGTGGCGCGCCGAGAGGTCGCCCGTCCCCGAGTGGAACCGGCCGACGGCCGCGAGTGCTCGCCGAAACCTCGCCGCCCGATCGCCGGGATCGAGCGGGACCATCCGGTCGACCGCGTCGCGAACGACCGCCGCCGGGTAGGGCCTGCCGTCGCCGGGACGCAGGCCAAAGGCACCGGCCTGGACTGCAACGGGCGGTGGCTGTGGCTACGGAATCCTGAAGACATAGGTACCAGGGTCATCGCCCCAGGCAAGGGCGAAGACGATCGGCCGGCCAGTCGCCGGATCGAGGCGGATCACCGCCTCGTGCAGGCCCTCCGTGCCCCGCAGCTCTGCGGAGGTCCAGCTACCGTCGCCCGGCGACGTGAAGTAGGTCAGCCTGTCGCCGGCGATCACGTGGAGGCGGCCACTCGACGGGTCGAGCGTGAGGGACGCACCGTTCGGGAACTCCGTCAGCCGGTCGCGCACCCACTGCCCGGTCGCGTCGGTCCCGACATAGGTCCCGTCCAGCGGACCCGGCCCGCCCTCGGCGCAACCGCCACCAGGATCAACCTTCTGGGTCCAGATGAGGTAGCCGTGATCGCCCGGGCCGAGTACGAGGGCCGGACGCAACAGGTAGGTCTCGTCCGTCGCCGCGACGGTGACGATCGACAGCTGGTTGCCGTCGACCCGCGCGTAGCGGATCGCATGACCGGTGGCATAGGCAATCCGGGCGCGCTGGTCGTCTCCGATCCGAAGCGAGGTCGTGATCGCGTCCGGGATGCCGATTCGCGTGAGGGTCGATCCGGACTTCGATTCGTAGACAACCCCGCCGTCCGCCGTCGTCACCGTCAGGTGGAGCACGCCGCCATCCACCCGGAAGGCCTGGACGCCATCGCCCTCCGACCCGACGCGGACCGGCTCGGTCCACGTTCCATCCGGCAGATGGCGGGAGCGCACGTAGACACCCAGGTCCTGCAGGCCGTCATCACCACAGCCGCCTTCCCCGCGCACGATCCTCGTGTACGCGAGGTAGATGGTGTCGCCGTCGACGGCGAGCTGGGGGTACAGCTCGAGGCGATCGGCCGGCGGCGGGATCGAGTCGATGGCCCACCTCGCACCGTCCCGCGAGGTCATGTAACGGATCTCGCCGGCGCAGACGGCCGCGACGTGGTAGCCGCGCACGGAGCCGGTCGTGGCGGACAGTTCACTGCACTCAGCCGGGAAGATGTTCCCGGGATACGTGAGGATCGCCTCGACGGACGAGACGTCGGCGGATGGCACGGGCGAGGCCGTCGAATTCGGGGACACCTCGGGAGCCGAGGAGGGCGTCGGTGCTGGCTCGGCGCTTGACGTTGCCGTGGAGGTGGAACTCGCCGCCGGGGTTGTCGTCGGGCTGGTCGCCGTCGGATCGACGGATGGCGAAGCGAGGG
>MGOD01000133.1:30355-32844 GCA_001795245.1 Chloroflexi bacterium RBG_16_70_13
AACGGACCAAACGGACCACGTTGCTCCCTCCCGGCGGTGCAACACCGCCGTCCGGTGCGATGACGCTTCGTCCCACCGTCGTGTTACTGCGAGGACCTCCGCGTCGCCGCAGGTACTCCGGTGGTATCCGCCGGCACTGTAGGATCCGGGTCGTCCACCGTCGCCCCCATCGTCCCGGGAGGCCCTCAAACGACGCTCGACGCTCTAGCGGCCTCCGCCGCAGCCACCTCCCCCACCCCGCCGGCAATCGAAGTCGAGGGGCTCGTCAAGCGCTATCGCAAGGCCGAACGCAACGCGGTCGATGGGATCAGCTTCGAGGTCCAGGCAGGCGAGTTCTTCGCGCTGCTGGGCCCGAACGGCGCCGGCAAGACGACGACGCTCTCGATCCTGACGACGACGCTCGGCCCGACCGAGGGCCGCGCCCGCATTGACGGCTTCGATGTCGTCGCCGACGGGCCCGCGGTGCGGCGCCGGGTCGGGATCATCTTCCAGAAGCCGAGTCTCGACCGGAACCTGACGGGCGAAGAGAACGTGCGCTTCCACGCCATCCTGTACGGGCTCTACCCGTACGCGCCGGCGTTCGGGCTCATGGCCGCGGGCTACCGCCGGCAGGTCGCAGAGTGGGCCGAGCTGCTGGGCCTGGGGCGCGAGATCTTCGACCCGGTCCGGACCTACTCGGGTGGGATGCTCCGGAAGCTGGAGATCGTCCGGAGCCTGATTCATCGACCCCGGGTCCTCTTCCTGGACGAGCCGACGACCGGCCTCGATGCGCCCAGCCGGCGGGCCCTGTGGGGCTATCTCGGCGACGTCCGCCGCGAGCACGGCACGACGATCGTCCTCACCTCGCACTACCTCGAGGAGGCCGAGCAGGCCGACCGGATCTGCATCATCGATGCCGGCCGGATCGTGGCCACCGGTGCGCCGGCGGACCTCACGGCCGCGCTCGCCAGCGAGTGGCTCATGGTCGACGCCGACGACCGCGGCCGGCTGCGCGAGGAGCTGGTCCGGCGAGGCCATGCGCCGAGCGGCGAGGGGCCGTTCCGAATCGATGTCGGCACGCGCCAGGCGCACGCGGCGCTCCGCGCGATCGAGACGCCGCTGACGCTGGTCAGGACGCATGCACCATCGCTCGAGGACGCTTACCTCGAGATCGTCGGCCGGGCGGAGCTCGCCGACGGGCGCGGTGACGGCGATGGCGCGGAGCTCGCCGATGGGTGAGGTCTGGGCGATCGCGGCGATCGCCCATCGCGACTTCGTCAAGCTCCTGCGCGACCGGGTGCGGCTCTTCTCCGAGCTCGCCTTTCCGCTGATCCTCATCATCCTGCTCGGGCCCGCCCTCCAGTCCGGGTTCGGGTCGCCCGGCGGGCTGGACCTCACGACGTTCGTCTTCACCGGTGTCCTGGCCCAGACGATCTGGCAGTCGGCGGCCCTCGGCCTGATCTCGCTCATCGCCGACCGCGAGGAGGACTTCAGCCAGGAAATCTTCGTCTCGCCGGTGTCGCGCTACTCGATCGTCGCCGGCAAGATCATCGGCGAGTCGCTCGTCGCCCTCCCGACCGGCCTGGGAATCGTGGTGGTGGGCCTCCTCATCGGCGTCCCGCTCTCGCCGGTGGTGCTCGTCGCGCTCATTCCGGTCTCGCTCGCCGTGGCCGTCTACGGCGGGGCATTCGGGCTGCTCATTCTGGCAAACATCTCGAGCCAGCGAACCGCCAACCAGATCTTCCCGTTCGTGATGCTGCCGCAGTTCTTCCTGGCCGGCGTCTTCAACCCGATCCACGACCTGCCGACGCCGCTCGCGGTCCTCTCGGCGCTCTCGCCGATGCGCTATGCCGTGGAGGCGACGCGGAACGTCTTCTACGGCCTCCAGCCGGGCGCGCCCGCCCCGGAGGTAACGCCGTTCGACGTCAACATCGGCGTGATGGCCGCGTCGTTCCTCGCCTTCATCGCCCTCGGCACGGTCCTGTTCGTGCGAGCGGAGCGCAACCGCTGACGCCGGGAGGACTGGGTCTGCCACGGCCTGCTCGGTGGCGTGAACCGACACTGTGGCCCCGCCCGAATGCGCCCTTGCACAGGCGATGGAACCGTTTCGACGGCCCCGTGACTCGTATCGTGTGAACGCGGCCATGTGCGTCGCGTCGCAGCGGTGGTGACATGCAGGTCGAGCTCGTGGAACGAGCCCGCTCCGGGGACCACGACGCGTTCTCCGTCCTGGTGAGAGCGTCGACACCCCGGCTGTATGGCGCCGCGAAGCTCATCCTCCGGGACCCGGACCGCGCCCAGGACGCGGTCCAGGAGGCGCTCGTGCTGGCCTGGCGCCATTTGCGTGCCCTCCGCGACCCCGAGGCATGGGATGCCTGGCTCTACCGGCTGACCGTTCGCGCCTGCAACCGGTTGGCGCGCAGCGGTCGACGCCGGGACACGGTCGAGCTCCACATCGTGGCCGACCGGGAGCCGGCGCGCGACACTGACTTCCCCACCCTCGTGGCCGA
>MGOD01000133.1:32925-35416 GCA_001795245.1 Chloroflexi bacterium RBG_16_70_13
ACCTGCCGCTGACCTAGGCCGCCGAGATCCTCGACATTCCCGCCGGGACGGCCAAGTCCCGGCTGCACCGCGGTCTCGCGACACTCCGGGCCTCGCTGGCCTACGAGCGCTCCGAGCTCCAGATGGTGCGGGAGCGACCAGCATGAGCCAGCAGCTGTCCCTCGAGCGAATGGTCGCCGACTGGATGGCCGACGAGGCCGCTGGTGGCGCTCCCGAAACCCTCGTCGACCACGTCCTCACGGCGACCATCGAAACCCGGCCGCTGCCGCGCTGGCTCGCCGTCCTCAGGGAGCCTTCCATGACCGCCCAGACACGCCAGATCGTCGGCGTGCCGCGACGCCAGCTGGTCCTGGCCGCAGCCCTGGTGCTGCTCGCCGTGGCCCTCGTCGCCGGTGCCGCCGCATTCCTCCTCCGCCAACCTCCAACCACCGACGCGTGGCCCGGCTTCCGCGGCGATGCGTCGCGGAGCGGCGCCGCCGTGCGCGGCCCCATCGGCAACCCCACGATTGCGGGGCAGTTCCACGCCGACGGGTCCGTCGGCACGGCGATCGCCGTGGCCGGCGGCCTCGTCCTCGCGGCCAGCGACGACGGGCTCCTGCATGCCATCGATATCGATACCGGGACAGAACGGTGGCAGCTCGCCGTGGCCGGCGTCGTCCGTGGCCCCTTCGCGGTCGATGGCCGGGTCTACATCGCGAGTGGCGACGGCATCGTCCACGCCGTGGCCCTGGCTGATGCGGCCCGCGTCTGGGACTCGACGACCGCGCTCGTCACGCCGTCCGAGATCACCGTCCTCGACGGCCACGTCTACGTCGGGACGGGCGACGGCTTCGTCGTCACCTTCGACGCGGCCACCGGTCGAGAACTGTGGCGGACCCAGGTTTCCCCGGACGCGGCGCCCGTCCACGGACCGTCCGCGAGGGCGGGCGTTGTCGTTGCCGCGAGCGACGATGCGTACCTGGCCGCGATCGATGCCGCGACGGGCGCCGTCCGCTGGCGCATCCAGGCGAGCCCGGACCTCGTCGGCACGCCGGTTATCGCCGACGGCACGGTCTATCTCGGCGTCTCGCCCGACAGCGAGGGCGGCCGTCTCGTCGCCGTCGCCCTCGCCACCGGGGCCGAGCAGTGGCGCATCGAGGCGCCGATGTACGCGCCCTCCGTCCTGAACGGCTTCGGCTACGTCAGCGGCCCGACCGGTGCGGTCCGGGCAATCGACCTTGCTGACGGGACCGAGCTCTGGTCGGCAGCCCTCGGCGGTAGCCTCCGGCCGCCGGTCGTCGCGGGTGAGATCGTGTACGTGAGCCTCGACACCGCGCGGCAGGTCGTTGCCCTCGATCGGGCGACGGGCGGCGAGCTGTGGCGGCTCGACGTCGACGGTGGCAACTCATGCTGCCTGGCCGCGGCCGGAGGGCGCCTGTACCTCGGAACCTTGGCCGGCACGGTCTACGCCATCGGCGGGGACGGCAAGATCCTCACGGCCGGTGCCGTCCCGACAGGTGGTTCCGAGCCCACCATCGAGCCCACGCCGGGCGAGACGTCACCGCCATCGACGCCCGTCCCGTTCCCCACCCCGGAGCTCGTCTGGGCCGTAGGCACCGGTGCCGCGGGCTTCATCCCGTGGGGCCTCGCCGAGGCGCCCGACGGGTGGCTCTGGGCCGCCGAGGCGATGTCTGACCGGTTCGCGATCTTCGAGGCCGACGGATCGTTCGTCGAAACCTGGGGTTCGACAGGATCGGGCGAGGGCGAGTTCGACATGACCCGCGGGAACGGCGACCCCTACGGGATGATCGCCTTCGAGCCGGACGGCTCGTTCTTCGTCCTCGACGTCGGCAACCGCCGGGTCCAGGCGTTCGATGCAAACCGGGCCTTCGTCGGTGCCTGGGGCAGCTTCGGAGCTGGGCCCGGGCAGTTCAGCGACCCGATCAGCATCGCCATCGATGCCGCGGGCAACGTCAGCGTCCTGGACCAGGGCCGCCGGGTCATCGAGACGTTCGATCGGGCCGGCACCGTCCTCCGAACGATCGAGGCGTTCCCGGCCGCGGTCAACCCGAGGAACGGCGCGAACCAGCTGGCGATCGGGCCGAACGGCCACTTCTACGTGAGCGTCGTCAACCCCAACGAGGTCATCGAGCTCGACCCGGACGGGAACCTCGTCCGGGAATACGGCTCGACGAACAACCCATTCGCCGACCAGCCGAACTACATCGCCTTCGATGGCGATGGCCGGGTCTACGTGACCCAGGGTCCAGGCCGGGCCGATCAACCCGGCGTCGTCGTCTTCGACGCCGACGGGACCTACCTCGGCGGCTTCGGCCGCCTGGGTTCGGGCGAGGCCGATCTCGGCTTCGCGTGGGGCATCGTCATCACCGACTCCGGGATCCTGACGTCCGATGCGGGTGGCCTGCCGGACGTCGGCCTGACGAGCCTCATCCGGAAATTCGCGACGATCGATTTCCCGTAGACGGTTCGGCCGCTTCGCGCCGGCCGGCCG
>MGOD01000133.1:35438-35814 GCA_001795245.1 Chloroflexi bacterium RBG_16_70_13
CTTGCGCTGATCGCCTCGCGGAGCTCGCCGATGGGTGAGGTCCAGGCGATCGCCGCATTCGCCCTCCGCACGGTCGAGTTCGTTCGAGCGGAGCCCAGCCGCCGAACGGGCGTCGAGCGCGGCGCGAACTCACGAAGCGCCGCGTGGCCAGGAGTCAACAATCCTGGGCCCACGGCCGCGGTTGTGGACGCGGCCGGCACATCCGGTGCTGTTGAGCGGGGTTTTATGCGGGGGAGTCACGCTTCAGCGCCGGCCGACGCCCGGGCACGATGGTCTCGGCCGCGGCTCGCCGCATGGACCGCGCATTGTTGACTGTCAGTCGCGCGGCTGGATCCGCGGGGCGGGACCGGCCGCCCGTCCGGCGGCCAGGATGGTT
>MGOD01000134.1:0-1170 GCA_001795245.1 Chloroflexi bacterium RBG_16_70_13
GCGGAGGAGGGCCTGCTTCTCGGGCGACTGCTTGTCGGCCATGACGAAGATGCAGCGGTAGCCCTTGAGGGCGGCCGCGATCGCCAGGCCGTGGCCCGTGTTACCCGAGGTCGGCTCGATGATCGTCCCGCCGGGCTTCAGGAGCCCGGCCCGCTCGGCGGCCTCGATCATCGGCAGCCCGATCCGGTCCTTGACCGAGCCGCCCGGATTGAGCGCCTCGAGCTTGGCCAGGATGAGCGGCTGGCCCTCGGCCGGACCCAGGTCGCGGGTCACCCGGCTCAGCCGGACGAGGGGGGTGTTGCCGACCAGGTCGAGGATGGATTCGGCGTAGCTCATCGGGCGGAGGATAGCCCGGTCCACCGGCGCGCCGCCCACCGCGCCGCGACGGAGCGGCCAAGTCCGATCAACGGTCCAGCCGCCCGGGCGCGAGGAACAGCCAGGTCAGCCGGCGGCGGAAGCGTCGCGCGTGACCGGGGGGATCGACCGTCCACGGATGGAGCTCCTCGACGGCCGGCCCGAGGAGATCGGCCAGGCAGTCGCTGAGTCGGCGGGCGAGGTCGAGCTCGGCCCGACTGCCTGGCTCCGCGAGGACCCCGTCCCAGGTCTCGCCGAGGAGCGCCGAGGCCGACGTTGGCGAGAGGATTCTGGCAGCCATCCGTCGGCCGAGGTAGAGCTCCTCGGTCCCGGCCATGGCGAGCGGCATGATCGGGGCACCGGTGCGCAGGGCGATGAGCGCGGCGCCGGTCCGGAACGGGCCGATCCTGCCCACCGGTCCGCTGACCGTCCCTTCCGGCATCTGGACGAACACGCCGCCGGCCTGGAGGACCGCCTCGGCCGCCCGCAGGTGCTGGTCGATGCCGACCCCGCCTCGCCACACCGGCAGCAGGCCCCCGATCCAGCGGATGAGCCGCTCCCGCCAGCGCGATCGGAACGTCGACGCGGCACTGCCCAGGAACCAGGCGCGCGGCGCGGGCGGGAGCGCATGCAGGACGAGGAACGGGTCCATCCAGCCCCGGTGAGCCGCCCCGATCAGAAGGTAGCCACCGCGTGGCAGATGGTCGCGGCCCTCAACCCGGATCCGGAACCGGAAGATCCCGAACAGCACCAGCCGGGCCACGATCCGGGCCGCTCTGTACTGGATGGTCGCCCGCGCCTCCGGCTGGCGCCCGA
>MGOD01000134.1:1195-2079 GCA_001795245.1 Chloroflexi bacterium RBG_16_70_13
GGGCGTCGCCGCGGGCGCGGGCCAGGGCCTCGGGCGAGACTCGGCCCGGCGGCGGGCGGTCGCGTCGCGACCGCGGGGGATCGTCACCCACGGCGCGCGCTCAGTCGATGGCTCCGGGTGACGGGGGTCGCTCGCCTGGCTGGGCGGGAGTCGAACCGCGGGTCGACTCGTCACCCTCGCCGTCGTCGAAGTCGTCGATAGCGTCGTCATCGAAGTCGCTGGAACCGGCATCGATGTCCTCGGCCATGCCGGGGCCGGCATCCCCTCGGCCGACCGGAGGCGCGGCATCGACCCGGCGCCGATGCCGGTACAGGAGGATGAGGAAGGCCCCGAGGGCAAAGGCCACGGACATGATCTGGGCCGTCGGGACACCGCCCACGACCCAGTTACCGGTTCGCAGGTTCTCGAGCACGAATCGGACGATCGGGTACCAGATGAAGAAGATCAGGGCCTGGTCGCCGGGTCGGAGCGGGTAGGGCCGGCGGCGGGAGAGCCAAATGAGGAAGAGGGCGCCGAGCACGCCGCTGATCGACTCGTACAGGAAGAGCGGGTGGAAGGCCGTCGTGGCCTCCGGGAACTGGGTGCACGGGTACTGGGCGAGGCCGTGGTCGCCGATCCGATGAGCACAGTCGATCGCGATCCCCCACGGCAGGTTGGTCGGTGGTCCGTACAGCTCCTGGTTGAAGAAGTTGCCCCAGCGCCCGATCGCCTGCATCGTGAACAGCGCCGGGGCCACGATATCGGCCCAGACCCATGGATTGAGCCGGTGGTAGCGGACGAGGGCGATGAAGGCGATGACGCCCGTGATCAGGCCGCCGTAGACGCCGAGGCCGGAGTACGGCGGCAGGATGATCTTCAGGGGATCGCCCTGATAGAGCCCCCAC
>MGOD01000134.1:2283-3297 GCA_001795245.1 Chloroflexi bacterium RBG_16_70_13
CGGGGGTGATGTTGATCATGGTCGAGGAGTGTACCGGCGCGCGCCCGCCGATCCCCGTAGACTCGCGCCGATGCGACGCTCCGGGGGCCAGTACTGATGGCCGAGTTCCAGTGGTGGCTGCTCCTCGTCGGCCTGGTGGCCGGCGGCGGGCTCGTCGCCGTCGTCTTCCTCGACGGAGCCCGCCGTGAGCAGGACGTCGAGGAGGCCGAGCTGCCGGCCGAGGCCAGGTGGATCGCCGCGAGGCTCGGCGGCGGTGACGCCCGCCTCGACGCCCGCCTGGACGCGCGCCAGGTCGAGGCGGTCCTCCGCGAGCACCGCGAGTACCGCCAGATGCCGCCGCCGGACCGGCTCGATCCGATCGCCCCGCCGGTACCGGAGCCTGCCGAGCCGCGTCCCGGCGCCGGTCCCGCCGCCGGTACCTCGTCCGGCACCGCCGCC
Source organism: Chloroflexi bacterium RBG_16_70_13 (assembly GCA_001795245.1). Lineage (GTDB taxonomy): Bacteria > Chloroflexota > Limnocylindria > Limnocylindrales > CSP1-4 > UBA5189. Next base: position 2,722 of record MGOD01000134.1, read on the forward strand.
GGTACCTCGTCCGGCACCGCCGCCGGGACCGCGTCGCGCTCGGCGCGAGGCTAGCGAGCTCCGTCCAGAGGGCTAGGCGCGCTCGACGGGCCGGATCGGTCGACGCTCGAAGGCGGTCGAGAAAACGACGTCGGACTCGGTCGAGAAGACGTGGCGGGTCGCCTGGACGGCCCGGATCACGCGCTCGAGGTCGCGGGTGTCGCGGGCCCGGATCTTGAGAAGGTAATCGGCCTCGCCGGTGATGTGATGGCACTCCTCGATCTCCGGGATCGCGGCGAAGTCGCCGGTGAGGTCGGTGGCGACGGTTCCGGGCGCCTGGGTCACCCAGGTGAAGGCGAGCACGCCAAGGCCGACCGCCTCGGCCGAGACACGGGCGCCGTAGCCGCTGATGATCCCGCGGGCTTCGAGCTTCTTGACCCGCTCGTGGGCGGCCGGGCCGCTGATCCCGACGTCGGCCCCGAGCTCGGCGTACGGGCGTCGGCCGTCCTGCTGGAGCAGCTCCAGGAGCCGGGCGTCGATTCGATCCAGGCCGCTCTTCCCTGCCATGTGGCCTCGATTTCGTAGGCAATACGGCTT
>MGOD01000134.1:3431-3754 GCA_001795245.1 Chloroflexi bacterium RBG_16_70_13
CATGATCGCCTCTTCCGGCTTCGGGCTCCTGGCGCTGTTCTCGCTGCTCAGCATCCTGCTTGGCGAGGATCGGCGTCGGCACACCGACCCTTCCGACACCTTCGACTACTGGAGCCCCTGGACCCGCTGACGTCCGGCCGGCGCTCACGCCCAACGACGGCCCTCGGCCCTCCCCGAGGGCCGTTTCGATTCCCGGCCCGCGCGCCGCCGGTCCCTGCGCTACCAGGCCGCGGCCGGTCGATGGCGAAGCCCGCCGAGCGACCCCGCCGGCAGGTGCGCCTCGAGGCAGGTGACGCCGACGTGGCCGACATGGGCGTCGTGGC
>MGOD01000134.1:3809-4123 GCA_001795245.1 Chloroflexi bacterium RBG_16_70_13
CCACCGACCGCCCGAGGTCCGGCAGCCCGAACCGGATCGACCCGGATGCGCAGACGAGGACCTTGTCGTAGCCATGCTCGTGGGCCGGGTAGCGTTCGCCGGGGCCGTTCGACCATGACCCCGGCACCAGGCCCTCGTCCGCAAGGCGGCGCTCGAGATCAGTCACCGGACGGCAGGTCGTGCCCCTGGCCCGGCGTCGCGGTTTCGTTGCCCACCGTGGGACGTCGCACCGGAACGCCCCGCGGCGGTGAGGCCGGCGGGTCCTGGAGATCGGGCGCGGCGGCCCGCCAGGCCGCATCCGCCGCGGATCCCTC
>MGOD01000134.1:4133-6346 GCA_001795245.1 Chloroflexi bacterium RBG_16_70_13
CGGAGATCGTGCCGGTCAGGGCCAGGCCACCGAGGAGGATCGCGGCGCCGACGCTGACGGCCAGCGGCCAGTGCCACCAGAGCAGCGTGTAGGCCGCCACCCCGCTGCCGACACCGACGGCGATGAGCAGGGCGCGCAGGTCCGGCACGGCTCAGCCCGCCACCGAGACGCCGATGACGCTGCCGACGAGGTAGGTCACGACCGCGGCCGCGGCGCCGATCACGACCTGTCGCGAGCCGGAGAACAGGAGGCTCCGGCCGGTCAGGAGGCTCACCCCCGCGCCGACGAGGAAGAGCGCGGCCAGCGACGCCGCGATGGCGACCCAGAACGCCGCTCCGCCCGATCCAAAGACGTAGGGCAGGACCGGCACGACGGCCCCGGCGGCGAAGGCCACGAACGAGCCCGCCGCGGCCCCCCAGGCCGAGCCCAGCTCGTCCGGGTCGAGGCCCAGCTCCTCCCGAACGAGCGTGTCGAGAGCGTGCTCGGGATCGGCGAACATCCGGGCGGCGATGGTCCCGGCCTCGTCGGCCGTGAAGCCCTTGGCCCGGTAGACGGCGGCCAGCTCCTCCTGCTCCTCCTCCGGCATCGCCTCGAGCTCAGCCCGCTCGAGGGCGATCTGGCGTTCGAAGAGCTCGCGCTGCGACTGCATCGAGACGTACTCGCCGGCGGCCATGGAGAACGCGCCGGCGAGGAGCCCGGCGATCCCGGCGAGCAGGACAAATCGACCCTCGCCCGTCGCGGCACTGCTCGCGCCGGCCACGCCCATGACGAGGGCGAGGTTGGACACGAGCCCGTCGGAGACGCCGAAGATGACGGCCCGCAGCGTCCCCGAGCGGCCGGAGCGGTGCCAGCGCTCGCGGGACGCGATCTCGGTCGGCACGGACACGCCGTCGAGGGCCGCGGCATGGCCGGTCGCGCCCGCCCGGACGGCCGCCCGGGCACGCGCGGGGATCGCCTCGCTGCGGGCTCCCGGCACGGTCTCTCGACCGGCCGAGAGGCGCTTCCAGATCTCGGCATGCTCGCGCTCGTCGGCGGCGATCGCCTCGACCTCGGGGGCTGCCTGGGCCATGTAGATGTCTTCCTCGTCACCCTCGAGGGCGAGGACGAGGTCCTTGACGGCATGCGTCCCGAGGATCCTGGCGAGGCCGATGATCAGCCTGACGCGGAGGCGCGCCCCGCCGGCCGGCGGCACGGTCGCTCCGAGGTCGGCGAGGCGGTTCGCCCAGATCTCCGCGTGGCGCCGCTCGTTGCCGGCGATCGTCCGGAAGGCGGCGGCGCGGGCGGGATCCTTCTCGATCATCGCGAGCGCGTCGTAGAGCTGGATGGCATCGCGCTCGAGCTTCAGGTTCTCGAGGCTCTGCGCGAGGTCGATGGGCATGGTCCGAATGCTAGCCCCTCGAGGCTCAAGGGAGCCTCCCGCTGGCGCTACACTCACCTCGATGCCGACCGCCCCGGACCTGCCGCCGCTGCGCTGGCTCTCGGCGGCCGACGTCGAGGCGGCGATGCCCTCCATCCCGGAGCGGCTCGCGCTCGCGGAGCGAACGCTGGTGGCCCTCGCCAGCCCGGACGGCGCCGAGCTTCCGCCGAAGCTCGCGGTCCATCCCCGGCCCGCGGCGTCGTTCATCCACGCCATGCCGGCGATCTACCGCGGCCGGACCGTGGCCGACGACCTCGTCGGGATGAAGTGGGTCGCCGGCTTCGCCACGAACACGGCCCTCGGCCTGCCCGGCATCAGCGCGACCGTGATCCTCAACGACGCGGAGACGGGGTATCCCACCGCCATTCTCGACGGTGGGCCGATCACGGCCCAGCGGACCGCGGCCGTCTCGGGCGTCGCCATTGCGCGGTTCGGGCCAGAGGTGGTGGGGCGAGCGGCGCGGGCGGCCCTCATCGGGGCCGGGGTCCAGGGACATTCGCACCTGCCCGTCCTGGGGCACGTCCTGCCCGGCGTCGAACTGCATCTCTTCGATCGCGATCTCAACCGGGCCGAGCGCCTGGCCGAGGTGGCCCGGGTGACCCAGGGGCTCGGCGCGGTGCACGTGCATGCAGCCGCTCGCGAGGCCGTCGAGGGCGCCGACGTCGTCCTGACCGCGGCCTCGTTCGGGCCGCCCGAGGAGCGCCAGTCGATGACCAGCGACTGGCTGGCCGAGGGCGCGACCATCGTCCCCATCGACTACGCGACCTACTGCGCCGCCGAGGTTGCCCGCGACGCG
>MGOD01000134.1:6368-6672 GCA_001795245.1 Chloroflexi bacterium RBG_16_70_13
GCGACCAGTACCTGGCCAACCGGGTGGCGGGCAACTTCGACGGCTACCCGGACCCGGACGCGATGCTCGGCGAGGCGATCCTGGCCGGCACCCGCCGACCCGCGGGGCGGGTCGTGGTGACCCACCTCGGCGTCGGCCTGGCCGATGTCGTCTTCGCCGACGCGATCGTCGCGGCGGCGACCCGGCGGGGCCTGGGGATCGAGCTCCCCCGCTGAGACGCTGAGCGGCGGAGTCCGCGGCGCGGCAGACTAGCCCCGACGGGCGGCGTGGCGGAGGACGGGAGACATCGTGCGGATACTTCGCT
>MGOD01000135.1:0-3774 GCA_001795245.1 Chloroflexi bacterium RBG_16_70_13
GACTTCGGCCTGATCTCGGCGTCGCTGCTGGCCTGGGTGGGAATCCTCGTCGTCGTGCTCATCGGCACCCTCGGCCCGTCCGGCGAGGGAGGCTGAGCGCCGTAACGGCGGGCGACCCAGAACGTCACACTGGTCGTCGTAGAGGCGCCACGAATGCTCAGACTCCTCGCGTCATCGCTGCTGTGCCTGGGCCTCCTCGCCGGCTGTGCGAGTTCATCGGCCACGCCGTCGCCGTCGCTCCCGCCGTCACCTGCATCGGCCACTCTCCCGGTCCACGGATCTGCCCGAGAGATGGGGGAGCGGGTCCTGATGGCTCCGGGACCGGGCGGGACCCTGTTCGCCTCGATCCCACGGCCCGGTGGTTCGGTCCTGGCGCTCCTTGACCGCAGCGGGCGATCGCATCCGGGGTGGCCGATCACGGTCAACGACTCGACCGAATGCGGGCTTCTGTTGCCGCTCGAGGACGGCTCGGTCCGGGTCGTCTGCACGCTGGAGAACCCCGACGGGAACATGTTCAGCCCCATGGGCGCCTTCGCGTTCGATTCGAATGGCCGCTTGCTCGGGGGGTGGCCGGTGGATCTCCAGGGCTACGCTTTCACGGGGCGCGTTGTCGGCGACGAGCTGACGCTATTCGCAGGTTCGTCGCTCGGCGACGTGATCGCGGAGGGAAAGCCCTCCGAGGAAGGCGGGCTCGTGACCGTTGCCGCCGATGGCGCGATCCGGAGCGGCGCCCGGGCACCGATGTTCGAGACCTGCTGTAGATGGGCGGTCGGGCCCGACGGCATCGCCTATGGCGTCGCATCTGTCAGCGGGCCCGACGAGGGATCCGAGGAGGTGAGTCGGATCACGGCATTGGACCTCTCCGGCGAGCGGGCGGGCTGGCCGGTCTCGTTCGATGGCACGCCATCCGGGCCCGCGTTCGGGCCAGGCGGGCGGATCGTTCTGACGGTCGCCTCGCTCGTTCGGAGCACGAGCCGCGTTCTCGTCTTCGACCGTGACGGAAAGGCCGCATTGGCCACCTCGACCGATCTTCCGATCGCGACCGCCGAGTACGCCACGGCAGGCGGCTGCAGCGCGGACACCCCGAGGTCGCCGCTCGTTGCCCAGGACGGCACCATCTTCGTCTTCAGCGAGCTCGACACCGCGGTCTTTGCGGTCGACCCGTTGCTCAAGGTGGTGCGTGGCTGGCCATACCGGCCTGCCGAGCCACTCGTTCGCCGCGATAGCCGATACGTCAAGGAAGACGCCTACTGCCCTTCGCTCGCTATCCCAGCGGTCGGCCCCGACAGCGTCCTGTACATGCCGCTGCAAGCCCGCGACACGACGGTCGGCGGGAGCATCGTCGCCGTGGGTCCCGACGGCCGGGTGCGTCCCGGCTGGCCGGTCGAGCTGCGGCGGCCCGGAGCGGAGTTCTGGTCGGTCGTCGTCGGCTCGGACGGGACCGCCTATGCGCTGGCCATCGAGCCGGAGACGGGCGATAGCTCCTCAGCGAGCATTCTCGCCATCGCACCGGACAGCACCGTGTTGTACACCACCACGATCATCGAGCCGTAGTCGAGATGAGCTTCATCCTCCTCGCTCCGGCCGGTATTCCTCGATGAAAGGAGCTGCGGCAACATTCCGCGCCCGGCTTGGCTCTCGCCGGCGCACGATACGAACCTGCTGTGGAGACGTGCCACGCAGCGGGAACTGGGCGAAGCCAGGTTGAGGTAACAGAGGCGAGACCGAGACGTCTCACCCGCGTGGAAGCGCGGACCAGGGCGAGCCGCCGAAACGGAGCCTCCTCGCGAGGAACGCCTCTTGCGCGAGGTGGAAGTCGAGCCCAGGATGTGCATCCGCCACGGAGTGTCGGATGCACCTGCGCCGCCAGCGTCCCAGTGTCGTTCTCTTGATCTGCGCCGTTCTTTTCTGGGGATGCGGTTCGTCTGCACCGTCGCCCTCATCGACCGAGGTCCCGAAGCCGCCGTCGCTCTCGGCGTCGCCCGCCGCATCGACCCCCATGCCCGCCGCCGTCTTGCCGGCCGCGCCGGCCCCCTCCGCGGAGTCCGGCGACCCGTTCCTCGATCAGGTCGTCGTGACCGTCTCGGACCGGCTGCGGGTCCGCTCCGAACCGCGGGTTAGCGACGACTCCATCCGGTACGAGCCCGTGCTGCCGCTCGGCACCGAGTTGACCGTTCTCGATGGACCGGTCAGCGCCTCGGGCTACACGTGGTACAAGGTCGCGCCGGTCTCCTTCGGCGGGCTCGAGGGCCCAGGCTACGGCTGGGTCGCGTTGGCCGGCACCGATGGCGAGCCGTGGATCGCCCTCGCCCAGAGCCCGACCGCCCCGGCTCCCGGGACCGCGACGGGCACGCTCACGTGGCAGCGCGTGCCCACCGCGACCGCCATCGCCGGCGGGGGCAGTCGGGGCCTGAAGCTGCGATATCTCTCGACCGTGCCCGGCGGCCTCCTCACGGTCGGGGGCGACGTGCGGGGCGCGGTGGTCCTCAGCTCGCCTGACGGCGTCCAGTGGACGAGGGCCCGCGACAATGCCGCGTTTGACTTCGCATCGGTCAGGGCGGTAGCGGGTCAGGGAGGGATGCTCGTGGCGGTCGGCGCGCGCAGCGGGTCGAATCGGGGCCTGCTGTGGACGACGACCGATGGCCTGACGTGGCGAGATGGCGGCTACGCCTTCGCCGGCAACATCGAGGTCGTCGGTGTCGCGGCGGGAGCCGGCTCGTTCGCGGTCGCGGGAAGCTTCCGGACCCCGGCGGACGCATCGGGCCTTCGTCGGCTGGTCGGGGCGGCCTGGACGTCTGTCGACGGCCGCACATGGGATCGATTCGTCATGCCCTCGGACGCCGACGCCGGTGACTTCCGGCTCACGTTCATCACCTTCGCGGGGTCCCGTTTCGTGGCCCTCGGACGTGCGTCGGACACCGACGCCCACCCGGCGATGCTCGTCTGGACCTCGACGGACGGGCGCGCGTGGCGGCGGGGGCAGGACATCGCGATCGGCCGTAATGGGTCGATCGCCGATATCGCGCTGGGTCCCAGCGGCGCCCTCGTCGCCGTGGGCTGGACGACCGCCACTCCCGCCCACGCCGCGGCGTTCACCTCGCCCGAGGGCCTTCGCTGGACCCCTGTCCCCGACGGGCCGACCCTCGAGGGCGCCGTGATGCGCGGGCTCGCCTGCGACGAGCGGCACTGTCTCGCGGTCGGCGAGTCGGCCGGCGCCTCGCCCTCGAACGCCGCCGCATGGACCACCGCCGACGGCGTCACCTGGTCGCGAACCGGCCCGCTGTCCGGGCTGGGGGACGTCGGGATGCGTGACGTCGCGCTCACCGGCCAGGGGGCGGTCGCGATCGGTTGGGCGGTGGCACTGTTCGAGGGCGCCCCCTACGTCGACAACGCGGCGTTCTGGGTCACGCCGCCGGTCGCGCTCCCGGCCCCGGTCCCGCCGGCCACGGTCGCGACGATCGCCGGTCACTGGGAGACGCTCCCGTCGATGTCGACGGCGCGGATCTATCCGGTCGTCGCCGTCGGGAAGGACGGCCGGATCTACGTGTTCGGCGGCAAGACGCGGCCCGCCGGGACGGGTATGCCGATCCAGACGAGTTCGGTCGAGATCTTCGACCCCGCCACCAACGCCTGGTCCTCCGGGACGCCGATCCCGGGACCCGGGAGGGTTCGCTTGGTGGCCGTGACCGCGGCGGATGGCCGGATCTTCTTGTTCCACAGGACAAGCCGCCTTGTGCTCGTGTACGACCCGGCCCGGTCGGCCTGGACCACTGG
>MGOD01000135.1:3901-5903 GCA_001795245.1 Chloroflexi bacterium RBG_16_70_13
CGCAGCGTCGGCGCCCTGAAAGCGAGTGTGATCGATGCCGAAGCAGACGGACTCTTCTACGTCATCACGCACAACCGGGCCTGGGCGATCGATCCGGTAACGGGACAGATGAGCCCCAGGAGCCCGACGCCGTTGCGCCCCGCATTGGCCGGGAAGGCGGCGTTGGGTCCGGGTGGATTCCTCTGGGTGGTCGGCTACGAGAACGTCGATCCAGCGGGCAGGAGCTGGGAACAGTGGCGGCGCCCCGTCGCTGGAGCCTACGATCCGGCGACCGACTCCTGGATGGTCGCGCCGCCGCCGGCCGTCTCGCGGTGGGGGGCCGTCGCGGGGTCCGGCGATCGTCTGTACGTCGTCGGCGGCACCACCTGGAACGACACCCGGAAGACGGTCGAGGTGTTTGTGATGGACTCCCCGGCCCCGTCGCCAGCTCCTTGATCACCGACCCGCCAGGTGCACGACGAAGGACGACAACCCAAAGCGCCCCCAGCGCGATGGATGGCTAGCCAGTGAGCTGGACCAACGGTCGTAGTAACGAAACGGTCGCATCACACGTTCTTGGTTGCGAAGTTCGGACTCACGAGAGGGGAAGAGACCAACCCATCATGAAGCGCAGCCCGACTTGATCATGAGGGATGGGCCGCCGCTACCGAGCGGGCGTTTCCCCTGGCTCACCTTCCTCACGACGGCCGTGCTGGCCGTGGGATGCGTGAGCGCCACCTCGACCCGGCCGGCATCGACGCCGAGCCCGTCAGCGCCAGCAGCCGGGATGAGTGCGGTCGGCTCGTCTCCGACCACCGGCCCGACAGCCGCCCCGACCATGGCTGTCGGTCCGACCTCCGCCCCAACGGTAGCACCGATTGCAGCGGCGACACGCGGAGCGACCGCCACCCCGGGGCTAACGTCGTGCCCTACAGCGGAGACGTACGTCGTGGTGGCCGGCGACACGCTGTGGGACATTGCGGTTCGCCACGGCGTGACCGTCGAGGCGCTACAGGCGGCCAACCCGCAGATTGGCGACCGCAGCCTCATCTATCCCGGTGACCGGATCGCAATCTCACCCATCTATCTCGGGACGCTCGGCGGGACGAATAGCTCAGCGCGGGACGTCAACGACTGGGGCCAGGTCGTCGGCTGGGCGAATACCGCATCGGGCTACCTGGCCCACGCCTTCCTCTGGCAGGACGGCACGATGACCGATCTCGGGACGCTCGGGGGGATCGGCAGCTGGGCCATGGCCATCAACAACCGGGGCCAGGTGGCGGGCTACAGCACGGTCGCATCGGGTGCGTTGCACGCCTTCCTCTGGCAGGACGGCACGATGACCGATCTCGGGACCCTCGCGGGAGCCAACACCATCGTCACCGGCCTAAACGAGCGAGGTCAGGTCGTGGGCTATGGTGAGACCGCCTCGGGCCAGCGTGCCTTCCTCTGGCAGGACGGGGTGATGGCCGATCTCCGGACGCTCGGGGGGACCGCGAGTCAAGCATTCGGCATCAACGACCGTGGCCAGGTGGTTGGCCAGAGTTCCACCACGTCGGGTTTGAGGCATGCCTTTCTATGGCAGGACGGGGTGATGACCGATCTTGGGACGCTCGGGGGGGCCGAGAGTCAAGCGTCCGGCATCAACGACCGTGGCCAGGTGGTTGGCTTGGCCGACGATCCGTCTGGGGGCTACTCACATGCCTTCGTCTTGCAGGGCGGCGCCATGACCGATCTCGGGAAGCTCGGGGGAACCACGAGCTTGGCCTATGCCGTCAATGACCGCGGCCAGGTCGTCGGCTGGGCCTCGACTGCCTCAGAGCCGTCAGACGAGGCCCGTGCCTACCTGTGGCAGGACGGCATGACGACCGATCTGGGCGCGCTCGGAGGAGCTTGGACCCAGGCCTACGCGATCAACGAGTGCGGCCAGGTGGTGGGTTCGAGCGGTGCGGCGCCGTACGACGACCATGCCATCCTGTGGGCAACCGGCATGCAATGAGGAACCCGTGCGACTGTCCGTGGC
>MGOD01000136.1:0-642 GCA_001795245.1 Chloroflexi bacterium RBG_16_70_13
GGTGAGCGAGCTCGACCGGATCGAGGTCGGACCGGACGCGTTCGGCGTAGCCGTGGACCGCGGCCGCGAGCCGGATCTCGAAGGCGTCGCGCTCAGTCATCGCCGAGCTCCTTCCGGAGGCGATCGAGCAACCGGGACAGCCGCGTCCGGACCCCCGACGGGGAGATGCCGAGGGCTGGAGCCAGCTCGAACGAGTCGAGGTTGGCCCCGTAACGGAGGGCGACGAGCACCCGGTCCTCGGGCTTCAGGTGGCCGAGCGCATTGGCCAGGTCGACGTGGTCGATCTCGCGCGACGAGTCGGCCCCCGTCGATGGTTGGGGCGCGATCTTGAGCTCGACGACCGCCTGCCGATGCTCGCGCTGGACGAGCTTGCGGGCTTCGTTCGCGGCGACCGCGACGAGCCAGGCCTTGAGGCGGTCGGGGTCCCGGAGCGACGAGAGCTTCCGCCAGGCGATCCACCAGGCCGCCTGCGCGGCGTCCTCGGCCAGTCCCTCGTCACCGCAGATGACGAACGCCACCCGCACCAGGTCGAGGTGGTAGGCCCCGACGATCCGGGCGAAGGCGAGCTCGTCGCCCGCGACGGCGCGCTCCACGGCGGACGCGGTCGCGGCACTGTCGAGGGCGAGGCTCGTCATGGCATAG
>MGOD01000136.1:744-9089 GCA_001795245.1 Chloroflexi bacterium RBG_16_70_13
CGCCGCCATCGGACGCGCCGGCGCGGCTCCGGCCACCGCCAGCCATCGACGGACGGGCGGAGCCAGGGGGCGCAGTAGGCTAGTCTTCAGGCGTCGCCTTGGAGCTGCGTGGTTCCCGGGCAGGGCCCTCGGGGTGTGGCGTAGTTGGTAACGCACGTGCTTTGGGAGCCGCCAGGCCGAAAGCGGTGAAGGGCGGGCCGCCTTACGTGCGAGCGGCTTAGCGCAGAAGGTGCCGACTATCCTGCGATAGCGGAACGCCTACGGCTGCTCGTCACTCGAAACTGGACACCCCTGGCCCTCGATCGGCCTCCTCGGCAGCGATCGAGCCCACATTCGTGACGCTGCTGATCGCAGGGGCCCGAGCCTGGTCGCGATGCTTGCATTCGCGGCCTGCTCGCGTACATGGCCGCAGGTGGATTGACATCCACGTAACAGGGTCTAGGTCAAGTTACATCGCGACGGCTAGGATGTAACTTCGTCGTGTATACTACCCCAGCCATGCGCAACACCCGCGGCCGCCCCGGCCGCCTCGTCTCAGCGTCCCAGGATGGGCACGACTACGAGGCGTGGGTGCCAGACCCGCTGCCACCCACGGTCGATTTCGATTCGGAGATGGCGACGCGGCTCGCAGATGCTGCCGGATCGCTGGGCGAGCTGGCCGGAACGGGCCGAAACCTGGCAAATCCCCACCTTCTTCTGCAGCCCTTTCTGCGGCGTGAGGCCGTCCTCTCGTCCCGAATTGAAGGAACGCAGGCAACGATCGCCGACCTCTACGCCTTCGAAGCAGCACAGATGCCACTCCCGGGACTGGGATCAGACACTCAAGTTGCGAATGGAGACGGGGACGTGCGCGAGGTGCTCAACTACGTCGACGCCCTGAACCGGGGTCTCGCGGTCGTTGCGGACGAGTACCCCGTAACACTGCGGCTACTCGAGGATCTGCACCGGGACCTCATGAGGAACGTTCGAGGTCGAGATCGCCGACCTGGCGAGTTCCGATCGACACAGAACATCATCGGACCGACCGGGGCGACCCTCGAGTCCGCCACCTACATTCCGCCACCGGTCGTTCAGATGCAGGATGCGCTCCGCGATCTCGAGACCTACATTCGCGACGACACTTCGACCCTGCACCGCCTGGTGCGATTGGGCCTTATCCATTACCAGTTCGAGGCGATTCATCCCTTCAACGATGGAAACGGCCGGGTGGGACGCCTGCTGATCTCGCTCCTCTTGGTGTACTGGAAGCTGCTGCCGATCCCCCTGCTTTATCTGTCGGCGTACTTTGAGACGCACCGAGGCGAGTACTACGATCGGCTTCGCGGCGTCACGGAGCGAGGTGAGTGGCGCGAGTGGATCATGTTCTTCCTGCTGGGCGTCGCGGAGCAGGCAGTCGATGCCGCCCAGCGTGCCAAGCGACTCCAGGACCTGCGGCAGGAGCTGCAGGACCGAGCCTATGCCGCCAAGGCGCCCGCTGGTGCGGTGGCCTTGGCGGGACGATTGGTGGAGCAACCCGTCGTGACGATAAGGTCGGCTGAGCAGGTGCTCGGCGTCTCTTACCACAACGCCCGTCGTCAGATACACCGACTGGTAGACATCGGAATCCTGCAGCCATTCCCGCACCGTGGTCAGCGCGAGCTGTACGTGGCGCGCGAGGTCCTCGACGCCGTGGGTGAGTAGCCCGCGTCGATCTACGCACCTAGCACGTGTGATTCGGCCTGCACGTGCGATTTGGGCGCGGAGGCCTTGGGCGAGGTCGGGGCCAGGCCCCTGCTCGACGCCGGGCTGACCGTAGGGCCGAGTATTGTGCGATATTCACGCACGATCGTCGGGGTGTGGCGTAGTTGGTAACGCACGTGCTTTGGGAGCACGAGATCGTCGGTTCGAGTCCGACCACCCCGACCACGCCCGGCGCCGGTGGCCCCATCATCGGGGACCTGCGGACCGTGGCGGACAGGCCGTCCGGGTCGTGAACCGGCGCACGCGGGCATCGACGATCAGCCGATGAAGGCGCTCATCATCCTCAACGACGGGCCCTACGGCACCGAGCGGTCGTACAACGGTCTCCGACTGGCGCTCGCCATCTCCTCGGTCGACGACGCGTCCGTGCGGGTCTATCTCATGGCCGACGCCATCGCCTGCGCGAAGCCCGGCCAGGTCACGCCGGACGGCTACTACAACATCGGCCGGATGCTGAAGAGCCTGGCGAAGCGCGGTGCCCAGATCGGCGCGTGCGGCTCGTGCATGGACGCCCGCGGCTACGCCGACGCCGATCTCGCCGACGGCGTCAGTCGCTCATCGATGACCCAGCTCGCCGAATGGACGATCGAGGCCGACAAGGTCATCACCTTCTGACGGACTCGCGCATCCGGACCAGCACGATCAACCCGGACGCCGCGGTGAGGCCGGCGACGACGCCGATCGATGCCGGCATCCCGGCGCTATCCGCCACGAGCCCGGCGAGGATCGCCCCCGCCGCGAAGCCAAGGTCGCGCCAGAGGCGATAGACACCGATCGCGGCTCCGCGCCACGACGGTTCGGCGACGTCGGCGACGGCAGCCAACAGCGTCGGGTAGACGAGCGCGGTGCCGAGCCCGAGGAGGCCCGCGGCCGCGAGCCAGACGGTAAACGACCCGCCGACAGCGATGACGGCGATCGCCGCCGCCTGGAGGAGCATGCCCGCGACGATCAGCGGCTTCCGGCCCACCCGGTCCGAGAGCGCCCCGGCCGGGATCTGGGCGACCGCCCAGACCGCCGGGTAGGCCGCCGCAAGGACCCCGATCTCGGCGATCGAGAGCCCGGCCGCCGCGTAGTGGAGGGGCAGGAGGCCCCAGGCCATGCCGTCGTTGAGGTTGTTCACCAGGCCCGCCTGCGATGCCGACGAGAGGGTCGGATCGCGGAGCGTTGCTCGCCAGAAGACCTCGCGCCAGCGGGGGCCCGTAGCCGGTTCGTCGGTCGGCGCGGCCTGGGTGGCGCGCTGCTCGTGATCGACGTGACCCCGCGTCTCGCGGACGAGCCCCACGGACAGCGCCAGGCCGACGACGGCATAGGCCAGGCCCACCAGGAATGGCCATGGTCGCAGGCCCTCCTCGGCCGCCAGCCAGCCCGTCAGCAGGGCAGTCAGGGCCACCGCCCCGTAGCCGGCGGCCTCGTTGAGGCCCGTCGCGAGGCCGCGGCGCACGGGCCCCACGAGATCGATCTTCATGATGACCGTGGTCGACCAGGTCAGGCCCTGGTTGATCCCGAGGAGGACGTTCGCGGCGATGACCCACGACCACTCCGGCGCCGCGATGAGGAGGAGCGGGACCGGCAGCCCGACGAGCCAGCCGGCGACGAGGACCCGCTTCCGCCCATATCGATCGGCCAGCGCGCCGGCGACCAGGTTGGTCGCCGCCTTCGTCAGGCCGAACGCGGCCACGAACGTGAGCGCCGAGGTTGCCCCGGCGAGGCCGAACGTGTCGCGCGCCAGCAGGGGCAGGACCGTCCGCTCCTGCCCGATCATCCCGCCGACGAGGGCGTTGACGATGAAGAGCAAGGTGAACTGCCCGAGGTTGGCCCGCAGCCCGAGCTCGATCGCCCGCGGGCCTCCGCCCACCGTCAACCGACGGCCGCCATGGCCCGGTCCTCGGCTCGCCCGAGGAGGAGATGGGCCCGCATCGCGCCCTTGCCCTTGATCGCAACCTCGCCTCGGTCCTCGAAGCGATAGGCGGATCGGAGCCGTTCGTAGGTCGCCTGGGTGACCTGGATCCGGCCGGGCAGGCCGTGGGATTCCATCCGGCTCGCCGTGTTCACCGTGTCACCCCACAGGTCGTAGATGAACTTGCGGCGGCCGATGACCCCGGCGATGACCGGGCCGCTGTCCATCCCGATCCGGATCGTGAGCTCGAGCTCCAGGACCGAGCACAGCCGGGCGACCTCGGCCAGCATCTCGAGGGCCATCTCGGCCGCCGCCTCGGCGTGGTCCTCGCGTCGGTCGGGCAGGCCGGAGGCGACCATGTAGGCATCGCCGATCGTCTTGATCTTCTCGAGGCCGTGCGCCTCGGCCAGCCGGTCGAACGCGCTGAAGATCTCGTCGAGCACGCCGACCACCCGCTCCGGCGCGGTCCGCTGGGTGAACGGCGTGAAGTCGACGACATCGGCAAACAGGACGGTGACCTCCTCGTGGCTCTCGGCGATCGTCCCGGCCTCGCGCTTGAGGCGCTCGGCGATCGATTTCGGCAGGACGTTGAGGAGGAGCGCCTCCGAGCTCGCCATGGCCGCGTCGCGGGCGCGAACCGCGTACTGGAGCAGCAGGTACGAGGTGATCGCGACGCCCGAGACGTTGAGGACGAAGAAGGCCGTCGCGATCGGGCCGGGGATGGCCGCCGCGCGCGGCGAGACGAGCGGCTCGGCGATGCCCGACGCGACCGTCAACGCGATGAAGGCCACGAACCACGGGATCGCCTCGCGGGGGCTGAAGAAGAAGAGCGCCCCGAGAGCGGCGACGAGCGCCCACAGGCTGACCGCGCTGGATGCCACGTAGCCCCCCAGGCTCCACTGGAGGAGGAACGGCAGGAGCAGCATCAGGACGAGCTGGCTGGTCCGGAAGACGCGATAGTCTTTCGTCCGTCCGAACCAGGCGAGGGTCGCGATCGAGACGACCTGGTAGCTGAACGGGATCGCCGCCGAGACCGGCAGTCCCAGGGCCAGGTACGTCCCGACCCAGAGCACGGCCAGCGTCGTCACGGTGATCGCCGCCAGCGTCAGGCTGACCTTGCGGACTCGGATCTCGTCCGAATCAGTCGGCGCGACACCGATGAACGCGAGGCTCTCGACCAGCCGGCGCAGTCGCTGGGGACGCTCCACGGGTTCGCCACCGCCATGCTCGATGGGCTCGGGCGCCGATCCATCGGTTCCCGGCCGCACCGCCAATTCTGCGGCCTCCGGGGGTACGATCGTCGCGCCGTGTCCCGCGACTGCTACGCTCCCGGGGTGGAGGCAATCGGGGGCCGACCGCTCCGCGTGGGCGTGCAGCTGCCCGAGGTGGAGCGGGAGGTCCGCTGGCCGGAGTACATCGCGATGGCGCGCCGGGCCGAGGAGCTCGGCTTCGATTCGCTGTGGCTCGGCGACCATCTGCTGTACCGCTTCGACGACGGCTCGACCCACGGCCCGTGGGAGGTCTGGACGATGCTCGCCGCGATCGCGGCGGAGACCTCCCGGATCACGATCGGGCCGCTCGTGGCGGCGACCGCGTTCCACGCCCCGGCGATGCTCGCCAAGATGGCGGCCACGGTCGACGAGATCAGCGGCGGCCGCCTCGTCCTGGGCCTCGGCGCTGGCTGGAACGAGACCGAGTTCCGGGCCTTCGGCTTCCCCTTCGACCATCGCGTCGACCGCTTCGAGGAAGCGTTCACGATCATCCGGACGCTCCTCCGGGACGGGGCCATCGATTTTGATGGGAAGTACTTCCAGGCCCGCGACTGCGAGCTCCTGCCACGGCCCGCGCGGCCCGGCGGGCCGCCGCTCCTCATCGGCAGCAAGGGCGAGCGGATGCTCCGGATCACGCTGCCCCACGTCGACGCCTGGAACGTCTGGTTCAGCGACACGGGAAATTCGCCGGCCGGCGTCGTGTCACTGCGCGAGCTCGTCGACCGGATCTGCGGTGAGGTCGGACGCGACCCGGCCACGGTCGAGCGGAGCGTTGCCGTCCAGGTGAAGCTCGCCGGCGGCATCGGCCGCGTCCAGGGGGCCTACGCGGAGCCCCGCTTCATGCCCCTGACCGGTACGCCCGACGAGATGGCCGAGGAACTTCGCGCCTACGCGCGCGAGGGACTTGCCGAGGTCCAGGTCGTGCTCGACCCGATCAGCCTCGAATCGATCGAGGCGTTCGCGAGCGTTCTGGAACGTCTCGACCGCGGCGGCCCGTGATCGCAGGACCGCCGGACATGGTGGAATAGGGGACGGCATGGACCGCGACGAGCGGGACGAGGAAAGGACGAGGATGCCGAACGGCCGAACGGGGCCTCGACGCCAGGACGAGCTCTCGCCGCTCGACAAGCGGATCATCGAGCACCTCCAGGCCGACGGCCGCCGACCGTTCACCCAGATCGCCCACGAGCTGGGTGTCTCCGAGGCCGCCGTCCGCGCCCGCACGAACCGGCTCGTCGAGCGCGGCATCCTCCAGGTCGTCGGGGTCGCGGATCCGGGCAAGCTCGGCTTCCAGCAGGCCCTGATCGGGATCCGCTGCGAACCGGGTCGCCTCGTGGCCGTCGCCGAGGCGCTCGCCGA
This sequence comes from Chloroflexi bacterium RBG_16_70_13, assembly GCA_001795245.1. Taxonomy (GTDB): domain Bacteria; phylum Chloroflexota; class Limnocylindria; order Limnocylindrales; family CSP1-4; genus UBA5189. The sequence continues at coordinate 7,012 of MGOD01000136.1, forward strand.
GCTGCCCGAGGTCGACTACGTCGTGGTCACGACCGGCCGCTTCGACATCCTCATCGAGACCGTCTCCGAGGACAACGAGGACCTCCTCCGCTTCCTGACCGACCGGCTCCAGGCCATCGACGGGGTGCGCGATTCCGAGACGTTCACGTATCTGCGCCTGGTCAAGCAGACGTACCAGTTCGGGACCCGCTGAGACATGCCCTCCGAAGCCGTGATGCTCGTCATCGCCGCCCTGATCGCGGTCAACGTCGTGGTCATGGGCGCGATCGTCATCCCGCCGCTCGTCGGCCGACGAAGCCCGCTCGCGTCGGTCGGCGAGCCGGAGCACGATGCCGGCGAGCTCGATCGGATCGACCAGGCGGCGCTCATCGGCGGCCTCGTCGGGCGGCCGGGCGAGGATCGGGCGACGTACGACCGGATCGTCCGGATCGTGAGCTGGGCCTTCCTCCTGTCCACCGCGGTCATCGTCGGGACGAGCGGACTCTGGCCGGCCACGACCCCGGCCATCTTCGTCCTCCTCGGGCTGGCCGGCGGCTTCGTCCTCCTCGTCCACGACCTCCTGCCGCCGGCCGCCCTCGGAGCGGCCAAGTACATCCTCGAGGGCACGGTCGCCCTGACGTTCGCGACGCTCCTCGTCCTCCTGACCGGCGGCCACGAGAGCCCGTTCTTCTTCACCTTCCCGCTCATCGTCGGGGCCGCCGCGCTCGTCGTCCGCCCGACCGCCACGTTCGTCCTGGCGATGGCGGCCGCGATCGGCTATATCGTCGCCACGAGCCTCGGCAGCGGGCCGGCGACCCCCGTCCAGCTGGCGACGGTGGGGATCGATCTGACCGCCCTGCTCCTCCTCGCCTACGTCGGCTCTGTCATCGGCCGTGAGCAGCGCCGCTCGCGCGACGCCGCCCTCCACCTCTCGGCCGTGGACCCCCTGACGGGGCTCTTCAACCGGTCCTTCTTCTTCGCCGCCCTCGAGCGGGAGATGGCCCGGAGCGCCCGGTCCGGGCGCGGCTTCTGCCTCCTCATGCTCGACCTCGACGAGCTCAAGGCGATCAACGACCGGGCCGGCCACCACGCCGGTGACGCGGCCCTGCGGGCCGTCGCCGACACGATCCAGGGCGGCATCCGGCGGATCGACGTCGCCGCCCGCTACGGCGGCGACGAGTTCGTGGCACTCCTCCCGGAGACCGATCCGACCGGCGGCTGGGTCCTGGCCGAGAAGATCCGAATCGGGGTCACGGGTCGGGCCATCGAGGACCTCGTCGAGCCTCCGACCGTCTCGGTCGGTGTCGTCGCGTTCCCGCGCGACGGTGCCTCGGCCGACGCCCTCATGATCAGCGCCGACCGGGCCATGTACGCCTCGAAGCGAGCCGGCCGGAACCGAGTCGCGGGTCCGACATCCGAGGTCGGGGCACCGGAGGAGGCCGCCGCGGCCCAGGCAAGGGCCGGCGGAAGCGGCGTCCCGGTCATGGCCGAGGAGGGCCGGCAGGGCCGGACGGCCCGGCCCAAGGTGGTCGAGCCGCCGGTGTAGCATCGGGGGCCATGACCGCCCCCCGCGATCCCGACCGGTCGGCCGCGCGCGCACGCCTCGGCGACTCGACGCGCGCCATTCGGGCCGCCGCGCGGACCCCGGAGGTCCTCCAGCGGCCGACCTCCGTCCCGATCTTCCAGACGGCGACCTTCACCTCGGCTGACGCCGAGGGCCTGGCCGCCGTCGTCGGCGACCCCCGGGCGGGCTACTCGTACAGCCGCCTCGCCAACCCCACGACGACGGCCCTCGGCGATGCCTACGCCGAGATCGCCGGGGGCGAGGCCGGGGTCGCCCTCGCCTCGGGCATGGCGGCGATCCATGCCGCCTGCGCCGCCGTCCTCCGGGCCGGCGACCGGGTCGTCGCGCCGCTCGCGGCCTACGGCTCTACCCGGGTCCAGCTCGTCGAGTACTTCGGGCGGTTCGGGGTGCTGGTCGAGCTCGTCGACACGACGGATCTCGAGGCCGTCGCGGCCGCCCTCGCCGTGGCGCCGACGCGCCTCCTCTACGCCGAATCCTCGGCCAACCCGACGACGTTGGTGGCCGACCACGCCGC
>MGOD01000136.1:9106-9712 GCA_001795245.1 Chloroflexi bacterium RBG_16_70_13
CACCGCCACGGCGCGTTCTACGTCGCCGACAACACTTTCGCCTCGTCGCACGTCTGCCGCCCGCTCGAGCTCGGCGCCGACCTCGTCGTCGAATCGGCGACCAAGTACCTCGGCGGCCACAGCGACGTCATCGCCGGGGTCGTCGCCGGCTCGGCCGAGCTCGTCGATGCCGTCGCCCGGATCCGGACCGACATCGGGGCGGTCCTCGCTCCCTTCGAGGCCTTCCTCGTCCTGCGCGGGATCCTGACCTTCCCGGTCCGGATGGACCGCCACGGCCTGAACGCCCGGGCACTGGCGAGCTGGCTGGAGCGTCAGGAGGGCGTGCAACGCGTCCTCTACCCGGGTCTGCCGTCGCATCCGCAGCACGCGGTCGTCGAGCGCCAGTGGCGGCCCGACAACGGCGGCGGGATGCTGAGCTTCGAGGTCGCCGGCGGCCGGGCCGCCGGCCAGGCCATCATCGACTCCCTCGACCTGACCGAGCGGACCGCGTCGCTCGGCAGCGTCCACACGATGGTCGTCCATCCGCCATCGACGTCCCAGCGCCAGCTGGGCGAAGCCGAGCTCCTTGCCAGCGGCATCCGCCCGGGGCTGCTGCGGGTCAGCGTC
>MGOD01000136.1:9785-10369 GCA_001795245.1 Chloroflexi bacterium RBG_16_70_13
CCGGCGCGCCGGCGTCGGCCGCAGCGGCCGCAGCCGCCGGCAGCCGCCGGATCTGACGCCTGATCGCGCGGGATCGATGTCGACGCTGACCGCGCGCCGGTCGGCGGACCAGCCGGGGGCGGGGATCGGCGCCCGCCTCGATTCCGCCTGGCTCGTCGTCTGGCGGCTGTTCACCTCGGTCAACTTCGCCGTCCTCCAGATCATCGTCCTGGCGCTCCTCGCGGTCGTCGGGATGACGATCCGGCAGCTGCCCGGCTTCGCCTTCCGCTCGGCCGGCGACTACGCCGCGGCGATGGCCGACATCCACGCCCGCTACGACGCCGTCCTCGGCGCCGGCATCGTCGACGCGATGGAGCGCCTCCAGCTGTTCCACGTCTTCAGCTCGACGTGGTTCACGATCGGGCTGGTCGTGCTCATCCTCTCGATCGTCATCTGCACGATCGACCGGACCCCCCGGCTGTGGCGGATGGCGTCCGAGATCCGGGTCGTCCAGCCGGACGTCTACTTTGACCCGAAGCTGCCCGACCGGGTCCGGATCGCGGGTGGCGCGGCGCCCTTCGACACCGGGACCGTGACCTCGATCC
>MGOD01000136.1:10444-10556 GCA_001795245.1 Chloroflexi bacterium RBG_16_70_13
GGACGAAGCTGGCGACGCTCGTCAGCCACCTCGGGCTGATCCTCTTTCTCGTCGCCGCCGCGGTGACCTCCCGGCTCGGGGACGAGCAGGGGCTCGTGGTGGCCGAGGGCGA
>MGOD01000137.1:0-6254 GCA_001795245.1 Chloroflexi bacterium RBG_16_70_13
GGCATCAGCCACGCCGGAACGCTGATCTCCGCGATCCTGCGCGTCTCCCATGCCCGGTGGCGGACCCCGGTGACGCGGATGGCCGAGTTCGTCACCGTCGTGGCGCTCATCTGTGGCGCCTCGTTCGTGATCATCGACCTGGGCCGCCCGGACCGCCTGCTCAACGTCTTCATCTATGGTCGCTGGCAGTCGCCGATCATCTGGGACGTCCTGGCGATCACCACCTACCTGACCGCGAGCATCACCTATCTCTTCGTGCCGATGATCCCCGACCTGGGGCTCTTCCGGGATCGTCTGGCCGGTCGCAGCTCACGCTGGCGAGGCTGGCTGTACCGGACTCTCGCGATCGGCTGGAACGGCAATCCCGCGCAGTGGCGCTCCCTCGCGTCGGCCATCGGGGTCCTGATGATCCTGATCATCCCGATCGCCGTCTCGGTCCATACCGTCGTCTCGTTCATCTTCGCCATGACCCTGCGGGTGCCCTGGGACAGCGCGCTCTTCGGGGCCTTCTTCGTTGCCGGGGCGATCTTCTCCGGGATCGCCATCCTGATCATCGTGATGGCGATCCTGCGGCGCGCCTATCACCTCGAGGAGTACGCCACCGAGAAGCACTTCGTCTACCTCGGCTACCTGATGGCGGCCTTCGCCGCGATCATGATCTACGCCAACATCAGCGAGCTGCTGGTCCACGGCTACAAGCTGCAGGAAGGGGTCGAGTTCCACTTCCGCCAGCTCTTCCTCGCGGAGTTCGCCCCGCTCTTCTGGTTCTACCTCCTGGGTGGCCTGTGCGCCCCGATCGTGATCGCCCTGGTTCCAGCGACGCGGAACGTGCGGGGCATCGTCGCGGCGGCAATCCTCGTGACGCTCGCGATGTGGATCGAGCGGTACTTCATCGTCGTGACCGGACTGCGCGTGCCGCTCATGCCGTACGAGCCGGCCAGTTACGCCCCCACCTGGGTCGAGTGGTCGCTGCTCGCGGCCGGCCTGGCGGCCTTCGCACTGCTCATCGCCCTCTTCACGAAGCTCTTCCCGATGATCGCGGTCTGGGAGGTCGCGGAATCCCGAGAGGCGGCTGTTACCGATGACGGCGCCACGCGGCCTATCGGCGAGGGGCCAAGGCTCGCAGAGGAGGCCAGCCGATGACCACCGCCGTTCGGCGGTCCGCCGGGACCGTCGCCGTCGCGCTTGCGGTTTGGGCGCTCTTCGTTGGCATCGCGGGCCCCGCGATCGCGTCTCACGTCGAGGCCACTGTCACGAGCGTCGGGGAGGTGTCGGTCGGGGAGACGGTCGCGATTCCGGTCGCCCTACATTCGAGGGACGGGACGCCGCTCGCGGGCACGGTCGTCACGTTCTACCTTCACATGGCCTTCGCCGGCGTCGAAGGCGATGCCGAGATCGGCCAGGCGATGACCGACGAGCTTGGCGTCGCGACCCTGGCCTACCGCCCGCGGCTCGCCGGTCACCACGAGCTCCGACTGGAGTACGTCGCGGCCGGAGATGGCGAGATCGAATCGACGAGCACAATCATCGAGGTCACGGGGGGCGTTCGGCTCGTCCACTCGCCCGCCGGCGTTGACGTTCCGGGCGTTGGCGTGGAGCTGCTAATGGCGGTCCTCGCCACCGTCTGGTCGATCCTATTCTGGGTCGTGCTGCGGATCGTTGCGATCGCTCGAGCGGGTGGTCAGGCCGGGGACGCCGGACTCGAGGCGCGACGGTGAGCCGGTTCTTCATCCCAGCCGTCCTCGTCGGCCTGGTCAGCGGGCTCGGACTGGGTCTGATCGGCGGCATCGTGGCCCGCAGCCCGGAGACGCACGCCAACGTGCGCCCCGCCGGCTACGACCGGACAGCCGTCGGGTACGTCGGCGAGGTGGCCCCGTTCGAGGGCTTCGGGCTGGCCGGTGCGCGAGTCGACGACGGTGCCGATCCCATCGCGCGCGGCCGCGGCCTCTTCCTGGCCACCGGCTGCGCGGCCTGCCATGGGCTCGCGGCCCAGGGTGGAGCCGTCGGACCCAGGCTCGATCTCGAGGAGATCTTCCGGGAGGACTTCGGGCCCATCGTCCGGTCCGGTCCGGGCGGGATGCCGGCCTTCACCGACGCAACCCTGAGCGACGTCGACCTCGAGGCGATCTACGGGTACCTGAAGGCAGCAGCACAGGCCACCGCCACGCCCTAGTCTTGATCCACGCTCCAGCTCAGTCCGGGAATGCTTCCGGGCCTCGCTCCGCGAGCTCGGAGGCCTCCCGCGCCGCCTCGGCGGCCTCGGGCGGCAGCCACGAGAACGGGTAGCGGTCGTCGTCGAGGGCCATCGCCTGCTTGGTCAGGAGGAGCGGGTTGAAGGTGTCGACCATGACCGCCAGCTCCTCGGTGGCGTCGCGCCCGATCGAGGCCTCGACCGTTCCTGGATGGGGACCGTGGGGGATGCCGGCCGGGTGGTCGGTGAACGACCCGATCTCCACGCCGCGGCGGCTCATGAAGTTGCCGGCCACGTAGTAGATGACCTCGTCCGAGTTGATGTTCGAGTGGTTGTAGGGGGCCGGGATCGCGAGCGGGTGGTAGTCGAACTTGCGGGGCACGAACGAGCAGACGACGAAGTTGCGGGCCTGGAAGGTCTGGTGGACCGGCGGCGGCTGGTGGACCCGGCCGGTGATCGGCTGGAAGTCGGCGATGTTGAAGCGGAACGGCCAGAGGTAGCCGTCCCAGCCGATGAGATCGAACGGGTGGCTCCGGTAGTGGTAGGCGGTGACCCGATCGGCGGACCGGACGTCGACGACGAAGTCGCCGGTCTCGTCGTGCGGCGGGACGTCGTCCGGGGCATGGAGATCGCGCTGCGAATACGGCGAGTGCTCGAGGAGCTGGCCGTAGTCGTTTCGGTAGCGCTTCGGCGGCTCGAGCTCGGAGGGGCATTCGAGCCACAGCATTCGCTGCTCAGAGCCCGCGTCCGGGTCAAGCCGCCACGTCGTCCCGATCGGCAGGACGAGGTAGTCGCCCGGCCCGTACCGGAGCCCCCCAAAGATCGTGTCGCAGACCCCGCTCCCCTCGTGGACGTAGAGCATCTCGTCGGCCACGCCGTTCCGGTAAAAGCGGCCAGGTTCCATGGCCTGCGCTGGACGCACGATCCCCATGACGACGTCCCTGTTGAAGAACAGCGGCACGCGTCCAGAGACGACGTCGCCGGCAGGTTCGAGTCCCCAGGCCTTCACGAGGTGGTGGCGATGGACGGCCTCCTCGGCCGCCTCGATCGACACCATCCGGACCGGCTCGATCCGGTGGGTCACGGTCGGCGGGGTCAGGTGGTAGAGGAGCGAGCTGCGCCCGGTGAAGCCCTCGACCCCGAACAGCTCCTCGGCGTACAACCCGCCGTCGGGCCGGCGATGCTGGGTGTGACGCTGGGGCGGGATACTGCCGTGGCGGACGTAGTACATCGATGCGACTGGCCTCCTCGATCGAGGAGGCCAGTCTAGGCAGGTCGCTGTCCGAGTGTCAGGGCTCGATCCAGTGGGGAATGTACGCGAACCCCTGCTGCAACTCCGACAGGTCCATGCCGTCGGCGTTCACGGGACGGTCCTCCGTCCCGTCCGCGTTCATGATCCTGAAGTAGTTGGCCATGTAGACGATGCGACCGTCCGGCATCCACGACGCCCCGCCACCGGCGCCGAGGAGACTCACCTCAGACCCATCGGGACGAACGGTCAGGACCGTCGGTTCCGGAAGCCCGCCGATGCTGCCCATCGACGACCATGGGTAGTTCGTGAACACGATCCTCGAGCCATCGGGGGCCCAATCCGGATCGCCGGGGACCGGCGCCTTCGAGTCAACCGCCAATGACCGGACCGTCCCGGTCGCCACGTCGACGATCTGGAGGACGCCGCTCGTGGGAAGCTGGTCCGGGTCCGACCCCCACGTCGTCCGGTGGAAGACGATCTGCGTCCCGTCGGGCGACCAGGAGGGCTGCTCGGGGATCGCGCTGGCCGAATCGCCGCTCGTCTGCACGAGCTCCGTGACGGCTCCGGTTGCCAGGTCGCGGATGCCGACCCAGGCCACTCGGGGCGCAACACGGAGCTCAACGCGACCGTTCGATCCGTTCTGTGACAGGCGGAACGCTCCCTCGACGTGGACGAAGGCGATCTTCGTCCCCGTCGGATCGAACGCCGGGTCGAGCTCGCTGCAAGAGACGCAGTCGGTGAGCTTCCGGAGGCCGGTACCGTCGAGCTTCGCGACCCAGATCTGGGCCGGATCGGCGATGTCCATGAACGCGACCTGCCGCCCGTCGCTCGAGACGTCGGCGTTCAGCTTGCCGGTCGCGGGCTCGCCTGGCAGAAATTCCGTTACGGTCTCGGAACTCATGGTGGCGGGCTCCATGAAGTAGAGCCGCCGTCGTTCGGGGTGGTATTCCGTCGTGTCCGCCTCGGACAGGTCAGGTGCGTTCCCGAGATGCTCCATCAGGATCGTCCCCTGGAGCGACGAGTAATCGACGGGTGCCGATGGTGTCGGCCGGTCGGGTGTCGACGTCGGTGTCAGCGTCGCCGATGGCGACGCGCCGACGTCCGGCGGTCGTTGTCCGTTGAGCAAGTAGGCGCCGCCGAGGACGATCGCGACGATCGTCGCGACAGCCGCCCCGGCGAGGGACAGGCGATTCATGCGTGGGGTCCTCCACGGGATCGCGAGATCCCGTTCCTGGGGTGTCGACTGGACCCGGAGGAGGGCGGCCTCGACGGCATGCTCGGGAGCCTGGGTCGGCCCGATTTCGATGAAGGCCCGGGCGGCGCGCTCGAGCGAGCGGTCGAGCGAACGATCGTCGATCATGCCAGGCGCCCCCCTTCGAGGGCCGGCTCCGCGTCCGCCCGGAGGGCGTCACGGAGTCCGGCCATGGAGTAGTGCAGGCGCGATCGGGCCGTCCCCGCGGGGATCTCGAGAAGCTCGGCGATCTCCACGAGGGGCAGCCCGAGGTAGTGGTGCAGGACGAAGATGGCCCGCTGCTCGATCGGCAGCCGGCGGAAGGCCCGCTCGAGCTCGTCGCGATCGGCGATCGCCTCTGTCCCATCTGGGGACGTGAGGCCATCGATCGAGATCACTCGGACGGCGGCTCGCCACGGCCGGGCCCGACGCGATTCGTCGTAGCAGGCGTGGACGAGGATCCGGTGGATCCAGGCCTCGAAGCGATCCGGATCTCGAAGCTTCGGGAGCCGGCGCCAGGCCAGCACGAGGGCGTTCTGCAGCGCGTCCTCGGCGAGACCCGAGTCGCGCAGGATCCGCTGGGCAACGGCGTAGAGCGAGTCACTGACCTGGTGCACCAGGACAGCGAACGCCTCGCGATCGTTCCGACGGGCCGCCTCGACGAGGTCCCGATCCACTCCCTCGACCTCCGGGTCGCCGCGGCCTGGGAGCCGCGGATCACCCACTATGACTGGCCGGTCGAGGCGAAACGTTCAGTCGTCGGTCGCGCAGCCGATCAGTGAGGATCGAGCGTGATGATGATGTCGACGACGCCACCTCCCGGCACGAGCACGTCAAGGTGACCGAGATCGATCCCGTTCGGGCCGCCGATCGGGGCATCCTGGATCGCGATCGTCCAGGACCCGGCGGCACAGAGGATCTGGAATCTCCCATCGGGACCGACACCGTGGGCGATCTCATCGACATCGCCGCCGCATCGACCCGGCCCCGGACCTCGTGTGACGACGAGGTAGGTGTTCTCGCCGGGCGCGGCGCCAGAGGCCGTGACCACGATCCCACGAACCGTCGCGATCGGGACCAGAGCGGCGCCGGTGCCATCCGAGCGAACCTCGAGCATCCCCAGCGGCGCGGCGTAGTGGGCTGCGACGGTGAACGGAGCGGCAGGATCGGTGCTCGACACGTCGAGCTCAACACGGTTCCCGATCTCGTTGATCCCGACCCCGAGCGGGGCGATCCCGGCGCCTCGCATCCAGTCCCAGTCCGCCGAGATTCGCTCCTGCAGCGCGTTCAGGCTCGCAAGGCTGAACCGGGCCGACCTGAATGCTACCGAGGCAGCCGGATGTACCAATGCCCCGATCGCCAGAACGTGACGGTCGAGATGGTCCGTCCACATCGTCGTGAGCGCTCCCGCGCGATCTCGGTCGAGGTACCAGCCCGCGAACTCGTCGAGGTGAAGCTCGGCATAGGCCTGGATCGCGGCGCGAACGGCGTCGCCATCGCGTGGTCGCGCCTCCAGCTCGGCGATCTCGTCGGGGAGGAGCGGCACCCCGAACTCGACGCTCGAGGCGGCCGGATCGGAC
>MGOD01000137.1:6279-17370 GCA_001795245.1 Chloroflexi bacterium RBG_16_70_13
GTCGGCGCGCAGGCCGACCGCCGAGCGGAACCGGACGGCGTCCGGCTCGTCCGGGCTCGGCGTTTCGACCGCGACGAATGTAGAGGGGACCGAAGGGCTGGTGGTGCCGCAACCGGACAGCGCTGCGGCAAGGAACAGCCCCGCCAACTCGATCCGGCGCACCCTGTGGCTCACGGATCCGTCGTCCGCCGCTCCAGGATCACGACGTCGCGCCAGCGACCGGCGGGATCACGCCCCAGGCGCTCGTGCGTCCCGAGCCGCCGGAAGCCGGCCCGCGCGTGGAGGTCGAGCGAGGCGGTGTTCTCGACCTCGATGCCGGCGAGGAGTGTCCAGAAACCGGCCGCCTCGGAAGCCGGGATGACCGCTTCGAGGAGGGCCCGGCCGATGCCGCGGGTTCGGAACGCCGCGCCGACGTAGACGCTCTCCCAGGCGACGCCGCGGTAGACCGAGCGCGCGGAGTACGGCGACAGGGCGACCCACCCGGCGACCTCGCGATCGACGAGCGCGACGAGGCGGGCCCCGGGCACGTGGCCGGCATCGAAGGTCTCCCAGTCCGGGACCACCGATTCGAGCGTCGCGTCGCCGGTCGCGATGCCTTCGCCGTAGATCTCGAGGACACGCGCGGCGTGAGCGACCGTCATTGGCACGATCGCGACGCCATCAGCCATGGCGGCTCACGTCCGGTCGAGCGATGACCGGCGCCCTGAGCGTCCCGAGGCGCTCGATCGTGAGCGCGACCTCGTCGCCCGGCAGGAGCCACCGGCCGAGCGTCGCGTCCCTGACCTCGAGGAGGCAGCCCGTCCCGACCGTGCCGGAGCCGACGATCTCGCCCGCCCGGAGGTGGACGTCGGCGGAGGCCCGGGCGAGCATCTGGCCGAACGAGAAGTGGGCGGCCGCCCAGGTCCCGGCCGAGATCGCCGTCTCGGTGCCGTCCGCCGCCCGGACGGTCGACCGCATCGCCAGTTCCGGGCCGGTCGCGCCTGGCGCCCGCGCGTCGGCGACCTCGTCCGGCGTCACCAGCCAGGGCCCGATCGTGGTCGCGAAGTCCTTGGCCTTGGCCGGACCCATCCGGACGGGCATCTCGTCGCGCTGGAGATCGCGGGCCGACCAGTCGTTGAGGACGAAGTAGCCGCCGATGGCCGCCTCCGCCGACTCCTCGGGGAGATCGACGGCCGGGCTGTCGATGAGAGCGCCGACCTCGAGCTCGAAGTCCAGCTCGACGGAGCCGCGTGGCGCCCAGACGGGCTCGTCGGGACCGCGGATCTCCGAGGTGTTCGAGAGGTAGAAGACGGGGATCCGGTACCACGGCTCCGGGATCTCGCCACCCCGCCGATCCCACATCGACTGGACGTGCTGCTCGAAGGCGTAGAAGTCGCGGAAGGCCGGCGGCCGCAGGATCGGCGGCCCGAACCGCAGGTCGGCGGCATCGAGGACGGCGTCGCCCTCGGGGTCGAAGTCCGCGCTCGCGGCGCCCTCGACGAGCTCGCCGAGCGCCTCGACCCGGAGACCCCTCGCGAGGTGGTCGTCGAGGGTCAGGACGGGCAGGCGGAAGAGGACGTTGTTGTGGGCCCGCCGCTCGTCCCGGGCCACGAGCCGGCGCCGGGCGACCTCGAGATCGAGCCAGCGGCTCGGGGCCGGTTCCGTCGCGGCCGCACCGCCGAGGGCGGCGGCGAGACGCCACGGCGCGCCGGCCGGCGCGTGCCGTTCCCGAACGTGGGCAATCCGCATCAGATGAGTGTATGGAGTTCGCCGCGCGTTCCTCGCGGCACGAAGGCGGCCCGATCGTGCACCGCGAGACGACTCAGTGGACGGCCTCGTCGTCGAGAGCCCGCAGATGCCGAGCCAGCGTACCGAGGATGTGCCTCGAGATCTCGGGGGCGACGTCGAGGAGGGCGTGGAACTCCCGATGGCCCACCGCGAGCACGCGGCCGGGTTCGTTCGCGGTGACGGTCGCCGACCTGGGTCCCTCGGTCAGGAGCGCCAGCTCGCCCAGGGAGACCCCCGCGCCGCATTCACGGATCGCGATTCCGTCCCGATCGATCGTGAAGCTGCCGCTCACGACGATGAACATCTCGGCACCCGGCTCGCCCTGCCGCATCAGGACCTTCCCGGCCGGGATGTCGACCTCGTCCACGAGCTTGGCGATCCGCTCGAGCGCATGCCCGCCGAGCCCGGCGAAGATTGGGATCGACCGCAGGAGATCGATCTTGGGATCCTTCGGCGCCATGTCGCTCCTTTGGGACGCGCCTCGATTCGGGCGAGGCGAGGGCGAGGATACCTTGGCGCGTGCCTCCGGGCGAGACCTAGAACGGTTTCGCCCGCATCAGCCAGGCGAGGATGACGATCGCCGCGACGCCGATGACGGCCGGGACTTCGGGGCGGACCGCCGACAGGGCCGCCTGGAGCTCCTCGTCGGTGCCCGCGGGGCCGGCCGGGGCACCGGTCCGGTCACCAGGGACGGGCATCGCCAGCGTCTTCCGGACCTTGTTCATCGGCACGGCGGCGAGCGGCGTCATGGAGCCGAAGGCAACGATGACGACGACGATCGCCGCCCACGGCCAGAGCTTCGCGAAGTGGCCGCCCATGATCGCGGCCGCGATCCCGAGGACCACAGCCACGAGGAGCAGGATTCCGGCAACTGTCAGCGAGCTCGACGACAGGTCGAGGATCGCACCGAGCCGGGCCCGATCACGTTCTGCTCGCACGCGGAACATGACCCATGCCGACACGCCGTGGGCGGCGAAGGCGAGGATCACCATCACGATGTGCGCGAAGACGACCCAGCCGTAGAGATCCACGAGCTCGACCTCCCTCACAGATCCAGGACCCGCCCCTGCGGTGCAATCGAGGTGCCCGCTTGCGCCTTCCATGTTGCCCGGGATCGAGGCGCTTCGAAAGCCCTGGGCGTAGGGCGTGGCCGTCAGCCGCCGCGCCGGTAGGTGCCGGTGAGCGTCGCCTCGCCGACGGTATGGCTCGCGGCCGCCGCGCGGACAGCGTCCGCGGTCGGGGCATCGGTGAGCGTCGGCGCCACGTCGAGGGCGAGGAGTCGGAACGCGTAGCGATGCGTGCCGCTCGGCGGACAGGGCCCGCCGTAGCCGACGTCGCCGAAGCCGTTGCGCCCCTCGGCGAGCCCGCCGGCGACGCCCGAGACGCCCTCGGGCAGGCTCCCGGCCACCGGATCGATGGCGTGGGCGACCCAGTGGACGAAGCCACCGGCGTCGGGGTCGTCGACGATGAGGGCCAGGCTCGCCGTGCCGTCGGGCGCGCCCGACCAGGCGAGCGGCGGCGACACGTCGTCGCCGTCGCAGGTGTGGATCCGCGGGATCGAGCCGCCCTCGCTGAACGCGGTGCTGGTCAGGGTGAAGCGCATAGCAGGCTCCTCCGATGGCGCGCCGGTGGTCGCGGTGGGCGCGACGGTCGGGCTGCTCACCGAGCCGGTCCCGGTCACGGGCCCGCTGCAACCGCTCGTGACGAGAGCGACCCCAACGGCAAGCAGCGCGATCACGGCGCTCCGCGTGCCTTCGAGTCTACGGCGCCTCCCGCTGCGCGGCCACGAAGCGTCGATCCGGGGGCGCGGCAACCGCGGATTTCCAACGCCGAGACCGTCCGACTGACCAATACTCGTGGACGGCGTCCCCGATGGACGTCCACACGGGAGCAGCCGGTGGATCGCGACCTCGTCGAGGCGGCCCAGCGAGGAGATCAGGCGGCATTCGTCGACCTGGTCCGGTCGCGGGGCGATCGCCTCTACGCGATCGCGTATCGGATCCTCCGGGATGTCGATCGGGCCGAGGATGCCCTGCAGGACGCGCTGGTGATCGCCTGGCGGGACCTGCCGGACCTCCGCGATCCGGACCGCTTCGACGCCTGGGCCCACCGACTCCTCACCAACGTCTGCATCGCCGAGGCCGGGCGGGAGCGCCGGAGGATCGCGAACCTCCACGTGCTCCCGTTCGACGACCCGGCCGCGCCCGACGATCTCCTGACCCTGGCCGATCGCGACCAGCTCGACCGCGGGTTCCGTCGGCTCTCCGCCGACGAGCGCGCGATCCTCGTGCTCCGTCACTACGTGGGCTACGAGCCCTCGGAGATCGCCGACCTCCTTGGACTTCCCGCCGGAACGATCCGTTCCCGGCTCCATCACGCCCATCGCGCCATGCGCGCCGCCCTTGATGCGGATGCGCGGGCAGTCGCGGTCGGAGGGCCTTCCAGATGAACCAGCGCTCCGACATCGACCGCCTGCTCCGACACTGGATGGACGACGGACCATCGACGATGCCCGACCGCGTTGTCGACGTCGTCGCCGACCGGATCAGCGTCCAGCCCCAGCGGCTCACCTGGCGCCTCCTTCGGAGGCTTCCAATGAACCCGCTCCTGAAGCTCACCGCCGCGGTCGCCGCGGTCCTCGTCGTCGCCGTCGCCGGCTACAACCTGCTGCCCGCGCCGGCCGGGCCTGGGGACGGCCCGTCCCCGACGCCCCTGACGTCGCGATCGCCCACGCCCTCACGGACGGCCGAGCCGATCTCATGCGAGGACGACCTGCCCGGCTGTGCCGGCCCCCTGACCGCGGGAAGCCATTCCTCGAGCCAGCTCGAGCCGGGGATCGTCTTCGATGTCCCGCCGGGCTGGAGCAACGTCGTCGACCTGCTCGACGTGTACAAGCTCGATCCGGAATCGGGCTTCCCGTACATCCTCATCTGGACCGACGCCTCGATCGTCGATCAGGCCACGCCCTGCAGCACGGACCCTGATCCAGCGCTGGGCCAGAGAGCTGATGACTGGATCGCCTTCCTCACGACGCACCCCGGTCTCGTCGCCAGCGAGCCCGTCGACCTCGTGCTTGGCGACATCACTGCCCGCCAGGTGGAGCTCGGCGTCGCCCCGACGTGGACTCAGACCTGCCCCGAGAGCCCCAGTGTGCGAACCGTTGTGCTCCTGAACCAGCCCGTTGCCGGGCGCCCCAGCTCCTACGGCCTGGGGTCGAACAATCGCGTCCTCATCACCGTCGCCGACGTCGGCGACCGGACCGTCGTCATCGAGTCGTACGGGTCCGAGCTCGAAGCCGTCTTTGCCAGCGAGATGGAGGACATCAAGGCGGTCATCGGGACAATCCGCTTCTGTGGACCCCGGGTGACCGAGGCCTGCCAAGGTAGCTGACCCAGCGGCGGCCACGAAGCCGGCGCGGGAGCCTCGCCTAGAGGTTCCCGCGCCTCGCTTGCTCGATCTCGATGGCCTCGAAGAGGGCCTTGAAGTTGCCGACCCCGAAGCCGCGCGAGCCGTGGCGCTCGATGATCTCGAAGAAGAACGTCGGACGGTCCTGGATCGGGCGGGTGAAGATCTGGAGGAGGTAGCCCTCTTCGTCACGGTCGGCCTCGATGCCGAGCTCCTCGAGCGTCGCGATGGGCACGCCGACATCGCCGACCCGGTCGGCCAGCGACTCGTAGTAGGCGTGGGGCATGCCCAGGAACTCGACCCCGTTCTCGCGCAGCGCCCGCACCGTCGCGACGATGTCCTCGGTCCGGAGGGCGATGTGCTGCGTGCCGGCGTCGAGGTAGTAGTCCAGGAATTCCTGGATCTGGCTCTTCTTCTTGGCCGGGGCTGGCTCGTTGATCGGGAACTTGACCCGGCCGTTGCCGTTGGTCATGACCTTCGACATCAAGGCCGAGTACTCGGTGTGGATGACCTTGTCGTCGTAGTGGATGAGCTGGGCGAAGCCCATGACGTCGCGGTAGTAGTCGACGTACTTGTTCATGTCGCCGAGGGCGACGTTGCCGACGCAGTGGTCGATCTCGAGGAGCGAGAGGCCGCCGGCCGCCCGGGCCGGCTTCTTGACCTTCCGGAAGCCCGGCGCGAAGGCGCCGTGGAAGTCGCTCCGGTCGATGAACGAGTGGATGACCTCGCCGTAGGTGTGTATCGCGGTCCGGCGCAGGACGCCGTCCTCGTCGGAGCCGGCCTCGGCGAACTCGAGATAGGAACGGGCACCCCGCGAGGTGGTCTCGCGCCAGGCGCTCCGGACGTCGTCGACGGCGAAGGCGATGTCGTGGACGCCGTCGCCATGCCGGGCGACGTGCTCGGCGATCTCGCCGTCGGGTGACAGCGCCCCGGTGAGAACGATCGTGATGTCGTTCTGGCGCATGACCCAGCTGGTCCGGTCGCGGACGCCGGTCTCGAGCCCGGCATAGCCGATCGGGGTGAAGCCCCACAGGGCCCGGAAGTAGTGGGCCGCCTGGCGTGCGTTGCCGACCCAGAACTCGACGTAGTCGATGCCCTTGAGGGGCAGGAAGTCCTGCGCCTGGGCGTAGGCATCCTTGTTGAGGTGGGCGCCGGCCTGGTTGGCGGCCCCACGCGACAGCGTCTCGGTCATTGGACGCGCTCCTCCGATGCTGCGGTTGGAGGATAGGTGACCACCCATGGTAGACCCCTCGCCCGTCGGGCTCGCCCCAGCGGACCAGCATGCGACACTGCGCAGCCATGGGATCCCTCGACAGCCAGGCGGCGCGCCTCGAGGCCGCCGTCGATGCCATCCTCGCCCTGCGCGAGCGAGTCGAGGACGCCGGCCCGTGGCCGCTCGCGGAGCTCTACGGGACCGAGGCCGAGGCCAGCTGGGGCCCGCCGGAGCTCCTCGCCCACCTCGAGGAGATGCTCCCGTTCTGGCTCGGCGAGGTCGAGCGGATTCTCGACGGGCCCGCTATCGGCGAGGGTTCGCCGGTGCCTTTCGGCCGGGTCGCGAGCGACACGATCCGGATCGGGGTCATCGGGCGCGACCGGACGGTGCCGCTGCGGGAGCTGTTCGCGCGCGTCCGGGCGGACGGGGCGCGGGTCGCCTCACGGATGCGCGAACTGAGCGACGACGACGCCGGGCGACGCGGCCTCCACCAGTCCCGTGGCGAGTTCACGGTGGCCGAGCTCTTCGAACGCTTCGTGACCGGTCACCTGGAGGAGCACGTCGTCCAGCTTCGGGCGATCCTCGACGCTCGGGGGGCCTGACCGGCCGTGTTCATGCTGTGGGCGATCCCGATCGGGATCGCGCTGGGGTGGCTCCTGCGCGGCCGACTCGACGGCCTCCTCCACCTCGACTTCCGGTGGGCCTGGCTGGCGGTCGGCGGACTCCTCGTCCAGGTCGTCCTCTTCACCCCGCTCGGCAGCTCGGTGGCGGGCGACGCCCTCGTCCCACCGACCTATATCGCGTCGACGCTCGCCGTGTTCGTCGCCGTCGCCCGGAACGTCCGGATGCCGGGCATGCCGATCGTGGCCGCCGGCGCGCTCAGCAACCTCGTGGCGATCGCCTCGAACGGCGGCCTCATGCCAGCCGACCTGGGCGCGCTTGCCCTCGCCGGCTTCAGCGGTCCCGGCGAGCACACGAACAGCATCGTCGTCGCGGAGCCCGCTCTCCGGCCTCTGACCGACATCTACGCCCTGCCGGCCTGGCTGCCGCTGGCCAACGTCTTCAGCATCGGCGACGTCCTGATCGGGCTCGGGGTGGCGGTCGCGATCGTCGCGGCGATGCGGGGGGCGGGGCAGGCTGCGTCCCCGGGCGGACGAACATGACCGACCGCCGGCCGAGCGAAACTGGCCGGCCCTGCCCTTCCATATCGTCCGTGGGGTGAGCACTACGCCGGCTCCCCCCGGCCGACCGGGCCCCTGTCGCCCGGCGCCTTCGAATCTCGGCCTCAAGGTGTCTCCGCACTGCGAGATTCGAGCGCGGCGGCTGATCCGCGGCAACCAGTGCGGCGGCCGGGTTCCGTAGTGCCCGCGACCCGGTCAATACGGAGATTCCACGCGACGCCTGGTGGGCCGAGGCAGCGATCCCCGTCAGCGGCGCAGTCGCGATCGTCGCGGCGATGCGGGGGCGGGAGTCGACGCTCGGTCGCTGAGCGCCTACGTGCCGCCCCGCGGCTCAGCGGCCGCGGCGCTCGCGGATGACGCTGAGGGCGAGGAAGACGACGTTCGCCGGCCGCTCGGCGAGGCGGCGCATGAAGTACGGGTACCACTGCGAGCCGGTCGGCACGTAGACACGGACGCCCCAACCGTCGCGGAGCAGGCGGTCCTGGAGGTCCCGCCGGACGCCGTAGAGCATCTGGAACTCGAACCGCTCGGGTCCGATCCCGCGCTCGCGGGCGTAGGCAATCGCCTGGTCGACGATCCGGTCATCGTGGGTGGCGAGGGCCGGGAACGTCCCATCGTCGAGGAGCCGCTTCATGACCGTGACGTAGGCGGCGTCGACGTCGGCCTTGTCAGGGTAGGCGACCGTGGATGGCTCGCGATAGGCGCCCTTGCACAGCCGGATCCGGGCCCCGGTCGCGATGAGGTCCTCCGCGTCCTTCGGCGTCCGGCGCAGCGCGGACTGCAGCACGACCCCCACGTCGCCCGAGCCGGCCATGAGCGGTCGGAGCTCACGCCAGACCGCGAGGGTCGCGTCCGTCGTGGTGTGGTCCTCCATGTCGATCCGGACGAAGCCGCCCGCCGCCGACGCCGCGGTCAGGATCCTGGCCACGTTCTCACGGACGAGCTCGGGGCCGAGCGCCAGGCCCATCTGGCTGAGCTTGATGCTGACGTTGATGTCGAGGCCATGGGCCTCGAGGTACGGGATCGCGGCGACGTAGGCGCCGGCGGCCCCACGGGCGGCGGAGGCCGAATCGACCGCCTCACCGAGGATGTCGACGCTCGTCCGGAAGCCGGCTTCGCGGAGGCGCTCGAGGGCGGGCAGCGCCCCTTCGAGCGTCTCGCCGGCGACGAACCGGGCGACGATCGGGCGCGACAGCGGCATCCACCTCGCGAACCGGCCGATGAACCGGCGGCGTGACAGCCACAGCAGGATCGCCCGCATGACGGGCTCGACGATCGCGCCGAGGGCGTGGCGCAGCCGGGTCACGCGGACGGGTCCGGCGGCTGGCGGCGGCGCGGCGGCACGGGGGACGCCGCGCGAGGGCATCTCAAGTCGGCTTGCCGTCCTCCGGCGCCAGCGCCGCCTCGAGCTGGTCACCGAGCTCGATCGTCCGGCGGAAGGCCGCCCAGACGGCCTCCGAGAGGACCGTCCGGAGACGCCCCGACTCGAGCTCGTGGAGGGCGGCTGCGCTCGTCCCGCCCGGCGAGGTGACCATGTTCCGGAGCTCGGCCGGATGCATCCCCGACTGCTTCGCGAAGAGCGTGCTGCCTTCGAGCGTCTCGATCACGAGGTCGTGGGCCACGTGGCGCGCGAAGCCGAGGTGGACGGCGGCATCGATGAGCGCCTCCATGACCAGGAAGACGTAGGTCGGGCCGGTCCCGGAGACCGCGGTCGCCATGGCGACGAGCTTCTCGTCGTCGACCTCGAGCTGGACGCCGAGGGCACCGAGCAGGGCCGCGGCCTGGGCCCGTTGATCGTCTGTCGTCTCGGGGGTTGCGTACCAGACGGTCATCCCCTTGCCGAGCCTCGCCGGCGTATTGGGCATGCTCCGGACGACCTGGTCGTGGCCGAGGGCGCTCGTCAGGGCCCGGGTCGTCGCCCCGGCGAGGACGCTGAGAACCAGCTGGCCCGGTCGAAGGTGGGGCCGGACGTCGCCTGCGACGCGGCCGAGCATCTGGGGCTTGATGGCGAGGATGACCACGTCGGCGCCCTCGACCGCCTCCCCGTTCGAGGCGACGGTCCGGATGCCGTGGACGGCCGCGAGCTGCTCCCGTCGCTCGGCCCGGGGGTGGCTGGCCACGATCTGCGAGGGCTCGACGAGGCGACCGCGAAGGACGCCGGCGATGATCGCCTCGGCCATGACGCCAGAGCCGACGGTCGCGATCGTCCGCGCTGCGAGGGGGGACATCGGGCGAGTATGCCAGCCGCGCCGACGGGCGGCCCGGGTCTAGCGCGGTTTCGCGGCGTCAACCATCTCGCGGGCGGCCCCGCGATCGGTGTACCAGACGGCGTCCATCTGGGTGTAGGACGCCCACTCGGTCGGCACCTGGTCCTCGGGGAAGATCGCATTCACCGGACATTCCGGCTCGCAGGCTCCGCAGTCGATGCACTCATTGGGATCGATGAAGAGCTTCCGGTCGACGCCCTCTTCGTAGTGGATGCAGTCCACCGGGCACACCGAGACGCACGCAAGGTCGAGGACGTCAATGCAGGGCTCGGCGATGACGTAGGTCATGGGGCTTCGACTCCTATCGCGACGCGGCGCTCCCGCCCTCCTGATCGGGCGTCCGAAGCGTATCACCGGAGGCCGGCCCGGGCGTGGGCAGGGGGAGCCCGTCGGGCCCCACGAAGCGGACCGGAACCACCATCCCCTCGGCCCAGTGGCCGGGGATGTGGCAGCCCACGAACCAGCCCCCGTCGTCGGCGGCAGCGGCGGCGGGGACCGTCCACATGACATCCATTCGCTCGCCCGAGCGGACGACGATTCGGAGGCCGGCGAGCCCGGCCGCCACGGACACGGCCGGCGTCGGCCCGGGCGGAGCGCTCGCCGTCGCCGCCTCGGCCGCCTCCCAGGCCTCCTGGACCGGCCGGGGACCGAAGACCGTCTGGTGGACGGCGAGCCCGCCGTTGATCACCTGGACGACGACAGTCTCGCCGGGAACGAGATCGACGACCGGCGGGACGAATTCGAAGTCTGCCGCCACGATGACCACCGCCCGGGGGTGCTCCGAGGTCCCCGGCGTGATCCTGGGCGTCGCGTCGGGATCACCGCTGCAGGCCAGCGCCGAGACGGCGACAAGGGCCGCGAATCCGAGGCCGGTGGTCCGGCGAACGGGGCGCATCCACGGTGGCATCGAGGCGCCAGTCTAGGGGCGGATCGTGCTGGTCGGATCGTGCTTGACACGGACCCCCGGCCACCGGATAGTGCGCGCCAGCCGCAGGCGGGCCGAAGAAGAGACCTCCGGGTGCGATGCGCGCGGGCCCGGCCTCTCGGACCCACGAATCGCGTCAAGATCAGGCCGCACCCTGACGTGACCCGCACGAGGAGCCGCTTGGCCGTCACCGCGTCCGTCGATCCCGCATCCGCCGCCCGTCCGGCGGATCCGGAGCGTGCCGTGCCCGCGGTCCGGCTCGAGGGGCTCGCCAAGCATTTCGGCGTGGACGCCGGCCGCCGGGGCGCGGCGGCGAGGATGGGCGCCGCGGGC
>MGOD01000137.1:17387-17698 GCA_001795245.1 Chloroflexi bacterium RBG_16_70_13
CGTCGCGGTCGCCGGGATTGACCTCGAGATCCGTGACGGCGAGTTCTTCTCGATGCTCGGGCCGTCCGGCTCGGGCAAGACGACGACACTCCGGATGATCGCCGGCTTCGAGCGCCCGACGGCCGGTCGGATCCTCCTCCACGGCCGCGACGTGACGGACCTGCCGCCCTTCGAGCGCGACGTCAACACGGTCTTCCAGGACTACGCACTGTTCCCCCATATGAGCGTCGGCGAGAACGTCGCCTACGGCCTCATGGTCCGGAAGGTGCCTCGGCCCGAACGCGAGGCGCGCGTGGCCGATGCGCTACGGA
>MGOD01000137.1:17760-18061 GCA_001795245.1 Chloroflexi bacterium RBG_16_70_13
GCGGCCAGCGGCAGCGGGTCGCGCTCGCCCGGGCACTCGTCAACCGGCCCCGGGTGCTCCTCCTCGACGAGCCGCTCGGGGCTCTCGATCTCAAGCTCCGCGAGGAGATGCAGATAGAGCTGAAGGCGATCCAGCAGGCCGTCGGGATCACCTTCGTCTACGTGACCCACGACCAGGAGGAGGCGCTCACGATGAGCGACCGGCTGGCCGTGTTCAACCGGGGCCGGATCGAGCAGCTCGGGACCCCGGCCGACGTCTACGAACGGCCGGCGACCCGCTTCGTGGCCGGCTTCGTGGGGAC
>MGOD01000137.1:18094-18374 GCA_001795245.1 Chloroflexi bacterium RBG_16_70_13
GAATCCGCACGGGCCATCGTCGGGACGGCCGGCACGTTCACCGTCCGGCCCGAGAAGATCCACTTCGCCGATCCCGCCGCGACGCCGGGGCCGGACGAGGCCTCGGCCACCGGGACGATCCGCGAGGTCGTCTATCTCGGGCCCGACACGCGCTATATCGTGGCGCTCGACGCCGGGGGGGAGCTCGTCGTCACCCAGCAGAACCTGGCGACCTCATCGATGGAGGCGCTCGAGGCCAAGGGGCGGGCTGTCCGCCTCACCTGGAAGCGCCAGCACAACC
>MGOD01000137.1:18446-21534 GCA_001795245.1 Chloroflexi bacterium RBG_16_70_13
CTGGGGATCGATCGGAGGAGGAGCATGAAGCAGCGCAGATTCCTGGGCCTGCTCGTCGGTGCCGCCTTGGTGGCGGCCGCCTGTGGGACGGGTGCCACCCCGTCGCCGACCTTCAACCTCCCGACGGCGGTCGGCGAGGGCGAGGGCGAGCTGACGGTCCTGGCCTGGCCGGGCTATGCCGAGAACGGCTCGACGGACGAGACGGTCGACTGGGTCACGCCGTTCGAGGATGCCTCCGGCTGCAAGGTCACCGTCCAGGTCTTCGGGACGTCGGACGAGGCCTTCAGCCTCTTCTCGACGAACCCGACCAAGTACGACATCGTGTCCGCCTCCGGCGACGCCAGCCTGCGGCTGGTTCGGGCGGGCTACGTCCAGCCGGTCAACGTCGATCTCGTGCCGAGCTACGCGGACATCTTCCCGGCCCTCAAGGACAAGCCGTACAACACCGTCGACGGCGTCCACTACGGGATCCCGCACGGCCGCGGCTCGAACCTCCTGATGTGGCGGACGGACGAGGTCTCGCCGGCGCCGACGTCATGGACCGAGATGTTCGACCCCGACTCGCCCTACGCGGGCAAGGTCTCCGTCTACGACGCCCCGATCTACATCGCCGACGCGGCCGTCGTCCTCATGGACACGAACCCGGAACTCGGGATCAAGAACCCGTATGCCCTCGATGAGACGCAGTTCCAGGCCGCAGTCGACCTGCTCAAGGCGCAGAAGCCGGCCATCGGCCAATACTGGGTCGACTACACCAAGCAGATGGATGCCTTCCGCGCCGGTGACGCCGTCATCGGCACGACGTGGCAGGTCATCACCTACCTCCTCCAGGCCGAGGACCCTCCGGTTGAGGTGGATGTCATCAAGCCTGAAGAGGGTGCCACCGGCTGGTCAGACACCTGGATGGTCAACTCGAAGACGACCCATCCGAACTGCGCCTACAAGTGGCTCGACCACATCGTCTCGCCCGAGGTGAACGCCCAGATTGCGGCGTGGTTCGGCGAGGCACCTGGCAATAGCAAGGCCTGCGCCCTGACCGAGGCGGACCAGGCGAACTGCGACTTCTTCCACGCCGCCGACGACGCCTTCTGGCAGGACGTCTGGTATTGGCAGACGCCCGAGGCCAAGTGCGTCGACGGTCGGACCGACAAGACCTGCAAGACCTTCGACGATTGGGTCAAGGCCTGGACCGAGATCAAGGGCTGACATCCGCGGTCGATGCACGGACACCCCCCGGCGGACCCCGCCGGGGGGTGATCATTCCCGGAGCAGGATGACGATCAGGGCCCAGCGCCCCGCCGTAGGGTTCGCCCGCCGCATCGCGGCGTGGCTCGATCGTCATGCCCGGGTCCGGCTCGGGTTCCTCCTGGCCGGGCCGGTCGGCTGGCTCGTCGTCGCCTACCTCGGGTCGCTCGCGGTCCTCTTCGTGAACAGCCTCTGGACGCGCGACGCGTTCACCGGCCTCGTGATCCGCGAGCTGACCCCGGACAACTTCCTGGACATGGTCACAAACCCGCTCTACCGGAATGTGACCCTGCGGACCGTGGGCATGGCGGTTGTGGTGACGCTCACCTGTGCCGTGATCGCCTTCCCGATCGCCTACTACATGGCGAGGACTGCCTCGCCGCGGGTCCGCGGCCTGCTGACCGTTGCGATCCTCATGCCGCTCTGGGCCAGCTATCTCGTGAAGGCCTACACCTGGCGCCTGATCCTCTCCAACGACGGCGTCCTGAACTGGCTCCTGGCCCCCCTCGGGCTCCGCGGACCGGGCCTCGGTGAGAGCGTGGTGGGGCTCTGGCTCGTCTTCACCTACCTCTGGCTGCCGTACATGATCCTGCCGCTCTACGCCGGCCTCGAGCGGATCCCGACGTCCCTCCTCGAGGCATCGTCCGACCTCGGCGGCAAGGGCTGGACCACGTTTCGCCGGGTCATCCTCCCGCTCGTCGTGCCGGCCCTCGTGGCCGGCTCGATCTTCACCTTCTCGCTGACCCTGGGGGACTACATCGCCCCGAGCCTGATCACCACGACGCAGTTCATCGGCAACCTCATCTACTCGAACTTCGGCGTCCCCGACCTGCCGTTCGCGGCGGCCCTCGCGATCGTGCCGCTCGTCATCGTCGTGCTCTACCTCCTGGTCGCCCGCCGGCTGGGTGCGTTCGAGGCCCTGTGATGGACCGGACCGCCCGGATCCTGCTGCGGCTCACCACGGCCTTGGTCCTGCTCTTCATCTACGTGCCGCTCGGCCTCGTCATCCTCTACGCCTTCAACTCGAGCGGCACGTCGGCCTGGCCCCCGGCCGGGTTCACGACCCAGTGGGTCGAGGATGCCCTCGTCAACACCGGCCTGCGGCAGGCCTTCCTGACATCGATCGCGGCCGCCCTTGGGGCGAGCTCCATCGCCCTCGTCCTCGGAACGCTCGCCGCGTTTGCCGTGGCCAGGCACCACTTCTTCGGGCGCGAGACGATCTCGTTCGTGGTCATCTTCCCGATCGCCCTTCCGGGCATCGTCACGGGCATGGCCCTGAGCACGACCTTTGCGACGACAGGCCTGCCGCTCGGGTTGTTCGCGATCGTCGTCGGCCATGCCACGTTCTGCATCGTCCTCGTCTACAACAACGTGATCGCCCGGCTTCGGCGGACGGCTCGATCGCTCGAGGAGGCCTCGGCCGACCTCGGCGCCGACACCTGGCAGACCTTCCGCCACGTCACCTTCCCGACGATCCGGACGGCCCTCATCGCCGGCTTCCTGCTGGCGTTCGCGCTGTCGTTCGACGAGGTCATCGTCACGCTCTTCACCGCGGGCGGGCTCAAGACCCTGCCGATCTGGATCTTCGAGAGCTTCCGCCTCGCCCGCCAGGTGTCGCTCGTGAACGTGGCCGGGATGGTCGCGATCCTGCTATCGGTCGTCCCGGTCCTCATCGCTTCGCGGCTCACGTCGGGCGCCGGCGGGGTGACCGGGGCGAGGGGCTGACCGGCGGGTCGAGGGGCTGACCGGCGGGTCGAGGTCCTGACCGGCGGGTCGAGGGCTGACCGATGGCCCGGCACCCGGCCCGCTCCGGTCGGGCCGTCCGGCAGGGGCGCGGCCCCCG
>MGOD01000137.1:21556-21853 GCA_001795245.1 Chloroflexi bacterium RBG_16_70_13
CGCGCGCGTTAGCATCCCGTCATGACCGACCCCCGCGATCCGTCCGCCGTTCGCGCCGCCCTCCAGGCCGAGGCGATGCGGCTGCGTGCCGAGCTCGGCGAGCCGATCGAGGGGCCGGGCCAGATGACCTACGGCTCGCAGGCCGCCGCTGCGACGCATGTCTTCGAGCAGCAGCGCGACCTCGCCCTCCGCGATCGCGAGCGAGCCCAGCTGCGCCAGGTCGAGGACGCGCTCGAGCGGCTGGATGCCGGCACCTTCGGAGCGTGCCGGAGCTGTGGCCGGCCGATCGGGGCCGAG
>MGOD01000137.1:21886-25716 GCA_001795245.1 Chloroflexi bacterium RBG_16_70_13
ATAGACTGCGCCCGGGCGGCGCGGTGAGCGACGCCCTCGTCGGGCTGGAAGACATCCGGGCGGCGGCCGAGCGCATCCGAGGGGTCGCGCTCCGTACCCCGCTCGTCCCGTTCACGGCCGGACCGCCACCCGTCCTCCTGAAGGCCGAATCGCTTCAGCCGATCGGCGCCTTCAAGATCCGTGGCGCCTGGAACGCGATCGCGCAGCTGACCGAGGCCGAGCGCCGGCGGGGCGTCGTGACCCACTCGTCGGGCAATCATGCCCAGGGGGTCGCGAGGGCGGCCAGGCTGGCCGGGATTCGCGCCGTCGTGGTCATGCCCGCCGACGCGCCCGCCGTGAAGCGGGCCAGAGTCGAGGCCGATGGGGCCGAGATCGTGACCGTCGCCGTGGAAAGCGGCGCCCGCGAGGCGATGGCCGACCGGCTGATCGCGGAGCGCGGCCTCGTCCTCGTCCCGCCCTACGACGACGACCGGATCATCGCCGGCCAGGGGACGGTCGGGCTCGAGATCGCCGAGGACGTCGCCGACCTCGCCCTGGTCCTCGTCCCGGTCGGCGGCGGCGGGCTCGCCAGCGGCGTCGCGGTCGCGGTGAAGGCGCTCCACCCGCGAGCGCGGGTCGTGGGCGTGGAGCCCGAGCTGGCCGCCGACGCGGCGGAATCGCTCCGGGCCGGCCGGATCGTCCGCTGGGACGGCGCACTGACCGCGCGGACCATCGCCGACGGGACCCGGAGCCAGGCGATCGGCCGGCGCCCGTTCGCCCATCTCTCCCACCTCCTCGACGGGATCGTCACCGTCAGCGAGGCTGAGATCGCGGCCGGCGTTCGCCTCGCCGCGGAGGAGAGCCGGCTCGTGGCGGAGCCGTCGGGCGCCCTGACGATCGCGGCCGCCAGGTTCCATGGCGGCGAGCTCGGGCTGGCCGGCCTCGCCGGCACGGTCGTCGCCGTCGTCAGCGGTGGGAACGTGGACCCGGCGCGCTACCGGGAGCTGCTGGCCTCGCCCGTCCCCGTCTGATCGAACGGGTCCGGATCGGGACCACCCATGCCGGCGCGTCGCCGCCGGAGGAGCGCCTCGCGCTCGCGGATCCGGCCGCGCTCGACATCGGCCCGGCGCTCCGCGGCAACCGCGCCCCGGTCCTCGGAACGCATCCAGCCGGCGAGCACGGCGAGGAGCGCGGCGAGGAAGATCGCGTCGCCCACGAACCACATCAGCCCCGCGGCCAACCGCTGGTCGGCCAGGGCGTCGATCCCGTAGGCCGACCCGAGCGACGCATAGTGCGGGTAGAGCGGCCCGCCGGCGAACAGGATGGCCATCGCCAGGAATGAGTTCTGGGGCATCTGCAGGAAGAGATAGAGCATCCGCCCGGGGTGGCCCATCCGTCGCGGCGCCGGGTCGAGGGCCACGGCCGGCCACCAGAAGAGGACGGCCGAGCCCAGGAACAGGAGATGCTCGAGGTCGTGCGCGAGCGGGTCCTCGAGCGACCAGTCGAACAACGGCGAGAAGTGGGACGCCCACATGACCGAGACGAAGACGAGCCAGGCGACGACCGGATGGGACAGCACGGCCACCGGCCGCGACCGGAGGATCGGCAGGATCCAGCGCGCCCGCGTCGCCGGCGATGCCGCCCGAAGGAGCTGCGTGACGGGGGCCCCGAGGGCCAGGAGCGGGGGCGCCACGAGCGTCAGGAGGAGGTGCTGGACCATGTGGACCGAGAAGAGGGTCGTGTCGTAGCGCTCGATCCCCGACTGGAGCGCGACCGCGATCGCGACAAGCCCGGCCAGGAATGACCAGCGCCGGAGCGTGGCAACCGGGTGACCCGGATGGGCCCGATCCGCGGACGCGAGGAGGCGCCACCAGGCGACCGCTGCGGCGAGCAGGGGGAGAACGAGGACCGGCTCGAAGCTCCAGCCGAGGAAGATGTTCGCGAGGTCTGGCGGCTCGGCCGGGACGGGGCCGTGGGCGGCGACGGAGCTGGCCGCGAGGCCGGCCAGCGCGGCGGCCCCGACGGTCGCGACGGTCGCGACGGTCGCGAGGCCGCGGCGACGGGGTCCGACGAAGTGCACGGGCGCATCGTCCCACGGCGGACCGGCGGCGTCGCCGGGGCGACGCTCGGCCCACGGCGGACCGGCGGGCTCGCCGGGGCGACGCTCGGCCCGCGCCGCGACACCCACCGTGACCAACGGCCCTCGTATATCATGTCGAACGGCCTGTCCCTGCGACGGGCCGCGTTCGCGTCCCGCCGGAGGGTCCGTCCCCGCTCCGCCGGCCACGTCACCCGTCGACCCGCCCCGAGGACACCCGATGTCGAGTACGCCCAGGAAACGACCCGCGCCGGACGCGCTCGTGGCCGGCATCGTGGTCGTCATCCTGATCGCGCTCGTCGCTGCCGTCTTCCTGTCCGGCGCCGGATCGACCCTCTACCCGCCCGATGCCGTCACGTCCGAGGCCCGCGAGATCCGAGGCCTGTACGACATCGTCTTCGCTTTCGCCGTTGCGATCTTCCTCGTCGTCGAGGCGCTCATCGTCTGGAGCGTCCTGCGCTACCGCCGCCGACCGACCGACGTCGAGCTGCCCGTCCAGACGCACGGCAACAACCTGGTCGAGGTGATCTGGACGGTGGTCCCCACGGCCATCGTCCTGTTCCTGTTCGTCATCTCGTGGAACACCCTCAACAACGTCGACGCGGTGAGCAACGAGCCGGACGTCCGGGTCCACGCCATTGCCGGCCAGTTCGCCTGGCAGTTCGAGTACCTCGATGAGAGCGGCAACAAGGTCGCCACGCAGCTCGCGCCCGCCTACGACGCGGAGACCGGCGTCGGCGGCATGGCCGTGCCCGTCGGGCGGTCGATCCAGGTGACCCTGGACAGCCCCGACGTGATCCACGCCTTCTACGTCCCGAGGTTCCTGTTCAAGCGCGACGTCGTCCCGGGCCAGACCAACCGCTTCGAGTTCACCGTCGACGAGGACGAGGCCGGCCAGGTCTTCCGCGGCCAGTGCGCCGAGCTGTGCGGGACCGGCCATCGACAGATGCTCTTCAACGTCATCGCCCTCTCGCCGGCCGACTACGAGACCTGGCTGGCGGCCCTCGTCGAGAGGAGCAACGCGACCCCCGCGCCGCTGCCGAGTGGCCCGGTCCTGAACGTGACCGCCAAGAACATTGCCTTTGACACAACCGCAGTCGAGGTGCCTGCCGACGCACCGTTCGGGATCGCCTTCAGCAACGACGATCCGCCGGGCATCCTCCACGACGTCGACATCCGCGACGCCGGCGGCACGGTCGTGGCCAACCAGGACACGATCGATGGCGGCACGTCGGCGAACTACTCGTACGGGCCCCTCGCAGCCGCGCAGTACACGTTCTTCTGCTCGATCCACGCCAACATGACCGGCACACTGACGGCCAAGTAAGGAGCGCGGAATGGCGACCCACGCCCTGTCCCCCGCCGCCCAGGCCTACTCGAGAGGCACCCTCTACGACTGGCTGACGACCACCGATCACAAGAAGATCGGGATCATGTACGTCATCAACTCGTTCATCTTCTTCCTCGTCGGCGGGGTCCTCGCCCTCGTCGTCAGGACGGAGCTGGCCCAGCCCGGCCTGCAGTACCTGACGAACGAGCACGTGTACAACGAGATGTTCACGATGCACGCCACGCTGATGATCTTCGTGTTCGTCATCCCGATGCTGGCGGGCCTCGGCAACTACGCCGTGCCGCTCATGATCGGGGCGCCGGACATGGCCTTCCCCCGGATCAACGCCCTGTCGCTGTGGATGCTGCCGCTCGGCGGCCTGCTCCTGATCTCGAGCTTCTTCACCGGCGGCTCGGCCGCGGC
>MGOD01000137.1:25736-28613 GCA_001795245.1 Chloroflexi bacterium RBG_16_70_13
CCCTCTCGGCGGAGGGCCCGCTGAACTCACCGGGTGCCGGACAGGACCTCTGGATCGTGGCCCTCGTCCTCATCGGCACGAGCTCCATCCTGGGCGGCATCAACTTCCTCGTGACGATCTTCAAGATGCGGGCGCCCGGGATGACCCTCTTCCGGATGCCGATCATGGTCTGGACGATCCTGGTGACGAGTGTCCTCGTGGTCATGGCCACGCCGGTCATCACGAGTGCCCTCGTGATGCTCTTCATCGACCGCAACTACGGCGGCCACTTCTTCGATCCGTTCCAGGGTGGCAGCGCGGTCCTCTACCAGAACATCTTCTGGTTCTACTCGCACCCCGCCGTCTACGTCATGGTCCTGCCGGCGATGGGCGTCGTCCGCGAGGTCCTGCCCGTCTTCAGCCGCAAGCCGCTCTTCGGCTACAAGGCCTTCATCTTCGCGACGGCCGGCATCGGGGCCCTCGGCTTCTCCGTGTGGGCCCACCACATGTTCACGACCGGGGCGGTCTTCCTTCCGTTCTTCAGCCTCCTGACCTTCCTCATCGCGGTCCCGACGGGCGTGAAGATGTTCAACTGGGTGTTCACCCTCTTCCGGGGCCAGCTGACGTTCTCCACGCCGCTGGTCTTCGCCCTCGGCTTCCTGACGATGTTCCTCATCGGCGGGATCAACGGGGCGTTCAGCGCATCGGTGCCGGTCGACTTCGCCCTCCACGACACGTACTGGGTGGTCGCCCACCTCCACTACGTGCTGTTCGGCGGCTCGGTCTTCGGCATCTTCGCCGGCATCTACTACTGGTTCCCGAAATGGACCGGTCGGATGCTCAACGAAGGCCTCGGCCATCTCCAGTTCTGGCTGATGTTCATCGGCTTCAACCTGACGTTCTTCCCGATGCACATGCTCGGCATCCAGGGCATGCCCCGGCGGATCGCCGACTACGCGAGCGACGCCGGCTGGAACGACTGGAACCTGGCGGCCACGATCGGTGGCTTCCTCATCGCCAGCTCGATGCTGCCGTTCATCTGGAACGTCTTCATCTCGCTCCGAAACGGCAAGGTCGCCGGCGACGATCCGTGGGAGGGCAACACCCTCGAGTGGGCGACGACCTCGCCGCCGCCGCCCTACAACTTCGACCACCTGCCCGAGATCCGGTCCGAGCGGCCGCTCTTCGACGCGCGCCACGGGCACGCCGGGCACGCCGGTCATTGAGGGGGACGAGCCGACCGTGACCGCCGACAGCCACGCCCTCGCCACGACTGGGGAGCACACCCCCCTCGCCGGTCTCGCGCATGACACCCGGGGCGGGATCAGCAACGTCGTCCTGGGGATGCTCCTGTTCATCACCTCCGAGGTGATGTTCTTCGCCGGCCTCTTCGCGGCCTACTTCAACACCCGGGCATCCAACCACCCGTGGCCACCCGACGAGTTCGCCCACATCCTCAACCCGTTCTCGATCATCCTCGTGGCCACGATCATCCTCATCTCGAGCTCGTTCACCTGCCAGCTCGCGGTCTGGGCGATCCGGCGCAGCGACCGGACCGGGTTCCTGCGGAACATCGCGATCACGTTCGTGCTCGGGGTCGTGTTCCTGCTCCTCCAGGCCTACGACTACAGCCTCCTGTTCGAGGAGGGCATGACCCTCGGGTCAGGGCCGTTCGGGACGACGTACTTCACCCTCACCGGCTTCCACGGCGCCCACGTCTTCGGCGGGGTGATCATGCTCGGGGTCGTCCTCTACCGGGGCATGAGCGGCCAGTTCTCGTCGCGCCATCACGACGCCGTCGAGGCGGCGTCGCTGTATTGGCACTTCGTCGACGTCGTCTGGATCCTGCTCTTCTCGATCCTCTACTTCCTGTAGCGGGAGCCCGGCCATGCATCCGATCCAGCATCCCCGCAACACCATCATCATCGGCGGCGCGTTCGTGCTCGTGGCCGCGATCTACGCCCTCGGGGCGGTGCCGCTGGGCTACCACATCGAGTGGGCCGGCGTGACGATGCTGGCGGCGCTCGGCGTCGCGATGGCGATCATGTTCTACGTGCTGATCGCCGGCTCGTCGAAGGACTGAGGCCGAACCGGGCGCGCATGGAAGCCCTCCAGTTGGAAGCCCTCTAGGTGGAAGCCCTCTACGAGTCGATCCTCGACCTGCTCTCCCAGGTCGTCATCCCCGACTGGGGCCAGCTCATCGGCCTGCTGCCGCTCGGCCTCGCCGGCCTGGCCGCCCTGTGGTTCGCCTGGACGATCCGTCGCTTCGCCACGGCCGGGCCAACCCGTCGGACGCCCGCCCGGGTGACGCCAGTGGCCCCCGAGGGGCTGCACATGCCGGGCGGCTCGGCGGCGCCGATCGTCGCCGCGCTCGGGGCCGCCGCCCTCTTCGCCGGCATGGTCATCGGCGGCGCGGCGCTCCCCGTCGGCGCGACCATCCTGGCCATCACGCTCCTGTACTGGGGCCGCGAGGCAATCCGCGACTACGACCACGCGACGCACCGGGCGGCCGGCGCCGGGACGCTCCCGGCCGTCGTCCACGCCGGCCCGCCGCCCGGCGTCCACATGCCGGGCCCGTCGTTCCGGCCGATCCTCGGCGCCCTCGGCACCGCGGCCCTCATGGCCGGGCTCGTCTTCGGCGGCTGGGTCCTCGCCGCCGGCGTCCTCATCCTCGTCGCGACCCTCGTCGGCTGGCTTGTCGACGCCCGGGCGGAGTACGCCAAGGTCGAGGAGGCGGATCGGACGGGCCATCTCGAGACCATCCCGGCGCCCCGCTGGCCCAAGAGCCTGCTCCAGGGTGGCGCCGTCATCTTCGTCCTGGCGGCCCTCGTCCAGGCCGGCGTCATCCCGCCCCAGGTCAGCCCGGCCGGCGGCGGCCCCGGCGGGTCGCCCGCGCCG
>MGOD01000137.1:28648-29950 GCA_001795245.1 Chloroflexi bacterium RBG_16_70_13
TGGTCGCCAAGGACATCGCCTTCGATATCCGGGCGATCGCCGTGCCGGCCGACACGCCGTTCTCGATCACCTTCGACAACCGGGATGCGCCGGGCGTGGTCCACGACGTCGACATCCGGCAGTCCGACAAGACGACCGTCGTCCAGGACCAGCAGGTCGTGAACGGTGGACAATCCGTGACGTACGACTACGACGGGCTCCCGGCCGGGAGCTACACCTTCATCTGCTCGATCCATCCCGTCCCGAACATGACCGGAACCGTCACCGTCCGGTAAGGGGCTGCTCACGGCCATCCACATCGAATCGCGCCGCCGGCCGATCGTCATCGCCCTCGCCCTCGCCCTCCTCGCGACCGTCGTGATCGTCGCCGTCGCCGTCATCGGGCCCGCCCTCACGCGACCGGACAACCCGATCCAGCGGGGCCGGCCGGCGCCGGCCTTCTCGGGGACCACCCTCGATGGCGAGACCCTCGCCCTCGCGGACCTCCGCGGCCGGCCGGTGGTCGTCAACTTCTGGGGGCCGTCGTGCGTGCCCTGCCGCGAGGAGTTCCCGCTCTTCGTCGCGATGCTCGCGGAGCACGGCGCGGACGGCCTCGCCATCGTCGGGATCCTCAAGGACGACCCGCCGGCACCGGCGCGCGACTTCGCCCGCGACTACGGTGCCACGTGGCCGACGGTGGAGGACCCGGACGAGACCATCGAGACGACCTATCGCGCGATCGCTCGACCGTTCACCCTCTTCATCGACCGCGACGGCATCATTCGCGAGCTCCAGATCGGGCAGATCACGGAGGCCGAATTCGAACGGAAGTACGCCACGATCTCGGGGCCAGCGGTCGACCCGTGACCGGCCGCGCCGCCCCGGCCCTCGCCCTCGTCGACGTCGTCAAGCGCTACGGGTCCCGGGCGGTCCTCGGCGGCGTCACGCTCCGGGTGCAGCCCGGCGAGATCGTCGCCCTCCTCGGCCCCAACGGGGCCGGCAAGACGACCGCCGTCGAGATCCTGGAGGGTTACCGGGGCGCCGACGGGGGCGAGGTCACCGTCCTCGGCCTGGATCCGCGGCGAGGCGGCCCGGCGCTCAAGGCGCGGGTCGGGTTGATGCTCCAGGGCGGCGGCCTCGATCCGCGCTCGACGCCCGCCGACGTGCTGCGCCTGTACGCCCGCCTCCACGACGGAGCTCGAGACCCGGACGAGTTGCTCGCAACGGTTGGGCTGGCCGGGGTCGCCCGGACGCGTGTCCGGCGGCTGTCGGGCGGCGAGCGCCAGCGCCTCGCGCTCGCGCTGGCCCTCGTCGGCGAGCCGG
>MGOD01000138.1:0-351 GCA_001795245.1 Chloroflexi bacterium RBG_16_70_13
GGGGGCCGATCCGGGTGCCGTCGTGTACGACGCGCTCGACGCCGCGGTCGCTCGTCGAGCGGACGTCGTGATCGTCGACACGGCCGGCCGGCTCCACACGAAGACGAGCCTGATGGACGAGCTTGCGAAAATCCGGCGGGTCGTGGACCGCCGGATCCCGGGCGCCGTCCCCGAGACGCTCTTCGTGCTCGACGCGACGACCGGGCAGAACGGCCTTGCCCAGGCGGTCGCGTTCCATGCCGCCGTCGGGCTCACCGGGATCGTCCTCACGAAGCTCGACTCGACCGCCCGCGGCGGGATCGTCTTCGCGATCGAGGGTCAGCTCGGCATCCCCGTCCGGTTCGTCGGCGT
>MGOD01000138.1:419-1148 GCA_001795245.1 Chloroflexi bacterium RBG_16_70_13
CTTCGAGCCGGCGGGCCGGTGATCGCCGGGCGACGCCCGCAGGCCGTTGCCATCGCGGTGATCGCCGGGCTCTCCCTCGGCGGCTGCCTCGTCGACCTCCCGCCGCCCTCGGTCCTCCCGACAGCGACGCCGGAGCCGGAGCCGACGGCGACGGTGACGGTCTACCCGCTGGACCAGACCGTCTGGTACGGCGGCCTCGTCCTGACCTTCGGTACGGCGACCGCGACCCTGGATGTCAAGGGCGGCCCGGTCGTTGTCGACCTGGAGATGTCAAACCCCGGCCTCGAGGACGCGACCCTCGACGGGCCGGTGCGCCTGGCCGCCGGCAGCGTCGCCGTGGAACCGAGCCGGGAGACGGTCTTCCCCGCCGTCGCCGCGGGCGCTGGAGTCAGTCTCGCCGTGACCTTCGTGGTGGACGGCACGTTCGACCTGACGGGGGCGGCAATCCGGGTCGGGCGCCCGGAGGAGCATCAGGCGGTCGTGCCGCTGATGCCCGGATCCGTCGAACCGATCACCCTCGAGCCCGCCGCCGCCGAGCTCGGCGTCGAGGGGCAGGCGGGGCGTCTTCTCGTGCAGGTCAGCGGGTACGAGCTCCGGGCCGACCTTCCCGACTGGCACCGGGAGCTCCCCCGGGGCGTGCTCGCGCTGACGCTGGCGTATAGCGCGACGTTCCGGTCCGAGTTCGCCGGAGGGTTCGCCTTCACCGCCGGCAACGTCTCGCTCCTGCTC
>MGOD01000138.1:1198-1429 GCA_001795245.1 Chloroflexi bacterium RBG_16_70_13
TCATCGGTCCAGGCGTCCGCGAGGAGGCGCTGCGGAGCCGGTTCGAGGTCCCGTCTCCCGGTGGCGGTGCCTATGTCCTGATCGTGCGCGACGGCGCCGCGACGAAGGAGCTGCCCTTCACCATCGAGTTGCCCTGAGTCGCCCCGCCGATCGATCCGGCCTTCGCGACCGGGGTCGAGCGTCCGTCCGGGAGGCGCCGGACGATGCCCTACACTGGTCCCACCCGGTGTC
>MGOD01000138.1:1441-2004 GCA_001795245.1 Chloroflexi bacterium RBG_16_70_13
GCACCACCCGGCCCGCCCGACGGCGCGGCGCCGGCACCGAGCACACAGGAGCCCCGCAGGAACTCGTGTTCGACGCCCTCAGCGAACGGCTGCGCCGCACGCTCGCCACCCTGACCGGCCGCGGCCGGATCAGTGAGGCGGACGTCGACGTGGCGATGCGCGAGATCCGCCTCTCCCTCCTCGAGGCGGACGTCAACTTCCGGGTCGTCAAGGACTTCGTCGCCCGGGTTCGCGAGCAGGCTGTCGGTGCCGAGATCCTCGGGAGCCTGACGGCCGGCCAGCAGGTCGTGAAGATCGTCCACGACGAGCTCGTCGCGCTCCTCGCCGTCGGCGATCGGACGTTCCGCCTCCAGGGCAACCCGGCGGTCATCTCGCTCGTCGGGCTCCAGGGTTCGGGCAAGACGACGACCGCCGCCAAGCTCGCCCGCCACATCCAGCGACAGGGGCGCCGGCCGCTCCTCGTCGCCGCAGACCCATACCGGCCCGCGGCGGCCGACCAGCTCGAGACGCTCGGTCGCGCGCTGGACATCCCCGTTCATCGGGCGCCGGCCGGGACCCCCGTG
>MGOD01000138.1:2052-2321 GCA_001795245.1 Chloroflexi bacterium RBG_16_70_13
CTGCGCGGCGGCTCGTTCGGGACACCGTCATCCTCGATACCGCAGGCCGGCTCTCGATCGACGCTGCGCTCATGGCGGAGATCTCGGCCGTGAACGCCGCCGTCCACCCGGTCGAGACGCTCCTGGTCGTCGATGCGATGACCGGCCAGGAGGCGGTCGCGGTCGCCGGGGCGTTCGCGGTCGCGGTGCCCGTGACCGGGCTCATCCTGACGAAGATCGACGGCGACGCGCGCGGCGGGGCTGCTCTCTCCATCGCCTCGGTCAGCGGC
>MGOD01000138.1:2420-6927 GCA_001795245.1 Chloroflexi bacterium RBG_16_70_13
GGATGGGGGACGTCCTGACCCTCGTCGAACGGGCCCAGGAGGTCGTGAACGTCGAGCAGGCCCAGAAGCTCGAGGCCAAGCTCCGCAAGTCGGAGTTCACCCTCGAGGACATGCTCGAGCAGCTCCAGCAGGTCCAGAAGATGGGACCGATCGGCCAGCTTGTCTCGATGGTCCCGGGTCTCGGCGGCATGGCCAAGGAGGCGCAGGCTGCCGTCGACCGCGGCGAGATGAAGCGGACCGAGGCGATCATCCGGTCGATGACGCCGCGCGAGCGCCGCGATCCGTCGATCCTCAACGCGTCGCGTCGGAGACGGATCGCGACGGGATCCGGCACGGGCCTGCCCGACGTCAACCGGCTGGTGAAGCAGTTCGCCGACATGCAGAAGGTCATGAAGCAGCTCTCGACGATGCGCGGGAAGGGCCTCGGCGGCGCTTTCCCGGGTCGCCGGTAAGCGGAGGACGCACCATGGATCCGCGATCCGACCGACCGGCTTCGAGCGATCCCGAGGTCGGCACCAATCCATCTCCCGAGCCGTCGGCGGGTGAGCCGCCGGCGATCGATGTGGACGTCGCCGCGTTTCCCGTGCCGCGGTCGCCCGTCACCGCCGGCCCGACGACCGGCGTGGGCGGCAGCCGTGCCCGCTGGCTGATCGGCGGCGGGATCGCGCTCGTGGCCGTCGCGGGGTTCATCCTCGCGGCCGCGCTGGTAGGCGCTCGCCCGCTCCCCGAAGCGCTCAAGTACGTTCCTGCGGACAGCGCGGTCGTGGCGGTGCTCCACCCGGAGCTGCCGGGCGACCAGCGCCAGCACCTCGGCAACTTCCTGGCCCACTTTCCCGGCTTCGAGGACCAGTCGACCCTCGACGAGAAGATCGACGAGGTCCTCGGGCGGATCACGAGCGAGTCCAGCAACGGCGAGATCGACTACGCGACCCGGGTCAAGCCGCTGCTGGCGGGGCCGATGGCCGTGGCCGTCACCCCGGCAGCGCTGACCGAGATGATGACCGGTTCGACCCCTGACGGCGTCCTCTTCGTGGCCACCACCGACGGCTCGGCGACGTGCGATTCGATCTTCGGCTCCACGAGCCCGGCGACGACCCACCGCCAGGTCGAGATCCGGTCGATCGCCCGCGACGTGGGCTGCGCCCTCCACCAGCGCTACATGCTCGTCGGCAGCGTCGCCTCGATCAGGGACGGCCTCGACGCCCGCCTCGACGGCACGGGCGTCGACGGGAGCTCGACCTACAAGGCGGCCCGCTCGAAGCTCGAGGGCGACCAGGTCGCCTCGATCTACCTGGACATGGACCCGCTCTCCGATGCTCTCCGCAGCGTGGCCGTGCCTCAGGGCATGGACCTGGCCACGATCCCCGAGGGGCTGTGGCTGATGAGCGGCCTCCGGGTCACCGATGACGCGCTGATCGTCGATGCCTACGCCCCGGTCGACACCTCGACCCTGCCGTCCGATGCGCCGACGTCGGCCCCGGCCGCCGAGAGCCGCTTCGCGGCCATGCTGCCGGCCGACACCCTCGGCTACCTGGAGGCCCACGGCGTCGGGGCCTCGGTCGACCAGGTCCTCGCCGTCATGCGCGCTGAGCCGACCACCGCGACTGCGCTCGAACAGCTTGAGGCGGCCCTTCGGATGGTCGGCGGGACCGACAACCTGACCGGCTGGATCGAGGACCTCGCCGTGGCCGTCGTCCCGACCGACGACGCCGTCGGCGCGGCTGTTCTCGTCCGGGGGACCGACGCCGCGACCGCGGCGGCCCGGTTGACGCAGATCAAGAACCTGCTCGTCCTCACCGCGACGGGCACGGACATCACGATCTCGGAGAGCGAGCACGACGGGGTGACGATCACGACCGTCGACCTCGGCGACGTCTCGGGGCTCCTGGGCGGGGTCGTCGGGGTGCCCCAGGGCCCCGACATGGGGCGCGTCGAGATCGCCTTCGCCGCCCGGGACGACCTCGTCGTCATCGCCGGCGGGGGCGGCATCGTCGAGGGGATCCTCGACGTGGACGCCGGTTCGTCGCTGGCGACATCGGACACGTACGGCCGGGTCATCGAGATCGCGGGGGCCAGGAACAACCTGCAGTACTACGTTGCCCTCGACTCGACCTTCGCCCTCGTCGAGCGGTTCCTGCCAGCCGAGCAGCTCGAGCAGTGGACCACCGAGTTCAAACCGTATCTCGAGCGCTTCGGCGGTTTCGCGATGACCGCCGACAACTCGAGCTCGACGGGCCACCTTAGGACCGTCATCACCGTCAAGTGAGCCACCGGGCCGGCCCCGGCCCGGATGCACCTGGAGGAACCCGCACAGCATGGCCGTTCGAATCCGATTGACGCGCGTCGGCGCCACCAAGCAGCCGGCCTACCGCGTGGTGGTCACCGACTCGCGGAGCGCCCGCGACAGCCGCTCGATCGAGACGATCGGGCACTACAACCCCCGGACCGAGCCGGTCGAGTTCGTCGTCGACGCCGACAAGGCCAAGGCCTGGCTCGCCAAGGGCGCCCAGCCGTCTGACACCGTCGCCCGCCTCTTCCGGGCGTCGGGCGTCCTGCCCGCCGCCAAGTAGGAGCCCCCAGATGGCTGCCAGGGAACTCGTCGAATACGTCGCAAAGTCGCTCGTCGACGATCCCGACTCGGTCACCGTGACCGAGGTCGAGGACGCCGAAGGGACGGTCATCGAGCTCCACGTCGCGGAAGACGATATGGGCAAGGTCATCGGGCGGAACGGCAGCGTCGCCAAGGCGCTCCGGACGCTCCTCAAGGTCACCGCCGCCCGGGACGGCGGATCGGTGACGCTCGAGATCCTCTGAGCGACGCCGCGCCGGGCGCCGGCTCGAACGCCGCAGGCACCCGTCTCGTCGTCGCTCGCGTCCGGGGTCTCCACGGCCTGCGCGGCGTCGTCCGGGTTGAGGTGCTGACCGACCGCCCCGACGATCGCTTCGCGCCGGGCCGGGTCCTCCACCGCGAGGGCTCGGCCGCGCCCCTCACGATCGTCGCGGCGGGCCCGGTCGAGGACGGCCCTGGCTGGCGCATCCAGTTCCGCGAGGTCGGGACACGGACCGCCGCGGAGCGCCTCCGCGAGGCCTGGCTCGAGACGGAGGTCGATCGCTCGACCGACCTCGCGCCCGGGGCCGCCTACTGGCACGAGGTGCTCGGCAGCGTCGTGCGCGGGCTCGACGGGCGGGAGCTCGGGACCGTCGCCGACGTCTACCGGGTCGGCGAGGCCGAGGTCGTCGTCGTCCGCGGCGGAGCCGCGGGCGAGTTCGACCTGCCGATCGTGAAGGACATCGTCCGGACCTTCGCCCCGGAGCGGGGCGAGATCGTCGTCGACGAGGCCGTCCTGGACCTCGCCGGGCCGCCGGTCGATGCCCCCGTCAGACGACCTCCGCGCCGGCGACCACGCTGGTCCCGCCACGGCAAGGGCGGCGGAGAACGGCCAGGCAGCTCGGGCGATGAATTCGCTCCGGGCTCGTCCGGGTCACCGGCCGAGGGGGCGTGACGTGCGGATCGACCTCCTGACCCTCTTCCCGGCGATGCTGGAGGGGCCGCTCGGCGAGAGCATCCCGGGCCGGATCCGGGAGCAGGGGCTTGCCGAGATCCGGGTCCACGACCTCCGCGAGTGGGGCCTCGGGCGCCACCGCAGCGTCGACGACGCGCCCTACGGCGGCGGCGCGGGGATGGTCATGCGCCCGGAGCCGGTCGCGGCGGCCCTCGACGCCCTGCGCGGACCGGGCTCCACCGCCATCCTCCTCGATCCGGCCGGCGAGGTCTTCCGACAGGCCCGGGCGGTCGAGCTCGCGCAGCGCGAGCACCTCATCCTCGTGTGCCCGCGCTACGAGGGGGTCGACGATCGCATCCGGGGCCTCGTCGATCTCGAGCTTTCGATCGGCGACTACGTCCTCACCGGCGGCGAGCTGCCGGCCCTCGTCGTCGTGGACGCCGTGATTCGGCTCCTGCCGGGCGCCATCGACGCCGCCTCGACGGCCGAGGAGTCGTTCGCCGACGGCCTGCTCGAGTATCCCCAGTACACCCGCCCCGCCGAGTTCCGCGGCGAGGCCGTGCCCGGGGTCCTCGTCAGTGGCCACCACGAGGCGGTTCGGCGCTGGCGCCTCGAGGCCTCGCTCCGCCGGACCCTGGAACGCCGGCCGGACCTCCTCACCGGCAGGCCCCCGAACCCCGAGGAGCGCCGGATCCTCGACGCGCTCGAGACGGAGCGCGACGCCGAGGGCCAGGCCGAGCGAGACCCTGAACCCGGCGGCCGGACCTGACCGCGGGGAGCGGGCAAGGCGGCCGATGAGGCTGGCTCATCGATCTCGCGCTGTGGGTGCGGGCCACCTCCCCAATCCAATGGCCAGGGCCCAGGTTCTGGACGCGCGCGGAGCACAGAACAGGCGAACTCCATGAGTCACGCTCGTCGGCGCGCCCGAGCCGGCCGCCGGGAGTGAGACCGGAGGGCCGTCCTGCGCAGGACCTCTGCTATACTCCGCCCTCGGCCGCGCGCGG
>MGOD01000138.1:6960-12776 GCA_001795245.1 Chloroflexi bacterium RBG_16_70_13
CCTCGGGCTGCCTCCACGACCAGGGAACCGCCACCGTGAACGTCCTCGACGAGATCGTCGCCGACCAGCTCCGCACGGACCTGCCGGACCTCGCCACCGGCGACACCGTCCGCGTCTCCGCTCGCGTCATCGAGGGCAACAAGGAGCGGGTCCAGGTCTTCGAGGGCGTGATCATGCGGCTGCGGGGTGGCGGGATCACCCGCTCGATCACCGTCCGCAAGATCGCCAGCGGCGTCGGCGTGGAGCGGACCTTCAAGATCCACAGCCCCCGCATCGAGAAGATCGACGTCGTCCGTCACGGTCAGGCTCGACGCGCCCAGCTCTACTTCCTGCGGAAGCGGGTCGGCAAGTCGGCCACCCTCCGCGAGCGGCGCACGAGCGGCTGATCCGCGGCTCGAGGTCCCGGCCGATGGCGACCCCGCCCAGCCGGGCGGGGTCGTTCGATTCCATGGTCCGATCGTGCTGCCCGGCGCGCGTGTACCTGCCTGGCGGGCGCGACCCGGCGACCAGGCGACCGGGCGGCGGGCGGGGTAGGCTAGGGTCCGTGCCGCAGGCTCCGACCCTCCGCTACGAGCGCCCGCTGTGGCGGGCGGGCGCGGCCCGCGTCGTCGGCGTCGACGAGGTCGGTGTGGCCCCGACCTGCGGCGCGGTCGTCGCGGCCGCGGTGATCATCAGGCCGAACTCCCACCGGATCCGCGGCGTCCGCGATTCCAAGACCCTGTCGGCCGCCCAGCGCGAGCGTCTCGCCCCGCTCATCCAGGCCCGCGCGGCGGCGGTCGGCATCGGCGCGGCGTCGGTCGCCGAGATCGACCGGTTGAACATCTACCATGCCACCCACCTCGCCATGCGCCGGGCGATCGCCCGGATCGGTGGCCACGATCACGTCCTCGTCGACGGCAACCGGATCGCCAACTTCGAGGCCCAGGTCGGGCCGTACACGGCGATCGTCGACGGCGACGCCAGGTGCTACACGATCGCCTGCGCCTCCGTGGTCGCAAAGGTCGTCCGGGACCGGATGATGGCCCGCCTTGCCGATCGCTATCCGGGATACGGCTGGGAGCGGAACCAGGGCTACGCCACGCTCGAGCAC
The DNA here is from genome assembly GCA_001795245.1 of Chloroflexi bacterium RBG_16_70_13. Classification (GTDB taxonomy): domain Bacteria; phylum Chloroflexota; class Limnocylindria; order Limnocylindrales; family CSP1-4; genus UBA5189. Next base: position 8,051 of record MGOD01000138.1, read on the forward strand.
CGTCAGGCGATCCGCCGTCAGGGTCTCACGCCGTTCCACCGGCGGAGCTTCCTGGCCCTCCAGCGAACCCTGGCCGGGGACCAGCTCGGGCTCGACCTGTTCGGCGACGCGGCCGAGCCGCCGGGCCCGGGCGCGATCGACGGGCCGTCGGCGATCGATGTCTCCGACCTCGTGGCCGCCCTCGCCGAGGGGCTCGAGCTGGAGGCCGCGGTCCCGGGCTGACGCCGGCGTCCGGCGCGGCCGACACGGGATGTCCGGCCGGCCCCGCCGTCGGGGCGCCAACGGCGCAGAGACAGTGTCGGTACGGCGCCGGCAAAATAAGTGGCAGTGCAGTGGCCGAGGGCATCCTCGTGTCGTGCGGACCGGATCACAGCAGGCGGGCGACGCGGCGGAGCGGCTCGTGGCCGAGCGCCTCCGGGCGTCCGGCTGGACGATCCTCGGCCTGAACGTCCATGTTGGCCGCGCCGAGCTCGACATCGTCGCGGTCGATCCCACGCCGCCCGCACGCCTCGTGGTCATCGAGGTCCGGACGCGTCGCAGTCGCGACTTCGGCCTGCCCGAGGAGACCGTCGACGCCGCGAAGCGGACCCGGATCCGCCGCGGCGCCCAGGGGCTCCGCGAACGGGGGATCCTCGCCGACGGCACGGTCGTGCCGGCCCTGCCCCTCCGGATCGACCTCGTCGTCGTGGAGCCACCCCGCGAGCCGGGCGGCGCGATCCGGATCCGCCACCACGTGGCTGCGCTGTAGCCGACCGGGGCAGCCCGAGCGGGCTCGCCGCGGGCCCGTGCTACACTCCGCCGCGCCGCGGAGCCTTCCGCGACACCAGACCGCCCGTCGCCCTCATCGGCGACGGAGCACACACGCGGACCGTTCCGACCGGGACGGTGCCGACCGGATCGGCCGCGAGAGCGGCGCCCGGACGGTCCCCGGCGACGAGGCCCGCGGCGGAAGCAACCGAACAGGAGGATCTGCCCCGTGCCGTCCGTCTCGATGCGGCAACTGCTCGAAGCCGGAGTCCACTTCGGCCACCAGACGCGCCGCTGGAACCCCAAGATGCGCCCGTTCATCTTCGCGGAGCGCAACGGGATCCACATCATCGACCTCGCCCAGACCGCCCAGCGGCTGGAGGCCGCCCTCGACTTCGTCCGCGAGACGGTCGCCCGCGGCGAGCCCGTCCTGTTCATCGGGACGAAGAAGCAGGCCCAGGAGCCGGTTGCCCAGGAGGCGACCCGGGCGGGCATGCCCTACGTCAACAAGCGCTGGCTCGGCGGCATGCTCACGAACTTCGTGACGATCAAGAAGCGGGTCGGGCTCATGGAGCAGCTCGAGGCCCGGCAAGGGGCCGGCGAGTTCGAGCGTCTCCCCAAGAAGGAGGCGGCGAAGCTCACCGAGGAGCTGACCAAGCTCACCGCGACGCTCGGCGGCATCCGCAAGATGAAGCGCCTGCCCGGCGCCGTCTTCATCGTCGACCCGCATCGCGAGCGGATCGCCGTCACCGAGGCCAACAAGCTCGAGATCCCGGTCGTCGGCACGGGCGACACCAACGTCGACCCCGACGAGCTCGACTACATCATCCCGGCCAACGACGACGCCATCCGGGCCATCCGGCTGCTCTGCTCGCTCGTTGCCGACGCCGCCCTCGAGGGCGCCAGCGAGCGCGCCGCCCGGGCGACGATGGAGCCCGAGCCCGAGCCGATGGCGGCCGAGCCGGAGTACGACGACGTCGAGGCCAGCGACGCCCTCGTTGCGGCCCTCGCCGGCGGCGCGGCCCTCAGCTTCGCCCCGGACGAGGAGGAGGACCTCCTGCCGGGCGCCCCCGCCCCGGCCCCGGTCGAGGACGCCGCGGCATCCGCCTCGGCGGAGGAGATCGCCGCCGAGCTGGCCCGCGAGGCCGCCGAGCGCGAGGCCGCCGGCCCGACGGCCGGCTGACCGCCGGCGACCACGAACCGACGAACCACAGCCGCGGGCCGACGCCCGCGCCACCAGGGAGCAGGAAACGAGCATGGCCACGATCAGCGCCGAGGCGGTCAAGAACCTCCGCGAGCTCACGGGAGCGGGGTTCATGGACTGCAAGCGCGTCCTCGAGGAGACCGACGGCGACGTCGACCGGGCGGTCCTGCTGCTGCGCGAGCGGGGACTCGCCGCGGCCGCGAGGAAGGCCGGTCGCGAGGCGCGCGAAGGCCTCGTCTCGAGCTACATCCACACCGGCGGGCGGGTCGGCGTCCTCATCGAGGTCAACTGCGAGACCGACTTCGTGGCTCGGACAGACGAGTTCCAGCGGCTGGTCCGCGATCTCGCCATCCAGGTCGCGGGGCTCGGGCCGCTGTACGTCGACGCCGACGCGATCCCGGCCGCCGACCTGGCGGCCAAGCGGGCGGAGCTCGCCGAGGATCCCGCCGTCGCGGCGAAGCCGGCCGAGATCCGCGAGAAGATCGTCGACGGGCAGCTGAAGAAGTGGCTCAAGGAGGTCTGCCTCCTCGACCAGCCCTTCCGCGACGAGGAGCGCACGGTACGCGAGCTGGTGACCGACCGGATCGCTACGATCGGCGAGAACATCCGGGTCCGCCGCTTCGTCCGCTACGCCCTCGGGGAGGACCTGTGACCGACGCGCCTGTCGATCCGTCGCGGCCTCGCTACGCGCGGATCCTTCTCAAGCTCTCCGGCGAGGCCCTCCTCGGCGACCGGACGTACGGCGTCGATCCGGAGTTCTGCGCCTTCATCGCCCGCCAGGTCAGCACCGTCCACGCCTCCGGCATCGAAGTCGGGATCGTGGTCGGCGGGGGCAACATCTTCCGGGGTCTCGCCGCGTCGGCCCGCGGCATGGACCGGGCGACCGGCGACTACATCGGGATGCTGGCCACGGTCATGAACGGGTTGGCCCTCCAGGACGCCATCGAGCGCGCCGGGATCCCGGTCCGGGTCATGAGCGCCATTGCCATGAACGAGATTGCCGAGCCGTACATCCGCCGCCGCGCGGTCCGGCACCTCGAGAAGGGTCGCGTCGTGATCTTCGTCGCCGGAACCGGCAACCCGTACTTCACGACCGACACGGCGGCCGCGCTCCGGGCCGTCGAGATCGGTGCCTCCGTGCTCCTCAAGGCGACCAAGGTCGACGGGGTCTACGATGCGGATCCGATGACCGTCCCCACCGCCCGACGCTACGAGCGCCTCGAGTACGCCGACCTGCTCCGCGACCAGCTCCGGGTCATGGACGCCGCGGCGGTCTCGCTGTGCATGGAGAACGACCTACCGATCGTCGTCTTCGACCTCAACCGGGCCGACAACATCGCCCGCGTCGCCCGCGGTGACGCGGTGGGCACGCTGATCACGGCAACGGGTCCGGAGGGCGTGCGGGCATGAGCCAGGAGATCGTCGCCGCGGCCGACCACAAGATGGGGCGCGCCGTCGAGGCGATGGAGCGGGACCTCCAGGGCGTCCGGACCGGGCGGGCCTCGACGAGCCTCGTCGAGCGGATCCACGTGGACTACTACGGGACCCAGACCGCGCTCAACCAGCTGGCCGGGATCAGCATCCCGGAGGCCCATCAGATCGTCATCCAGCCCTGGGACCGGAGTGTCCTCGGGGCGATCGAGAAGGCGATCATCAAGAGCGACATCGGGCTGACCCCGAACGTCGACGGGACGGTCGTCCGGCTCAACATCCCGCAGCTGACCGAGGAGCGCCGGCGCGACCTCGTGCGGGTGGTCCACAAGCGGATGGAGGAGGCCCGGGTCGAGATCCGCAACCTCCGCCGCGACGCGGCCGACCAGCTCAAGAAGCTCGAGCGCGAGGGCGATCTCGGGACGGACGAGGTCCATCGGCTGCTCGAGGTGATCCAGAAGACGACCGACCGTCACATCGCCGACGTCGATCGCGTCGGTGGGGCCAAGGAACAGGAGGTCCTCGAGGTCTAGTGACCCGCACACCGCTCGTCCGCCCGACCGACGCGCCACCCGCGGCCCACGAGCCGGTGGCCGGCGAGGCGATCGAGCGGATCGATGGCCCGACAATCGACGCGCTGCCCGTGTCCGAGCTGCCGCGCCACGTGGCGATCATCATGGACGGCAACCGGCGCTGGGCGCGGGCCCGCGGCCTGCCCGAGCTCGAGGGCCACCCGGCCGGCGTCGAGGCCATCCGCGGCGTGCTCCGCCACGCTCGTCGGCGCGGCCTGCGCGTCCTGACCCTGTACGCCTTCAGCCGTGAGAACTGGGCTCGCTCCGACGACGAGGTCGTGGCCCTCTTCGGCCTCCTCGAGGCGGCGATCCGGAGTGAGACGCCGGAGCTGCGGGCGCAGGGCGTCAGGGTCCGGATGATCGGCCGGACCGACGAGCTGCCGCCCGCGACCCGGGCGTCGATCGAGGATGCCCTCGATGCGACCGCCGGCGGGACCGAGATGCTCCTGAACATCGCCTTCAACTACGCCGGCCGGACCGAGCTCGTGGATGCCGTCCGGCGGATCGTCGGAGCGGGCCTGCGCCCGGACGAGATCGACGAGGCGACGATCGCTGGAGCCCTCTACACCGCCGGCACCCCGGATCCCGACCTCGTCATCCGGACCGGAGGCGAGCAGCGCCTCTCGAATTTCCTGATCTGGCAGTCCGCCTACGCCGAGCTCGTGACGACCGAGACGCTGTGGCCGGACTTCGGGCCTGAGGCCCTCGACGCGGCCCTCGTCGAATTCGCGTCCCGCCAGCGACGCTTCGGCCGCTAGGAGCCGCGGGTGCT
>MGOD01000138.1:12807-16024 GCA_001795245.1 Chloroflexi bacterium RBG_16_70_13
ATCCCGCCGCTCCTGGTCGTCCTCTGGCTCGGCGGCATCTGGATCGCGGCACTCGTCGCCGGCGCCGTCGTCATCGGCGCCCGTGAGGCGTTCCGGCTCCTGGAGGCGGCCGGGCACCCGTCCTTCCCGGCCCTCGGGATCGTCCTCGCCCTGGTCGTCGCCCTCGCCGATACCGTCACCGCGGTCCCCGGCGGGGCCGGGCTCCTCCTCGCCGCGATCGGGGTCGTCCTCGTCGGGACGGCCGCCATCGCGCGGCCGGATCCGCGCGACGGGCTGGCAAGCTTCGCCACGACCGTCTTCGGGGCCATGTACGTCGGCCTCCTCGGGTTTGTGCCGCGCCTTGGGATCCAGGCGCCGGCGATCCCCGACGGCGCGGTCCTGGGCTTCCTGGGGCCGGAGCGGGGCTGGATCCTCCTCCTCATCCTGTGCGTCTGGGCCTTCGATACCGGGGCCTACCTCGTCGGCCGGCGCGTCGGGCGGCGGCCGTTCATGGCCCACATCTCACCGGCCAAGACCGTCGAGGGCGTGATCTGCGGGACCCTTGCCGTGACCGTCGTGGCGACGCTCCTGGTGGCCGCCCTGGGCCGACCGTGGTATGCGGGGGCCGTCCTCGGGCCGATCGTCGCTGCCGCGGCCCAGGCCGGCGACCTCGCCGAATCGATGCTCAAGCGGGCGGCCGGGGCGAAGGATTCGGGCCGCCTCATCCCGGGTCACGGCGGTCTCCTCGATCGCGTCGATTCGTTCCTCTTCGCCGCACCGGTCGTGCTGCTCTATGCCGTCATCGTCTTCCGCTGACGTCGGCGCGGCCGGCGCGCTCGCTACGCCGCCCCGACGCGTCGCCCTTCTCGGATCGACGGGCTCGATCGGCCGCCAGGTGGTCGAGGTCATCGCCCGCGACCCGTCGTTCGAGGTCGTCGGCCTCGCGACCGGACGCAACGCGAGGCTCCTCGGTGAGCAGGCCCGTCGGCTTCGGCCGGATGTCGTCGTGCTGGCCGATCCGGGGGTCAGGGCCGGGCTCGGCGAGCTCCCGCCGGGGACGCGCGTCGAGAGTGGGGCCGAAGCCCTCGAGGCCCTCGCCGCGCGCCCAGAGCTCGACATCGTCGTCGTGGGGACCGGTGGGATGGTCAGCCTCCGGCCGGTCCTCGCGGCGCTCCGGGCGGGGACCGTCGTGGCCACGGCCAACAAGGAAACGCTCGTCGCCGGTGGACACCTCGTCATGCCCCTCGCCCGGCGACTCGCCGCCGGCCGGGCCGCGGAGGCCGGTCCGGCGGACCCGCTCGCCGCCGCGCTCGGCTGGCTGCGGCCCATCGATTCCGAGCACTCCGCGATCTGGCAGTGCCTCGTCGGCGAGGCGCCCGCGGCGATCGCCCGGCTGATCCTCACTGCCTCCGGCGGGCCGTTCCTGGATCTCGACGCCGCCGCGCTGGCTCGCGTGACGCCCGAGCAGGCCCTCCGCCACCCGACGTGGCGGATGGGCGCCAAGATCACGATCGACAGCGCGACCCTCGCCAACAAGGGCCTGGAGGTCATCGAGGCCCACTGGCTGTACGATGCCGGCTACGAAGCGATCGACGTCGTGATCCATCCACAGTCGGTCATCCATTCGGCCGTCCTCTTCGTCGATGGCTCCCTCAAGGCCCAGCTGGGCACCCCGGACATGCGCCTTCCCATCCAGTACGCCCTGACCCACCCGCACCGCCGCCCGTCGCCGGCCGCGGCGCCCGATCTCGTCGCGATCGCGCGGCTCGACTTCCGGGCGCCCGATGAGGCCCGCTTCCCGGCCCTCGGGATCGCTCGCGAGGCCGGCCGCCAGGGGCCCTGGGCCACCGCGGCGCTCATCGCCGCCGACGAGGTGGCGGTCGCGCGGTTCCTCGGCGGCAGCCTCGAATTCGGGGGCATCCCGCGTCTCCTGGAGGCCGCCGTCACCCGCTACGGGAGCGGTGGCGAAGCAGGCATGCGGCCGACCGAGCCCGGGGTCGCCGAGCTCCTGGACCTGGAGTCCGAGATCGCGGCCCGGTATGCCACCGGGGACGTCGCGTGAACGACGTCCTTCGGACCCTCGTCACGATCGTCCTGTTCTTCGGGATCCTCGGCCTCCTCGTCCTCATCCACGAGGTCGGGCACTTCGTCACGGCCCGCCTGTTCCGTGTCCGGGTCCTCGAGTTCGGGGTCGGGTTCCCGCCCCGGGCGCGGGTCCTCCGCAACGTCGGGGAGACGGTCTACACCCTGAACTGGCTGCCGATCGGCGGCTTCGTGAAGCTCGAGGGCGAGGACGGCGACGAGGGCGACGACCCGCGGTCGTTCGTGGCACAGCCACTCTGGCGGAAGCTCGTCATCCTCGTCGCCGGGGCCGCGATGAACCTCGTCCTCGCCTTCCTGATCTTCGCCGGGATCGCCCTGACCGGGGATCCGGCGCTGGGCTTCCGAGTCGGGCTCGTGGAGGACGGCTCGCCGGCGGCGCGCGCCGGGCTCCAGGTGGGTGACGTCATCGAGCGTGTCGACGGCCGGTTCTTCGGGGCGTTCGGCCCCGGCGACGTCATCGGCGAGATCCGCTCGAAGGCGGGCACGACCGTCGTCCTGACCATCCGGCGCGACGGCACGGCGCGGGAGGTCCCGGCCGCGCTCCGTTCAGCGGCCGAGGTCGACGCCGGCAAGGGGGCACTCGGCGTCGGCTCGCTGGCCGGCCGCACGACGGCGGACCACGTGACGTACGACCCCGCGACCGCGCTCGGGCTCGGGGTGGAACGGACAGCGACCGCCACGCGCCTGATCGTCGACGGCGTCGGCCAGCTCATCGAGGGGATCGTCCAGCGGCCCACTGAGCCGCCCCTCGCCCAGGGCCCCGTGGGCATCGCGACCGGCATCGGCGACGTCTTCTTCAACCTCGGCCCCACGATCACGCTGTACCTGGCGGGCTTCCTGTCGGCCAACCTCGCGGTCGTGAACATCCTGCCCTTCCCGCCGCTCGACGGCGGCCGGATCCTCATGCTCGTCCTCAGGCGCTTTGCGGGCGAGCGCCTCTCGATCCGGGCCGAGCGCCTGACCTACTTCGTGGGCTTCGCGATGCTCCTCCTGTTCCTCGTCTGGGTCACCGCCTTCGACATCGCCCGCGGGCTCGGCGGCGGCTGACCGCCGGCCTCGAGGGACGCTGATGTCCGGCGCCGAATCCCTCCGCCCGCGGCGACGGCCGACGGTCTCCGTAGATGTCGGTGGGGTG
>MGOD01000138.1:16087-18415 GCA_001795245.1 Chloroflexi bacterium RBG_16_70_13
GCGACCGCGATCCAGGTCGTCCGCCTGGCCCACGCCGGCAGCCAGCTCGTCCGCGTCACCGTCAATACCGACGCGGCCGCCGCGGCGGTGCCGGAGATGCTTCGCAGGCTCGCCGACCTCGGCGTGGGCGTGCCGGTCATCGGCGACTTCCACTACAACGGCCACCAGCTCCTCGTGGAGCATCCGGCGATGGCCGCGGGCCTGGCCAAGTACCGGATCAACCCCGGCAACGTTGGCGGCAAGCGCCACGACGAGAACTTCCAGACGATCGTCCGGGTCGCGCTCGAGCACGACAAGCCGGTCCGGATCGGGGTCAACTGGGGATCGCTCGACCAGGCCCTCCTGACCGAGCTCATGGACGCCAACGCGGGCCTCGCCGAGCCACGCGACGCCCGCGACGTGATGATGGAGGCGATGATCCAGTCGGCCATGCGCTCGGCCGAGCTGGCCGAGGCGACGGGGCTCCGCCACGACCGGATCATCCTCTCCGCCAAGGTCTCGAACGTCCGCGATCTCGTCGACGTCTACCGGATCCTCGCGACACGCTCGGACTACCCGCTCCACCTCGGGCTGACCGAGGCGGGCCTGGGGATGAAGGGAATCGTCGCGTCGACCGCCGGGCTCGCCATCCTGCTGGAGGCGGGGATCGGGGACACGATCCGGGTCTCGCTCACGCCGGCCCCCGGGGGAGAGCGGGAAGAAGAGGTCCGCGTCGCCCAGCAGGTCCTCCAGTCGATGGGCCTCCGCTCGTTCCTGCCCCAGGTCAGCGCCTGCCCCGGCTGCGGGCGGACGACCTCGACCTTCTTCCAGGAGATGGCCCAGCGGATCCAGTCCCACCTCCGTGACCGGATGCCCGAGTGGCGGGAGACGCATCCCGGCGTCGAGGACCTGACCGTCGCGGTCATGGGCTGCGTCGTCAACGGCCCCGGCGAATCGAAGCATGCGAACATCGGGATCAGCCTCCCGGGCTCGTTCGAGGAGCCGGTCGCGCCCGTCTTCGTCGACGGCAGGCTCGATCGGACGCTCCGCGGCGAGGGCCTCGTCGACGAGTTCATCGGCATCCTCGAGGCCTACGTCGAGCGCCGCTACCCGGCGGACAGGGCACCCAAGCCCGCCTGACCGCTGATCGACGGTCCACCAGCTCGGGTGTATACTCCGCGGCGAATCGAAACGGCCGCCTCGTGGACGTGGGTGACCCCCACGTATTTTTTTCGGCGGGGCCTCGGATAGAGAACGACGATGATTGGAGGGCGAAGCGACCATGAGTCGAGATTTCGTCGGTGCCCTCCTCCAGCTCAACGCCGAGAAGCAGGTTCCCCGCGAGCAGCTCATCCGGACCGTGGAGGAGGCGATCCAGGCCGCCTACCGCCGGATCGCCAATGAAGAGGACATCCATGTCCGGATCGACGGCGAGAGCGGCAAGATCCGCGTCTTCCGGGCCCGCGTCGCCGTCTCCGAGGTGGAGGATCCGCTGACCGAGTTCAGCCTCGAGGAGGCTCGCGTCCACAAGGCCGACGCACAAGCGGGCGAGCTCGTCGAGATGGAGCAGCTGGACGGCGAGTCGTTCGGTCGAATCGGCGCGCAGACGGCCAAGCAGGTCGTCCTGCAGCGCCTCCGCGAGGCCGAGCGCGACGTCGTCTACGACCAGTTCGCGAGCCGGGAGGGCGAGCTCATCACGGGGACCGTGAACCGGGCCGAGCCGCGGGCGATCATCCTCGACGTCGGCAAGGGCGTCGAGGCCATCCTCGCGACGACGGAGCAGTCGCCGCTCGAGCACTACCGGATCGGCCAGAACGTCAAGGCCTTCGTGCTCGAGGTCCGGCGCGGGCCCCGCGGCCCGATGCTGATGGTCAGCCGAACCCACAAGGGCTTCCTGAAGCGGCTCTTCGAGCTCGAGGTCCCCGAGATCCACAACGGAACCGTGGAGATCCGGGCGATCGCCCGAGAGGCCGGCAGCCGGAGCAAGGTCGCCGTCTCGTCGCGCCAGGAGGGCCTCGATCCCGTCGGCGCAACCGTCGGCCAGCGCGGCGCCCGGGTGCAGGCGGTCGTGGCCGAGCTCGGCGGCGAGAAGATCGACGTCATCCCCTGGAACGACGATCCGGCCCAGTTCGTCGCCAATGCCCTCTCGCCGGCCCAGGTCCTCTCGGTCGACATCGACACCGAGCACCGCATCGCGAACGTCACGGTTCCCGAGCGGATGCTCTCCCTTGCGATCGGACGCGAGGGCCAGAATGCCCGGCTCGCGGCGCGCCTGACCGGCTGGCGCATCGACATCCGAAGCGACGTTTCGGTCGCCGAGGCGAAGGCGGCCGAGACCGCCGGCGCCGC
>MGOD01000138.1:18444-18792 GCA_001795245.1 Chloroflexi bacterium RBG_16_70_13
TGAGCCGGCGGTCGCCGAGGCCGGGGGCGAGCCGATCGCCGCCGCCGCCAAACCGGCCGCCGCGAAGAAGCCGCGCGCCCGAACGAAGAAGGCCGAGGCCACTGAGTCGGACGACGCCACCGAGCCGGTCGTCGCAGCCGCGCCGGCCGACGCCGCCGCGTCTGCCGTCGCCGAGAAGAAGCCGCGCGCTCGCACCGCCACGGCTGCTGCGGAACCGGCAGCGCCGAAGACGCCCCGGGCTCGCGCCAAGAAGCCAACCACCGAGGAGGTGGTGTCGTAGACCTCGGGCGGATGGCGTCGCGGAGCTCCGCCTCCGACCTCGGTGAGCGAAGGCCGGCTCACGGGTCG
>MGOD01000138.1:18818-21992 GCA_001795245.1 Chloroflexi bacterium RBG_16_70_13
GCGGACGTGCGTTGCCTGCCGGACCACACGCGACAAGCGCGACCTGCTGCGCGTCGTTCGGACGCCGGACGGGACCGTGCGCGCCGACGACACCGGGCGCGCGGCCGGCCGGGGCGCCTACGTCTGTCGCGATCGAGATTGCATCACCACCGCCATCCAGCGGGGAGCCCTCTCGAGGGTCCTCGAGACCCCGGTCCCGGCGACGCTCCTGGATGCGCTCGCCGCGGCCGTCACGCCCGACAACATCGGAGGAGGGACCCGTGGCCAGGAGTAGGAGCGGCACCCGCGGTCGACGCGGGCCCCGCAAGCCGCCGCGCCGCGACGGCGCGTTCGCCGGCGCCAGCGTCCAGACGGTCGATCCGCGGGAGCGCGGCGCGATCGAGCTGCCCGCGACCATCACCGTCAAGGAGCTCGCCGACCTGTTCGGGGTCAATCCCGCCGACGTGATCCGTGAGCTCATCAAGAGCGGGATCTTCGCGACGATCAACCAGCTCATCGACCGGGACACCGCGGCGCTCGTCGCCGGCGAGCTCGGGTATGAGGTTGCCGAGCCGGTCCTTACCACGTCCGGCGACGGCACGGAGGAGGGCGCGGACGGCGCCGTCTCCGAGGCGGCCAAGGAGGAGCTCTTCACCGAGGTCGACGACGCGAACCTCATCAGCCGGGCCCCGATCGTGACCGTCATGGGCCACGTCGATCACGGCAAGACGAGCCTCCTCGACGCCATCCGCTCGACGACCGTGGCGGCCGGCGAGCGCGGCGGGATCACCCAGCACATCGGCGCCAGCGAGGTCACCAAGGACGGCCGGCGGGTCGTCTTCCTCGACACCCCGGGCCACGAGGCGTTCACCGCGATGCGGGCCCGCGGCGCCCGCGTCACCGACATCGCGATCGTCGTCGTCGCGGCCGACGACGGTGTCATGCCCCAGACGCTCGAGGCGATCAGCCACGCCAAGGCGGCCAAGGTGCCGATCATCATCGCCCTCAACAAGATGGACAAGCCGGATGCCAACCCGGACCGGGTCAAGACCGAGCTGACCGAGGCCGGGGTCGTCGTCGAGGAATACGGCGGCGACACGCCGCTCGTGCCCGTCTCGGCGAAGAGCCGAGTGGGCCTCGACGACCTCGTCGAGATGGTCCTCCTCGTGGCCGACCTCCAGGACCTCAAGGCCAACCCGAAGCGGTCCGCGATCGGCACGATCGTCGAGGCCCGGATGGACAAGAGCCGCGGTCCGGTGGCGACGGCCCTCGTCCAGACCGGCACGCTCCGGGTCGGCGACGTCATCGTCGTGGGCGAGACGTTCGGCCGCGTCCGGGCCCTCGAGAACGAGCTCGGCAAGCGGATTCCGAAGGCCGGTCCCGCGACCGCCGCGGTCGTCCTCGGCCTGTCCGAGGTCCCCGAGGCCGGCGACATCCTCCGCGTCGTGGCCGACGAGCGGGAAGCCCGGACCCTGGTCGAGGCCCGCCGGACCGAGGTCGCCTCGAGGGGTGGAGAGGGCAGCGGACGAGCGACCCTTGAGGACCTCTACCGGCAGATCCAGGCCGGCCAGGCCAAGGAGCTCCGGATCATCCTCAAGACCGACGTCTCCGGCTCGCTCGGGGCGATCACCCACGCCCTGGGCCAGCTGGCCACGGACGAGGTCAAGATCAACGTCCTCCACGAGGGCGCCGGCGAGATCACCGACAACGACATCCTTCTGGCCTCGGCCTCGAACGCGATCGTCGTCGGCTTCAACACCCGGATCGGCGACACGGCCCGGCGGGCGGCCGAGACCGAGAAGGTCGACGTCCGCCTCTACGACATCATCTACCAGCTCACCGACGACATCGAGAAGGCCCTCTCCGGGCTCCTCGAGCCGGAGCAGGTCGAGGTCATCGAGGGTCGGGCCGAGGTCCGCCAGGTCATCAAGGTTGGCAAGAGCCAGGTCATCGCGGGCTCGTACGTCACCGACGGGCGGATCGTCCGCGGCGGCGCCCGGATCTGGCGAGGCGGGAAGGTCATCGCCTCCGACCGGATCGAGTCGTTGCGTCGCTTCCGGGACGACGTCCGCGAAGTCGCAACCGGCTTCGAATGCGGCATCGCCCTTGCCGGGTTCAATGATCTCCAGGAGGGCGACGTGATCGAGTGCTTCAGCACCCAGACCGTCAGTCGTTCCCTCGCCTCGTAGGGGGTCGCCGCGCCTGACGCCCATGCGTGCGTTGTCGCCTGCGATGCTGGCTCACAACCTCGGGCCGATGGCGTCGCGGAGCTCCGCCTCGGACCTCGGTGAGCAAATGCCGGTTCCCTGCTGAGGTTGCCACTTCACGACCATGACCCAACGAACTGACCGCGTAGATGAGCTGCTTCGGCAGGAGATCGGGCAGCTGCTAGCCCGGGACGTGGCGGATCCGCGGATCGGGTTTGCGACGATCACCGACGTCGAGACGACGCCGGACCTTCGCCACGCCAAAGTCTGGGTGAGCGTCATCGGAACCGAGGCGGAGCGGAAGGCGGCCGTCGGTGCGCTCGCCCACGCCATGCCGTTCATCCGCCACGAGCTGGGCGGGCGGCTCCGGATCAAGCGGATCCCCGAGCTCCACGTCCGCCTCGACGACACGAGCGAGCGCGGGACCCGCGTGCTCCGGCTCCTTGACGAGCTCGAATCGGGCGTCACAGCCGACGTGTCGGGGCTCGACGCCGAGGCCCTCCCGACACCGGTCGCCCGGCTGCCGCACGAGGGCGACGCGCCGGAAGACCCGCCCGTTCCCGAGGCGCTCCCGGTGGAGCCAGCCGCGCCCGGGGCCCGGCGGCGACCGGGTCGACGGGCGGATGACGGCCACCCGCCGCGGCGGCCCCGCCGAGCGCGCCGGTGACAGGGGCCTCGGGCGCCTTGCTCGATGCGTGGCTCGGGGCTGTGCCCGCCGCCGTGGTCGGCAGCGTCCGGTCGGCTCGCAGCGTCCTCGTGGTGAGCCACGAGAATCCGGACGCGGACACGCTCGGTGCCGCGCTGGCGCTCCGGGTGATCGCCGAGTCGGGCGGCGGACGGGCCACGCTGGTCTGCGCGGACGCCCCACCGCCGTTGTACGCGTTCCTCCCGGGCATCGATGCCTTCGTGACCGATCCGGAGGCCGGTCGGGAGTACGACCTGGCCATCCTCGTCGACTGTGGCTCGCTCGATCGCGTCGGGCCGGTCC
>MGOD01000138.1:22011-22598 GCA_001795245.1 Chloroflexi bacterium RBG_16_70_13
CTGTTCGAGCGCCTGCCGACCGTCGTCATCGACCATCACGCCTCGAACGGGGCCGCCGGCCCTGCCGACTGGGTGGATCCGCAGGCGGCCGCCACGTGCGAGCTCGTGACGCTCCTGGCGACGGTCCTGGGTGTCTCCCTCGGGAGCGCGGACGGGGCCCTCGCCACGGCGCTCATGGCCGGCATCGTCATGGACACGGCGACGTTCGCCCACCCGAACGCGACCCCCCGCACCCTCGCGGTGTCGGCCGCGCTCGTCGCCGCCGGCGCGCCGCTGGCCGAGATCTCGCGCCGCCTCTATCGGTCCAAGCCGGACGTCCAGCTGCGTCTCTTCGGGCGTGTTCTCGATCGGCTCCAGACTACGGCCGGCGGGCTCGTCATCCACTCGACCCTCCTGGCGTCGGACATCGCCGAGACCGGCGCCCTGAGCGCGCATTCCGAGGGGATCATCGATCTCCTCTCGCAGTCCGAGAACGCCGAGGTCGCGATCCTGTTCAAGGAGGCGGGCCCGGCGGCCACGCGGATCTCCGTGCGGACGAAGCCGGGCGGGGTCGATGCGATCGCGCTGACGTCACTCTTCGGGGGCGG
>MGOD01000138.1:22608-30767 GCA_001795245.1 Chloroflexi bacterium RBG_16_70_13
GTCACCCGCGCGCCGCCGGCGCGTCGATCCCCGCCTCGGTCGGCGAGGCGCGAGCCCTCGTCCTGCCGGCGGCGGAGCGGCTTGCCGCCGCGGTCGCGCGCTGACGGTGGGTCGCCGAGCGGACGCGTCCGGGCTGGACGGCGTCCTCGTCCTCGCCAAGCCCGCCGGGCCGACGTCGCACGACGTCGTGGCCCTCGTGCGGCGCCTGACGGGGACGCGGCGGGTCGGACACGGGGGCACGCTCGACCCGTTCGCGACGGGCGTCCTGCCCCTGTTCCTCGGGGGCGCGACACGCCTCGTTGAGTATCACCTCGGCGACCGGAAGGGGTATCGGGCCACGGTCTGCTTCGGCGCGTCATCGACGACCGACGACCTCGACGGCGAGCTCACACCCGTTGACGGCCCGCAGCTCTCGGCCACCGCGGTCGAGGCGGATCTCGCCACGTTCCGCGGCGAGATCCGCCAGCGGCCGCCGGCGTTCTCGGCCATCCAGGTCGGCGGCCGGCGGGCCTACGCGATGGCCCGAGGCGGCGCGCCGGCGGAGCTGGGCGAGCGAGCGGTGACGATCCACGCCCTCGAGCTCGTCGCCTGGAACTCCGACGACCCGGGACGACCGGTCGCGATCATCGACGTCGAATGCTCAGCCGGCACGTACGTCCGGGCGCTGGCACGGGACGTCGGGGCCGCCCTCGGCAGCGGCGCCTACCTCGGGGCGCTCGTCCGCACGGCGAGCGGGCCGTTCCGGCTGGAGGACGCGATCGCCGTCGACGTCCTCCGGGCCGCGGCCGCCGAGGGCGCGGCAGCGATCAGCGCGCTCCTGCTCCCCGCCGACGCGGGCCTCGAGGCGATGCCCTCGGTCCACCTGGAGCCGGGCGAGATCGCCGAGGCGGCGATGGGTCGCTTCGTGCGACCGCTTGCCGGCCTGCGAGGCCTGCCGCCAGACGAGCCGGTCCGCCTCCTCGACGCCGCCGGCCGGATCGTCGGGGTGGGGGTCCCCGACGGCCGCCGGATCGCTCCGACGAAGATGCTCCCGAGCGCGGTCGCCGGCGTCACCGGCGCTGCCGACGATCGTGTCGCTGCCGGCAGGGATCGCGCCGAGCTGCGGGATTCCGCGTCGGGTGACGGGGTGCCGGTCGATGCCTGACGGCCGCGCCGGGATGGTGGTCGTGGCCGGGATCGATGCCCTGCGCGCCGACCTCGGACGCCTGTTCGTCGTCGTCGGCGTCTTCGACGGCCTCCACCTCGGGCACCTCTACCTCCTCGGTCGCCTGTGCGAGGAAGCGGAACGCCGTGACGCTCGCCCGGCGGTCATCACCTTCGACCACCATCCCGACGAGATCCTGACCGGCGCCGCGCCGCCGCTCCTGTGCGACCCCGACGAGCGCCTCGAGCGCCTGGCCGGCGCGGGCGTGGAGGTCACGGTCGTCCAGCACTTCGACGTGGCCCTTCGGATGACCGAGTTCGACGAGTTCATCCGCCGGATCGCCGCCGGCACATCGTTGGCCGGGTTCCTGATGACCCCCGATTCGGCCTTCGGCCACGAGCGGCGGGGCACCCCCGAGGCGGTGGCGGCCCTCGGCAACGCGATGGGCTATGAGGTCGCCGTGATCCCGTCCCTCGATCTCAACGGGCGTCCCGTTCGGAGCGGCGAGATCCGCTCCGACATCGCGGCCGGCGACCTGGCCGGCGCGGCCCGTCTCCTCGGCCGCCCATACGCCGTGGTGGGGGAGGGGAGGCCGACCGCGGGGGGCGAGGTCCGCCTCGTCTTCCCGATGCCGGTCGCCCTCCCGCCGGCCGGCGAGTACCCGGTGTCGATTGACGCGGGAGGGAGCAGCGCGACCCGAGGGACAGCCGCGGTGGGCGCCGACGGTCGCGTGACCGTGACGGGCGGACCGCTCGGGCCCGGCCGACGTCGGATCGTCTTCGGCTGACCACGCCGCGGCCCACGCCCCCGGCGTCCTCCGCTTCGGGCCGCTCGGCGCCCGCCCGGCCCGACGTTTGCCCGATGTTTGCCCGATCCACGTGCGGCTGGTACCATCCGCCGGTCAAAGTGCTCTAGGAACGCCATACAGTCACGTTCGTGTCGGAGGACCGAGTGCCGCTCGCGCGGGAAGAGAAGCAGGAGATCATCACGGGGTTTGCCGTCAAGGACGGCGACACCGGCTCACCGGAGGTCCAGGTCGCGCTCCTCACCGAGCGGATCAAGGACCTGACGGGCCATCTCCGGAGCTTTCCCAAGGACAACCATTCGCGCCGCGGCCTCCTCAAGCTCGTCGGCCAGCGCCGTCGCCTTCTCGCGTACCTCGTGAAGAAGGACAACACGCGCTACCGTGCCGTCATCGGACGGCTCGGACTCCGCCGCTAGCCTCGCTGCCACCGTGACCCCGGGCTCGCCCCGGGGTCGATCGCATCGAACGCCAGGCGGGCCGATCGGCCAGGATTCATTCGTCGCCTCCTCCACGACAGGAGGAACAGCAGCCCGTGTCCACCATCTTCGAGACCGAGTTCGGCGGTCGTACCCTGACCGTCGAGACCGGCAAGCTCGCCCGCCTCGCCGGCGGCGCCGTCACTGTTCGCTACGGCGACACCCTGGTGCTCGGCACCGCCAACCGGTCCGATCCGCGGCCCGGCCTCGACTTCTTCCCGCTGACCGTCGAGTTCGAGGAGCGGATGTACGCCGCCGGCAAGATCCCGGGCGGATTCATCAAGCGCGAGGCTCGCGCCTCCGAGGCCGCGACCCTGGCCGCCCGCCTCACGGACCGCCCGATCCGGCCGCTCTTCCCCGAGGGCTACAAGGACGACATCCAGCTCGTCATCACGGTCCTTTCCACCGACCAGGAGAACGAAGCCGACGTCCTGGGTACCGTGGCCGCGTCGGCCGCGCTGACGATCAGCGAGATCCCCTTCGCCGGGCCGGTCGCGGCCGTCCGGATCGGCCGGATCGACGGCGAGTTCGTCGTGAACCCGACCTTCAGCCAGCTCGCCGAATCGGACCTCGACCTCATCGTCTCCGGCACGCGCGACGCGATCATGATGGTCGAGGCGGGCGCCAGGCTCCTGCCCGAGGACGTCATGGCCGAGGCCATCCTCTTCGGCCACCGGGCCCTCCAGCCGCTCATCGACATCCAGGAGAAGCTCCGCGAGGCGGCCGGCAAGCCCAAGATCACGCCCTTCCTCGAGGCTGGCACCGGCTCGGTCCTGACGTTCGTGGACGCTGCGACGGCGGGCGACGAGCTCGTCGTCGTCGACGTGGAGACGACCGGCACCGATCCCAGGATGGCCGATCTCGTCGAGATCGCCGCGGTCAAGGTCAAGAAGGGCAGGATCATCGATCGCTGGTCGTCCCTCGTCAACCCGGGCCGGCCGATCGTCGGCAACCAGATGCACGGCATCACCGACGCCGACGTCAAAAAGGCGCCCTCGCCCGCCGAGGCCGCCAGGGCGGCCCTCACATTCATCGGCGACTCGGTCGTCGTCGGCCACTCGGTCGGGTTCGACCTCGCCTTTCTGGAGGCCGCCCTCGCCGACGGTACCCACTTCGAGCAGGGCCGCTACCTCGACACGCTGGCGATCGCCCGCGAGGGCTACCCCGACCTCGAGAACTACAAGCTGCCGACGCTCTCTGCCTACTTCGGCGTGGAGCTCGCCCAGTCGCACCGGGCCGGCCCGGACGCGGAGGCGACGGCCAACCTCCTGATCTGGTTCGGCAATGACCTGCCCGGCCGCATCAACGCCCTTCGCGAGGGGCTCGCCGGCGCCATCCGGGCTACCCGCACCGGCGGCGACAGCAAGGCCCTCCAGGAAGCTGCCCGCCGCGATGCCCGGATCAGCAAGGGCCTCTTCAGCCTGGTCAGCAAGAAGGTCGCCCGGAAGCTCGCCCTCGACGAGGGCATCCGGATGGACGGCCGGGGCCTGACCGAGCTCCGCCAGATCTCGGTCGACGTTGGCCTCCTGCCCCGGGCCCACGGCTCTGGCCTCTTCACCCGCGGCGAGACGCAGGTCCTCACGATCGCGACCCTCGGCGCGTCCTCAGACGTCCAGCGGATCGACACGATCAGCCCCAGGACCGAGAAGCGCTACATCCACCACTACAACTTCCCGCCCTATTCGACGGGCGAGAACAAGCCGATGCGCGGCCCCAGCCGGCGCGACATCGGCCACGGCAACCTCGCCGAGCGGGCCCTCATCCCGGTCCTTCCGACGAACGAGGACTTCCCGTACGTCATCCGGCTCGTCTCGGAGTGCCTGGCCTCCAACGGCTCGACCTCGATGGCCTCGACGTGCGGCTCAACCCTCGCCCTCATGGACGCCGGAGTGCCGATCTCGGCACCGGTTGCCGGTGCGGCGATGGGCCTCATCAGCGAGCCCGACGGCCGGTTCGTCGTCCTGACTGACATCCTCGGCAAGGAGGATGCCGTCGGCGACATGGACTTCAAGGTCACCGGCACCCGCGAGGGCATCACCGCCCTCCAGATGGACATCAAGGTCCGGGGCATCAACGAGGCGATCATCCGCGACGGCCTCAAGCAGGCCCTGGCGGCCCGCCTCGAGATCCTCGAGAAGATGACGGCGGTCCTGCCGGAGTCGCGCGAGTCGATGAGCGACTTCGCCCCGCGGATCATCACGATCAAGATCAACCCCGAGAAGATCCGCGAGATCATCGGCAAGGGCGGTTCCATGATCCGCAAGATCCAGGAGGAAACCCAGACCGAGATCAACGTCGAGGACGACGGGACCGTCGAGATCGCCGCGGTGAGTGGCGAGAACTCGCGCAAGGCGATCCAGTGGATCGAGAGCCTGACCCGCGAGGTCGAGGTCGGGGCCCTGTACCTCGGCAAGGTCACCCGGATCATGGGCTTCGGCGCGTTCGTCGAGATCCTGCCCGGCAAGGAGGGCCTCGTCCGGATCGGCGAGCTCGCCGACTACCACGTGCCGAGCGTCGAGGACGTCGTGTCGGTCGGTGACGAGGTCATGGTCGTGGTCGTCGAGATCGACCGCCAGGGTCGCGTCAACCTCTCGCGCAAGGCCGCCATGCAGCGACACCTGGCGAAGGAACCCGTATGACCCAGCGCCGCCATCGGCGGCGCCTAGAACAGCGCGAGCCGTGGGCACGTCCCGCGGCTCGTTCGATTCGCGGATCGCCGTCGGTGGCCGGACCGTCGGATACGACCGGGGATCGTGGTAGTTGGGTTCTGTCTCCGTGAACCGCAGGCCGTCACGGTCGCTGAGCTCGAACATCAGACCGATCGAACGGCGCAGACCCGCTCAGCGCCGGAACAACGTCGGCCAGTACATCCCGGATCGCAGGTGGTCCTGACTTCGCTCGTTCCCGGTGGTCGCACGATCCGGAGCGTAGGGGAACGGCATTCGCGTCGAGCGGCGTTGGGGCCGAGAAGCCGTGGTCCGGGAGGCCGGCGGGTCCGCTGATATACTCGGGCCCGTGCCCGCTGATCAAGAAACCCTGCGGAGCCATGCCCGGATGAGCCAGCGTTCCCGCCTCACGGTCGCGGTCGTCGGCGCCACCGGTGTCGTCGGTCGGACGATGGTCCAGGTCCTTGCCGAGAGGGACTTCCCGGTCGGGGAGCTCCGGCTGCTCGCTTCCGGGCGCTCGGCCGGCCGGACGGTCTCCGCTGCCGGTCGGACGATCGAAGTCGGAGAGGCCGTCCCCGAGGCGTTCGAGGACGTCGACATCGCCCTCTTCAGCGCGGGCGGCGACGTCTCGAAGGACCTCGCGCCGGCGGCGGCGGCGCGCGGCGCGACCGTCATCGACAACTCGAGCGCCTGGCGCATGGATCCGGCGGTCCCACTCGTGGTCAGCCAGGTCAACGCCGACGACCTCGAGTGGCACGAGGGAATCATCGCCAACCCGAACTGCTCGACGATGCAGCTCGCCCCGATCCTCATGGCCCTGCGCGACGCCGTCGGGCTCGACCGCGTCGTCGTCGACACCTACCAGTCCGTCTCCGGCACCGGTGCCGAGGCCGTCGCCGAGCTCGAGGGCCAGATCCAGGCACATGTCGCCGGGGCGCCCAAGGCGGCCGCCGTCTACCCCCACCCGATCGCCTTCAACGCCCTGCCAGAGATCGACGTCTTCCTCGACAACGGCTACACGAAGGAGGAATGGAAGGTCGTCGCCGAGAGTCGCAAGATCCTCCATCTCCCGGAGCTGCGCCTCTCGTGCACGGCGGTCCGGATCCCGGTCTTCGTGAGCCATTCCGAGGCAGTCCACGTCCAGACGACGCGGCCCATCACCCCGGATGCCGCCCGGGCCCTGTTTGCGACGGTCCCCGGCGTCGTCGTCCAGGATGATCCGGCCAGGCACGAGTATCCGCTCGCGACGAAGGCAGCCGGGCGGGACGAGATCTTCGTGGGCCGGGTCCGCCAGGATCCGTCGGTCGACGGCGAACGCGGGCTCGCCCTGTGGGTCGTCTCGGACAACCTCCGGAAGGGCGCCGCGACGAATGCCGTCGAGATCGCCGAGGCGCTCGTGGGGCGCGACTGGATCCGCGCCCGATCGCGGCGGGCCGGCCCGGTCGGGGCCCCGGCGTGACCTCGGCCTCTCGCTCGGAGGCGCTCGAGGCCCCGGCGTCCACGCCGGCCTCGCGCTCGGCGGCGCTGGAGGCCATCGCCGCGGAGGTCCGCGCCTGCACCCGTTGTCGCCTCCACGCCGGGCGCACCCACGCCGTCCCGGGTGAGGGCCACCCGGACACGGAGGTCGTCTTCGTCGGCGAGGGCCCCGGCCTCAACGAGGACCGCCAGGGGCGACCGTTCGTCGGTCGGGCCGGGGACCTCCTGGTCCGCTTCCTGGCCACGATCGGCTGGCGCCGTGAGGAAGTCTTCATCACGAACGTCGTGAAGTGCCGGCCGCCCGACAACCGCGACCCCGAGCCGGACGAGGTCGCCGCCTGTCTGCCCTACCTGCAGCGCCAGCTCCAGGCCCTCGACCCGGCCCTCGTCGTGACCCTCGGCCGCCACTCGATGGGGCGGTTCATCCCCGGCGCCCGGATCACCCAGGCGCACGGGACCGTCCACCCGGTCGATCCCGCCACCGGAGCCGGGTCGGCGCTGGTCTACGCGATGTTCCACCCGGCCGCAGCCCTGCGGGCCCCCGACGTCGAGCGCCAGAGCTACGACGACGCAGCCGGCATCCCGGCCGCTCTCCTGGAGGCCCGCCGCCGCCGCGTTGCCACGGCCGCCACCGCCGCCACTGGGGCGGCGACGGGCGAAGCGCGGCCCGAGCAAGCCGCGGCCCCCGAGGCGTTCCCCGCACCACCACCACCGGATGCGAGTCCGGTCGACACGGCGCTCGACGCGCCGACCTTCTTCTGATCGGAACCAGGCCCGCCATGCCCAGAAAGCAAGCACCACTGCCGACCGGCACGCCCCTCAGGATCATCCCGCTCGGCGGGGTGGGCGAGATCGGCAAGAACATGTTCGTCTTCGAGTACGGCGACGACATCGTCGTCATCGACTGCGGCCTGATGTTCCCCGACGAGGAGATGTTCGGCATCGATCTCGTCGTCCCCGACATCACCTATCTCCGGGACAAGAAGGCCAACGTCAAGGCCTTCCTCATCACCCATGCCCACGAGGACCACGTCGGCGGCCTGCCGTACATCCTGCCCGAGTTCCCCGGCGTGCCCGTCTACGCCTCAACGCTCGCCCGCGGCCTGCTCGGCAACAAGATCAAGGAGCACAAGCTCCACCACAACCCGATGCTCTCCCTGGAGCCCGGCGACGAGCTCCAGATCGGCCCCTTCACGGCGATCCCGTTCCGGATCGGCCACTCGATCCCGGACGCCATGGGCATCGCCCTCCGGACCCCGGTCGGGACGGTCGTCCACACCGGCGACTTCAAGTTCGACCACACGCCGGTCGACGGCAAGCTCAGCGACTTCCACATCCTCGCCAGGCTTGGCGAGGAGGGCGTCATCTGCCTGATGTCCGACTCGACCCGGGCCGAGAATCCCGGCTACACGCCCTCGGAGCGGACGGTCGGCGAGGCCTTTCGCGAGATCATGGAGCCGCTCGACGGCCGGGTCATCGTGGCGACGTTCGCCAGCAACATCGCCCGCGTCCAGCAGGTCCTCGACGCCGCGGCGACGTTCGACCGCCAGGTCACGGTCATCGGGCGCTCGATGGAGCAGAACTTCCGGATC
>MGOD01000138.1:30830-32137 GCA_001795245.1 Chloroflexi bacterium RBG_16_70_13
ACGACGTGCCCGACAACAAGCTAGTCATCTGCACGACGGGCGCCCAGGGCGAGCCGATGGCCGGCCTTGCCCGGATGGCCAACCGCGACCACCGCTTCGTCGAGATCCGCCAGGGCGACACGGTCATCGTCAGTGCCAGCCCGATCCCCGGCAACGAGGAGTACGTGAGCCGGACGATCGACAACCTGTTCAAGGCGGGGGCCAACGTCTACTACCACACGATCAAGCGAGCCCACGTCTCGGGCCACGCCAGCCAGGAAGAGCTCAAGCTCATGCTCGGGATGACGAAGCCGAAGCACTTCATCCCGATCCACGGCGAGTTCCGGATGCAGGTCCAGCATGGTCGCCTGGCGATCGAGACCGGCGTCGCGCCGGAGAACGTGTTCATCATCGAGAACGGCCAGCCGATCGAGTTCCTGGCCGACGGCTCGGCCCGCCGGGCCGCCCCGGTCCCGGCCGGCTACGTCTTCGTCGACGGGCTGTCGGTCGGCGAAGTCGGCGACGTCATCCTCCGCGACCGACGCGCCCTGGCCAACGACGGCATGTTCATGATCGTCGTCACGGTGGACAAGCAGAGTGGCAACGTCATCGGGAAGCCCGAGATCATCACCCGCGGCTTCATCCACGGGGCCGAGTACGACCGGATCCTCGAGGCCGCGGTCGTGCGGGTCATCGCCTCGGTCGAGAACCCGGGCGACCACATCAGCGAGATCGCCCTCCTGAAGACCCAGATCAAGGACGGCGTCTCGCGCTTCCTGTACGAGCAGACGAAGCGCCGGCCGATGGTCTTCCCGGTCGTCGTGGAGGTCTAGGCGTGGCCACCCGCCGGCGGGCCGCTCCGCGCCGCTCCCGCCGACGAGGCCTCAGCCTGCCGCGGATCGCCCTGCCGAGCATCGGCCCCGAGGTCGGCCGGTCGATCGTCGGGATCGTCCTCCTCGTCGTCGGCGCCTTCACCCTGGTCGCCCTCGTGCTACCCGGCCAGGGCCGCCTCACCGACTGGTGGATCGGATCCGTGGGCCCGTGGTTCGGGAGCCTCCGCTGGCTCCTGCCATTCCTCCTCCTCGGCGCCGGCTGGTATGTCGAGTGGGGGCCCGGACGGCAGCCCGCGTCCGGCTGGGGGATCACGATCGTGGGCATCGCGATCGCCTACCTCGGGCTCCTCGGCGCGGTTCAGATCGCACCCCTCGGCGAGATCAGCGGCGGCCGGCTCGGACGGTTCTTCGAAGACCTCCTCGTCTCGCCCCTCACGGCGCCGGGCGCCTTCGTCCTCCTGGTCGCGATCGGCGCCGTGGGGCTCATGCTCGCCT
>MGOD01000139.1:0-612 GCA_001795245.1 Chloroflexi bacterium RBG_16_70_13
GGACCGACGGGACGGCCACCGACCCCGGCGGCCGGTACGGCGCAAGCCGCTCGATGATCGCCGGCCGGGCCACGGCGAACCCGACCCGGAGCCCAGCGAGGGCGTAGGCCTTGCTCGCCGTCCGGATGACGACGAGCCGCGGATACGTCTCGCGGAGCCGGACGAGCGATCGGCCGGTGAACTCGGCGTAGGCCTCGTCGAGGACGACGAGCGGCGGCTCGCCGGCGCCGTCGGCGGTGTCCGCGGCGACGGCGGAGCTGCCGTCGCGATCGCCCGCGGCGTCCTCGAGGATCCCGGCGAGGAGGCGTTCGATCGCCCCGTCCGGCTCGGCCAGGGCCGTCGGATTGTTCGGGCTGCAGAGCCAGACGACGTTCGCGCCCCGGGCGGCGGCCCGAACCCCATCGACATCCATCGCGTAGCCGCGGTCTGGGCCGAGGCGTGGAACCGCCCGGACCGTCGCCCCGCGCTGCTCGGTGTCGACGCGGTACATGGCGTACGACGGCGTCGGGATGACGGCCGATCCGCCCGGCGGCAGGAAGGCCTTCGAGACGAGATCGAGGATCTCGTCCGCCCCGGCGCCGACCGTGACCTCGTCGGTGCCCACGCTGTAGC
>MGOD01000139.1:876-9241 GCA_001795245.1 Chloroflexi bacterium RBG_16_70_13
TCCGCCTCCTTGCGGAAGCGGATCTCGACCGCCTGGGCGTGGGCGTGGAGGCCCTCGGCCCCGGCGAGGGTCGTGATGGTCGTGCGCAGGCTCGCCAGCCCTTCGCGCGTGATCCGCTGGACCTGGATGAACTTGCCGAAGGTCTCGACCGCGAGCGCCCCGCAGCCGCGAGCGAGTCCGCCGGTCGGCAGGACGTGGTTCGCCCCGGTCGCGTAGTCGCCGGCCGATTCGGGGGCCCACGGGCCGACGAAGACCGATCCGGCGTTGCGGATCCCGGCGACGACGCGCTCCGGGTCCTCGACATCGATCGAGAGGTGCTCGGGCGCGTAGGCGTTGACGACGGCGATCGCGGCCTCGAGATCGGCGACGAGGACGATCCGGCCGTGCTCCCCGAGGGAGTGGGCAAGGATCTCGCGCCGCGGCGCCGCCTCGAGCAGGGTCTCGACGGCGTGGCCGACCTCGTCGGCGAAGTCGGTCGAGGTCGTGACCAGGATGGCCGGCGAATCGGCGCCGTGCTCGGCCTGGGTGATGAGGTCCGCGCCGACACGCAGCGGGTCGGCCGGGGGCTCGGCGAGGACCATCCCCTCGGACGGACCCGCCGGGAGATCGATCGCCGTCCGTCCCGCGAGCTCGAGCTTGGCCGCGGTGACCCAGGCATTGCCGGGCCCGACGACGAGGTCGGCCGGCTCGATGCCCTCGTCCGGTAGACCGAAGGCGAGCGCGCCGATCGCCTGGGCGCCGCCGGCGACGATGAGAGCGTCGACCTCGAGGAGCCCCGCGGCACCCAGGAGGACCGGGTTCAACGATCCGTCCGGCCCGGCCGGCGAGGCGACGACGATCGATTCCGCCCCGGCGACGCGGGCCGGGACGACGGTCATGACCAGCGACGAGGGGTACGCTGCGGCGCCACCCGGAACGTAGGCGCCGACCCTCGTGACGGGGACCCAGCGCCGCTGGATCTCGACGCCGCGTACGATCTGGGTGACGGTCGAGGCCGGCCGCTGGCGCCTGGCGAAGCGTCGGACGTTGGCGATGGCGCCGAGGAGCGCGGTCCGGACCGGCGGGTCGAGGGCGACGGCGGCCGCCGCCAGCTCGTCGCGCCGGATGACCAGCCGGCCGTCGGCGAGACCACCCCCGAAGCGGCGCGAGGCGTCGGCCACTGCCGGACCTCCGCCTCGCTCGATCTCGGCCAGGATCTCGCGGGCGGCCTGCCGGATCGCCGGGTCGGGGACCGCGCCGCGGCGAGCGAGGGCCACGAGGCGCTCGTCGCCCGTCGGGTCCGTGCCCGCGGCCCTGAGGTCGAGGCGAGCCAGGAGCTCCGCCGTTACGGCCCGTCGCCCTGTCACGGGACAATCTTCTCGATCGGGAGGACGAGGATCCCCGACGCGCCGGCGGCCTTGAGGCGCGGCAGCAGCCGCCAGACGTCGTCCGCGCCGACGACCGAGTGGATGGCGATCATGCCCTCGTGGGCGAGCGGGATCACCGATGGTGATTCGAGGCCGGGCAGGAGCGCCTCGAGCTCGGGCAGGTGGGTCGCCGGGGCGTTCATCATCACGTACTTCCGGTCACGGGCCGCGATGACGGCACCGATCATCGTGTCGAGGGCCTCGACGTCGCCGACCCGCCCGTTCGTCGTGTCCGCGTTCGCGACGAGAACGGCCTCCGAGGACAGGACGTCCTCGATCGCCCGGAGGCCGTTCATCTGGAGCGTGGACCCGGTCGAGACGAGGTCGACGATGGCCTCGGCAAGACCGAGGCGTGGCGCGACCTCGACCGCGCCGGACAGGGCAATGACCTCGACCGGGATAGCGCGGTCGCGGAAGAAGGCCCGGGTCACGTTGGGATGGGCGGTCGCAACCCGAAGTCCCGCGAGATCGTCCACGGCCTGGATCGGGGTGTCGCCGGGCACCGCCACCGCGAGCCGGCAGCGGCCGTAGCCGAGGGCGCGGGTGACCGGCAGGGCACGGCCGGCCTCGGCAAGGAGGTCCCGGCCGGTGATCCCGATGTCGGCGACGCCGTCACCGACGAACTCGATGACGTCGGACGTCCGAACGAAGAGGATGTCCAGGTCGAAGTTCTGGACGCGCGCGACGAGGCTTCGGTCGTGCTCCTCGAAGACCAGGCCGGTGTCGTGGAGCAGGGCGAGTGTCGGCTCGACGAGGCGACCCTTGTTCGGGATGGCCAGCCGGAGGCGGTCGCGCGTCACCGCTCCACGCCCCCGGTCGGGTAGGGGAGGGTGCCCCGCTCGTGCAGTCGTTCGAGCATCAGGCGATAGCCGCCTTCGCCGTGGTGCAGCCACGAGGCGATACGGGTGATCGTGGCCGTGCTGGCGCCCGTGCGATGGCTGATCTCGGCGTAGTGCATGCCGGCATCGAGCAGCCGGGCGACCGACCAGCGGAGGGCGAGGTCGCGAAGCTCGCCGAGGGTCAGGAGGTCGCGGAAGAACCGCTCGGCCTCGGCGCGGTCCTCGAGGGCCAGGATCGCGTCGAAGAGCGCCAGGGCGTCGTCGGTTCGCCAGGAGTCGTCGGCCACCATCGCTTCTCGCCCTCGCCCTCGCGTGATGCAGCCCGGCGTCACTCCGGCGCGCGTACTGCTGTGCTAACGTAGTAACGTAGTAAAACGTTAGCACGACGTGGAGCGGATGGCAACCTTCGATCTTCTGCCCGCGATCGACCTCCGCGGCGGCCGCGTGGTTCGGCTCCGCCAGGGCGACTTCGACCGGGAGACGACGTTCGGCGACGATCCGGTCGCGGTGGCCCGGGATCTGGCCGATCGGGGAGTCCGGTGGCTGCACGTGGTGGACCTCGACGGCGCGAGAACAGGGACGCCGCAACAAGCCAGCGTGATCGCGGCGATCGTCGAGGCCGTCGGCGGTCGTGTCGCGGTTGAGGTCGCGGGCGGGCTTCGGAGCGACGAAGCCGTCGACGCAGCCCTGGACGCGGGAGCCAGCCGCGCGATCGTCGGGACCGCTGCGATCGCCGATCCGGCGTTCGCCGCCCGGCTCGTGGCCAGGCACGGGCCCGGGCGGATCGGCGTGGCCCTCGACGTCCGCGGCGAGGAGGCGGTCGGCCATGGCTGGACGCTCGGCCGGGGCGGGCTGCCGATCGCTGCCGCGATCGCGACGCTGCTCGCCGCCGGCATCCGCTGGTTCGAGGCGACGGCAATCGACCGAGATGGCATGCTGACGGGCCCGGACATCGAGCTGCTCCAGCGGTGCGTCGCCGGCGCGGGAGCCTCCGCCCGGGTCATCGCGTCGGGCGGGATCCGCTCCGTCGAGGACATGCTTGCGACGTGGACGATCGGCTGCACCGGCGCGATCGTGGGTCGGGCCCTGTACGAGGGCCGGTTCGAGCTGGACCGCGCCCTCGGGGCAACGTCGGCGCAGGGCGACGCGCGACAGACGGAGTAACTGACCGGATGCGACGGCGGATACGATGACGGCCCGGCTCGAGCTCACGCGGACGGACGTCCTCGCCCACCGGCGGCGAGTCCAGGCGCTCGACGAGCGGCTGCCACCCGGCCCGTCGTCCCTTCGCCGGGCCGCCTGGGCGGGCCTCCAGGACAGCATGCCGAGGGCGGCGGTGCTGTCCATCCATGCCCGCGTCGAGGGCACGGAGCCGGCCACGTGGGAGGATCCGTCCCTCGTCCAGCTCTGGGGACCGCGGTTCAGCGCCTACGTCGTCGCCCGAGCGGACCGCGCCATCTTCAGCCTGGGGCGGCTCCCGGACGACGCCGCGGGCCTCCGGCGCGCGGAGGGGACCGCCGCCCGCCTTAAGGACTTCCTCGATGGCCGCACGATGACCTACGGCGAGGCCGGCCACGCGATCGGCGTCAACCCGAACGCGCTGCGCTACGCGGCCCCGACCGGGACGGTCCTGATCCGCTGGGAGGGTGCCCGCCAACCGACGATCTGGATGGTGCCGGCTCCGGCGGTCGACCCGGCCGAGGCTCGTCTCGAGCTCGCGCGCCGACACCTCCATGTGTTCGGTCCGACAACGCCTACCGCGTTCGCTGAGTGGGCCGGGATCGCGCCGGCGCGATCCCGGGTGGTCTACGACGGGTTGAGGGCGTCGCTGGCGCCGGTTCGAACGCCGGTCGGCGACGCCTGGATCCTCTCGCGCGACGAGCCCGCATTCCGGGCGCCGGCAGGCCCCGCCGCAACGGCGCGTCTCCTGCCGAGCGGCGACACGTTCTATCTCCTCCAGGGTGCCGATCGTGAGCTGCTCGTCCCCGATCCCGATTGTCGCCGCGTGCTCTGGACGCCGCGGGTCTGGCCCGGCGCCGTCCTCGTGCGAGGCGAGGTCGCCGGGACGTGGCGCCGGGCCGGCGCCGATGTGACCATTCAGCCGTGGCGCCGCCTCGGCGCCTCGGATCGGGCGGCGATCGACGTGGAGGCGGCCTCAATGCCGCTGCCCGACGCCGGCCCGGGCGTCCGCGTCCGCATCGATGACTGAGCCCTCGACGTCCCGGTAGCCGACCGCGATCTCAGACGATCGCCGCGGGAACGTTGGAGCGGCTCGCGGGCCGGTCGTGGCCCGGCGAGTGGCGGACCGTCCTCCGCTCGTCGCCGGGGGAGGTCGATGTGCGCGGGAAGGGGCACGCGGTAACCCGGACCGGCGACTGGCCGTACCGGCGATGGGTCCGTGCCAGATCCAACGTGCCCGGGATGACCGTCTGAGAACGTGCGGACCGTGGCGTCGCCCGCGGCACGCCGGCGGTGCGGCGATGTCATCCCACGCTCGGTCCCGGCACGCCCCCACGGCCAGGGCGCCGCCGAGCCGGCGGCTCAGTGCCCCGCCGAGCCAGCGGCTCAGTGCCCCGCGCCCGACTCCTCCTTGCGATGCGCCTCGATGACCTTCTCGGCGAGGTGCGACGGCACCTCCTCGTAGTGGTCGAGGGTGGCCGTGAACGTGCCCCGGCCGCCGGTGATCGAGCGCAGCTCGGTGGCGTACGAGAAGAGCTCGGCCTGGGGGACCGAGGCGTTGATGACCTGCATCCCATGGTCGGTGTCCATCCCGAGGACGCGGCCGCGGCGGCCGTTGAGGTCGCGGTTGACCTCGCCCATGAAGGCCTCGGGGATCCGCACCGCGATCGTCATGATCGGCTCGAGGAGAACCGGCTTGGCCTGGTGGACGCCGTCCTTCAAGGCCATCGAGGCGGCGATCTTGAACGAGAGCTCGTTCGAGTCGACGGTGTGGAAGGAGCCGTCGTAGAGGGTCGCCCTGAAGTCGGACAGGGGGTAGCCCGCCACGACGCCGTCGGCGGCCGTCTCACGGATGCCCTTCTCGATACCGGGGAAGAACTGCCGGGGCACGGACCCGCCGACGACCTTCTCGGCGAACTCCACGCCGCCGCCCGGGTTGGGCTCGATCTCGATCCAGACGTCGCCGAACATGCCGTGGCCGCCGGTCTGCTTCTTGTAGCGGCCGTGGGCCTGGGTCTTGCCCCGGATCGTCTCCTTGTACGGCACGCGCGGGGTCTTGGTGACGATCGCCGCCCCGAACTTCCGCTTGAGCCGCTCGATGATCACAGCGGTGTGGGCCTCGCCCATGGTCACCAGGATCTGCTCGCCGGTCTCGCTGCGCTCGACCCGGGCCGTCGTCTCCTCCTCGAGCATCCGCTGGATGGCCGTGCCCATCTTGTCGAGGTCGGCCTTCGTCTGGGGTTCGATGGCGAGCATGAGCGTCGGGGTCGGGAAGTCGAGCGGGGGCAGGACGAGCGGCTTCTCCTTCGTCGCGAGGGTATCGCCGGTCGCGGTGACGGTCAGCTTGGCGACCGCGCCGATCTCGCCGGCCTTGAGGTCGCCGATCGCCTCCTGCTCCTTGCCGTGGAGCAGGAGCAGCTGGCCGATCCGCTCGTCCTCGCGCTTCGTCGAGTTCCAGACGTGGGCCTGCGAGTGGAGCGTCCCGCTCAGGACGCGGAGGTAGGTGAGGCGGCCGACGAACGGGTCGGCCGCGGTCTTGAAGACCCGGACCAGGAGCGGCCCGTCGGGATCCGGGGGCACCTCCACGGTCGCCCCGGAACGGTCCTTCACCACGGCCGGTGCCTCGTCGGCGGGGGAGGGGAGATAGCGGACGATCGCGTCGAGGAGGGCCCGCAGGCCGATGCCGGTCGCGGCCGAGCCGATGAGGACCGGGGCGAGCACCGATTCCTTGACGCCCTTGCGGAGGCAGGCCTCGAGCTCGGCGTCGGAGATCTCCTCGCCCTCGAGGTACTTCGTCAGGACGTCATCGTCGGCCTCTGACGCGGCCTCGAGGAGCTGGTCGCGTCGGCGGGCCACCTCGGCCTCCAGGTCGGCGGGGATCGGGATCTCGGTCTCCTTCGCGCCCTCGCCCTGCCAGGCCTTGCGATGGACGAGGTCGACGAAGCCGCTGAACGTCTCGCCGGACCCGATCGCGATCTGGAGTGGCGCGATCTTCGTCCCGAACGAGGCCCGGATGGCGTCGAGGGCGGCCGACGGGTCGGCGTTCTCGCGGTCGCACATGTTGATGAAGAAGCAGGCCGCCGTGTTCGTGGCCCGACCGAGGGCGACCCCCTGCTCGAGACCGGCCTCGACGCCGCCGCGCCCGTCGATAACGTAGATCGCCCCGTCGGTGGCGTGGAAGCCCGAGACGACCTCGGCCGCGAAGTCGAGGTAGCCCGGCGTGTCGACGATCGTGATCCGGGTGCCGTCGCTCTCGAACGTCGCCACCGCGAGGCTCAACGATTCACGTCGCTTCTGCTCCTCGGGCTCGAAGTCCAGGTGGGACGTGCCGTCATCCACGCGCCCCAGGCGCGGGACCGCCCCGGCGCGATGCAGGAGCTGCTCGCCGAGCGTCGTCTTGCCGGAGCCGGCATGCCCGGCCAGGACGACGCTCCGAAGGTGGGGGAGGTCGACGTTCTTCATCGTCATCAGACGATCGGTCCTCTCTGCTGCAGGCGGCGATTCGGAGGGGACGTCGGGGCCGCGGCGGGGTGCCCGGCGGCGGTCCAGCCATGATAGTCCGGTATACTCCGGCCCGATGTCGGGACATTCCAAATGGTCGACGATCAAGCGCCAGAAGGGTGCCAACGACGCAAAGCGCGGGGCACTCTTCACGAAGGTCGCCCGCGAGATCATGGTCTCGGCACGAGCCGGCGGCGGCGATCCCGATGCCAACTACCGGCTCCGCCTGGCGATGGACAAGGCCCGCGCGGTCAACATGCCGATGGACAACATCAAGCGGGCGATCGAGCGCGCGACGGGCGCGGCCGAGGGCGAGCAGTTCGAGGAGATCGTCTACGAGGGCTACGGTCCCGGGGGCGTGGCGATCCTCGTCGAGGCGATGACCGACAACCGCAACCGGACCGCGAGCGACGTCCGATCGATGTTCACCAAGGCCGGCGGCCAGCTGGCCGGCAGTGGCGCGGTCGCCTGGCAATTCGAGCCGCGGGGCCTCATCAGCGTCTCGACGAACGGTCGCGACGCCGATGAGCTGGCCCTCGCCGCGATCGATGCCGGGGCCGCCGACGTCGATACCTCCGACCCTGCCCTCGTCGAGGTCTACACCGACCCCGGCGACCTCGAGCGGGTGCGCAAGGCCCTCGACGCCGAGCACGTCACGGTCGAGCATGCCGAGCAGACGATGATCGCCAGGACGACCGTCGAGCTCGATGCCCACCGGGCCCGCCAGAACCTGCGGCTCATCGAGCTCCTCGAGGACCTCGACGACGTCCAGCGGGTGACGGCCAACTTCGACATCCCGGAGGACGTCTTTGCCGAGGTCGCCGGTTGAAACGGGCGGCTCAGCCGAGGACAGCCGACGGCGGAGCCGGGGACCGGAGCGTGGGCTTTCCGAGGACCGAGGCGACGCCCCTGCGAGCCATCGGTCGGAGGATCCGAGGACCGCAGGCGACAACGCCCGGCTGGCCCGGCTCAGCCGTCCGATGATCGTCCTGGGCATCGACCCAGGGACCGCAGCACTCGGCTGGGGCATCGTCGATCGAACGGGGGGCACGCTCCGGCTCGTCGACGCCGGCTGTCTCGAGACCTCGCCCGACCTCGGGCTGCCCGAGCGGCTCCTGGCCATCCACCGGTTCCTGGCTGACCTGATCGCCCGGCACGACCCGGCGATCGTGGCCGTGGAGCGTTTGTTCTTCTCGCGCAATGCGCAGACGGCGTTCGCGGTTGGGCAGGCGCGCGGGGTCGTGCTCCTGGCGGCGGCCGAGACCGGTCGGGTCGTGCGGGAGGCGACGCCGTCGGAGGTCAAGCTCGCGGTCACCGGCTCCGGGACCGCGGACAAGGAGCAGGTCGGGCGGATGGTGGCGGTGGTCCTCGGTCTGGCGGCCGCGCCGCGGCCGGATGACACGGCGGATGCGCTGGCGGTCGCCATCTGGGCAGCGAACT
>MGOD01000139.1:9284-9373 GCA_001795245.1 Chloroflexi bacterium RBG_16_70_13
GGTCATGGACCGGGCGGCCGTGGAGCCGATGGCCCGCGGCGAGTCGTCCTACGAGCGGGCGGTTCACGAGGCGCTCGCACGAGAGCGGA
>MGOD01000139.1:9388-15214 GCA_001795245.1 Chloroflexi bacterium RBG_16_70_13
GATGATCGCGTCGCTCGAGCGCCCGTGCCCGTGACCGGCCGGTGATCGCCTCGCTCGATGGCGTCGTGGGCGCCGTGGCATTCGATTCGCTGGTCATCGAGGTCGGCGGCATCGGCTACCGGGTCTTCGCCGCGCCCGCGGTGTTGTCGACGGCCCAGCCCGGCGGTCGGCTCAAGCTCCACACCTACCACCTCGTTCGCGAGGACCAGCAGGCGCTGTACGGCTTCCGGTCGGTAGAAGAGCTCGGCTTCTTCAACCTCCTGCTGACCGTCACCGGGGTGGGCCCGAAGGTCGCCCTGGCGATCGTGGGGTCGCGGCCCACGGCGGAGCTCCAGCTGGCGATCCTTCAGCAGGACCAGGCGGTGCTCGTCGCCATTCCGGGGATCGGCCGGAAGCTCGCCGAGCGGGTCATCTTCGAGCTCAAGGAGAAGGTCGCCGCCGCGGGGGTCGCGGCCGCGGGTACCGTGGTCGCGGGCGTTCCTGCCGGCGACGGCGACGTCGTCGCTGCCCTCCAGGCCCTCGGCTACTCGCTCGGCGAGGCGCGCGAGGCGGCGCGCATCGCGGTCGCGGGCTCGAAGGTCGGCGACTCGCTCGAGGACCGGGTCAAGGCGGCCCTGCGAGCCCTCGCCCGGGACTGATTCGGGGTCGCTACACCCCGTCCCGAGGCGTACCCTGAGTTCAGCCAGCCACCCAGGGCCTGGGTTGGCACGAGCCCCCGAACGACCGGTTGCGAGCGGCGCGGGCGCACCGTCGATCCAGGTGGCGCCACGGCCCGGTGGCCGGCAGAAACGTTCGGAGGGAACGATGCCGACGAGATACAGCGTGGCCTGGTGGAACGTCGAGAACCTGTTCGACGAGGAGAACGCGCCGCGCTCCGACAAGCTCAAGCGCGCCATCGGCAAGCAGGTCGTCGGTTGGACGCCGGCGCTCCGCGACCAGAAGATCGCGAAGCTTGCCTCCGTGATCCGGCAGCTCAACGGTGGCCTCGGGCCAGACCTGATGGGGATCTGCGAGATCGAGAACAGGGCCGTCGTCCAGGCCCTCGCCGACCAGCTCAACCAGGCGCTGCCGGGCCGGAGCTACCGGGTCGTCCACGCCGACACCCGGGACGAGCGGGGCATCGACGTCGCCTTCATCTACGAGTGGAAGATGCTCCGGGCGCCGGTCAACGAGCGATTCCAGCACGTGGTCATGCGGCGGACCGCGACGCGCGAGATCTTCCAGGTCAACTTCACGACGAGGCCAAAGGGCCGGACGTGGACGGTGCTCGGGAACCACTGGCCGTCGCGACGGGGCGGGGCCAGCGAATCGGCCGGGTATCGGATGATCGCCGGCGAGACGCTGTCCTACTTCCATCAGCGGGCGATGGAGGTCCACGGCGAAGAGACCCCCGTGCTGGCAATGGGCGACTTCGACGACGAACCGTTCGACCTGTCCCTGGTCCAGCATGCCCTCAGCACCGGCCAGCGGACGAAGGTGGTCGGGACGGCGTCGGTGCCGCGGCTCTGGAACCTGATGTGGCCGCTGCTCGGCGGCGGCGATGGGACCTTCTTCTTCGACAACTTCGCCTTTGGCTTCGACCAGTTCCTCGTCAACAAGAAGATGGCGCTCGCGGATGGGCCGATCCGCTTCGTGCCCGGATCCGTCCAGATCGTCCGCCTGTCCGGCATGGCGAGCGCCGGCGACTACCCCAGCCCCATCCCGTTCGGCGGGATGGGCAAGCCCGTCAACCCGGCCGGCTTCTCGGACCACTTCCCGATCACCATGGAAGTCCTCGAGGCGGACTGACGGCGGGCGTCCGGGCCGTTAGAACACTTGTACGATATGAGGCGACCGATGCTACAATCCGCGACGTGACGGACGACGCCCTCCGCCTGCTGGCGGCCGACGCTGCGGATCCGGTCGAGGCCGCCGTCGAGGGCTCGCTCCGGCCGCGCTCGCTCGACGAGTACATCGGCCAGCGCGAGGTCAAGGCCAACCTCGGCGTCCTGCTCCAGGCGGCCCGGGCGAGGGAAGAGGCGGCCGACCACATCCTCCTGTACGGCCCGCCCGGCCTCGGCAAGACGACGCTCGCCACGATCGTCGCCCGCGAGCTCGGGGTCAACGTCCGCTACACGTCCGGCCCGGCGATCGAGCGGCCCGGCGACCTCGCCGCGGTGCTCACGAGCCTCGACGAGCGCGACGTCCTTTTCATCGACGAGGTCCATCGCCTCAACCACGCGGTCGAGGAGATCCTCTACCCGGCGATGGAGGACTACGCCCTCGACGTCATGATCGGCAAGGGGCCTTCGGCGCGGTCGCTCCGGCTCACCCTCAAGCCCTTCACGGTCGTCGGCGCGACGACGCGGGCCGGACGCATCTCCGCGCCGCTGCGCGACCGCTTCGGGGCCACGTACCGGCTCGACTTCTACTCGGACGCCGAGCTCACCCAGATCGTCGAGCGCTCGGCCCGGATCCTCGACGTCCACATCGATGCCGGCGCCGCGATCGCCATCGCCCGCCGCGGGCGGGGCACACCCCGCATCGTCAACCGGCTCCTGAAACGAACCCGCGACCACGCCGAGGTCCACGGCGACGGCCGGGTCACCGAGACCGCCGCGAACGAAGCGCTCCGCCTCCTCGAGATCGATGACGAAGGCCTCGATTCCACCGATCGGAAGCTCCTGGCCGCGATCGTCCAGAAGTTCGGCTCGGGGCCGGTGGGGGTCGCTGCGCTCGGTGCCGTCCTGAGCGAGGAGATCGAGACGATCGAGGACGTCTACGAGCCGTTCCTGCTCCGGCTCGGCTTCATCGACCGGACGCCGCAGGGCCGGATCGCGACGGATCTTGCCCGCCAGCACCTGGCCGGCCTTGGCTTCGAGATCCCGCCGCCGCGCCGCGGCGAGGCCGACATGCCGAGCCTCTGGGCGGACGTCGCGGGAGCCGCTGACGACCCGGGGGCCGCTCTGGGAGCCGGCGATCGCTGAGCCCGCGGTCGCGGGCAAGGCTGGCGCATCCGCCGCC
This sequence comes from Chloroflexi bacterium RBG_16_70_13, assembly GCA_001795245.1. GTDB lineage: Bacteria > Chloroflexota > Limnocylindria > Limnocylindrales > CSP1-4 > UBA5189. Next base: position 12,392 of record MGOD01000139.1, read on the forward strand.
GCCGAGTCCGCCGCCGGACCCCCATCGATGCCACCGCGCCCCGAGCCCCGGCCGCTGCGCTTCACGATCGAGGCCACCGTTGCCCCGGGGACCGGCATGCGCGCCCGCCTCGGACGCCTCGAGACGCCGCATGGCATCGTCGAGACGCCCCAGTTCATGCCGGTCGGGACGAACGCGACCGTCAAGGCCCTTGATCCCGGTGACCTCGAGGCCGCCGGCGCCTCGATCGTCCTGGCCAACACCTACCACCTGTTCCTGCGCCCCGGCCACGAGCGGATCGAGCGCCTCGGCGGCCTCCATCGGTTCATGGGCTGGGATCGCCCGATCCTGACCGACAGCGGCGGCTACCAGGTCGTCTCGCTCGCCGACGCCCGCGTCATCGACGCCGACGGGGCCACGTTCCGGAGCCACATCGACGGCTCGGAGCAGCGCTTGACGCCGGAGATCGCGATGCGCGTCCAGGAGGCGCTCGGACCCGACATCGCCGTGGCCCTCGACCACCCGGTCTACCCGTCGCGCCCGCGGACCGAGGTCGAGGACGCGATGGAGCGGACGCACCGCTGGGCCGAACGGAGCCTGGCGGCCCACGCCCGCCCCGACCAGGCCCTCTTCGGGATCGTCCAGGGTGGCGTCGACCCGGAGCTCCGGGAGCGGTCCGCGCGGTTCATCTCGGCCCTCCCGTTCGACGGCATCTGCATCGGCGGCCTGGCCGGCGACGAGACGCCCGTCCAGCGGGCCCACGCCCTCGACGTCGTCGTCCCGCTCCTCGACGACGATCCGCGGCCGCGCTACCTCATGGGCCTCGGCTCGCCGGCCGACCTCCTCGACGCGGTGCTCGGCGGCATCGATCTCTTCGATTCCGTGCTCCCGGCGCGGGTTGCCCGGAATGGCCAGCTGTGGGTCCCCGGCGGCCGCCTCAACCTCAAGAACTCGGCCTTCCTGGACGATCCGAACCCCGTCCAGGAGGACTGTCCGTGCCTCCTCTGCACCCGCTTCTCGAGGGCCTACCTGGCCCATCTGCTGCGGGCCCGGGAGCTCCTGGCGTACCGCCTCGCAACTTGTCACAACCTCACCTTCACCCTAGACTTCATGACCAGGATCCGGTCCGCGCTGCGAGCCGGGACCCTCCCCGAATCGCTCGCTTCGCTGCGGGCCCGTGCCGGCCGGATGAGTCGCGATGCAGTCGCGGGTGAGCCGGCGTGAAGCGCCATCCGATAGCCTCGATCCAGCGCGGAGGAACCCTCGATGGCATCTCGAGACAGACCCGGCCGCGAAGCCAAGAAGAAGCCCAAGGACAGGTCCGGCATCCCCAAGATCCAGCCGATGGCCGAGCCGCCGATGAACGTCGAGCTCATCCGGAAGCCGCGCAAGCCGCGCTGGGACGAAGAGGCCAAGGACGAGAGCTGACCCGTCGCGCGGACCGGACGTCCGCCCGGGCGGCGCCGGCGATGACAGGAGCGTGACGGGACCATGGCGATGACGACCGAGCGGAACGGCGGCGAGCGGACCACGACCGATCGGAGCACGGCGGAGCGCGGCAAGGCCGTCGACGCCGCGATCCTCGCGATCGAGAAGCAGTTCGGCTCGGGCTCGATCATGAAGCTGGGCTCGGCCGCGCGGCAGCAGGTCGACTTCATCCCGACCGGCTCGATCGCCCTCGACCTCGCCCTCGGCGTCGGCGGCATCCCGCGCGGCCGGGTCACCGAGATCTTCGGCCCTGAATCGTCGGGCAAGACGACGGTCTGCCAGCACGTCATCGCCGAGGCCCAGAAGCGCGGCGGCGTGGCCGCATTCATCGACGTCGAGCATGCCCTCGACCCCGGCTACGCCCGGGCCTGCGGCGTCAACGTCGATGAGCTCCTCGTCAGCCAGCCGGATACCGGCGAGCAGGCCCTCGAGATCACCGAGACCCTCATCCGCTCGGGCGGCATCGACGTCGTTGTCGTCGACTCGGTCGCGGCGCTCGTGCCGCGGGCCGAGATCGAGGGCGAGATGGGCGATTCGTTCGTCGGCATCCAGGCCCGGCTCATGAGCCAGGCCCTCCGCAAGCTGACCGGCGCGGTGTCGCGCTCGAACACCGCCCTCGTCTTCACCAACCAGCTCCGCGAGAAGATCGGGGTCATGTTCGGCAACCCCGAGACGACGCCCGGCGGCCGGGCCCTCAAGTTCTACGCCAGCGTCCGGCTCGACATCCGGCGGATCGAGACGATCAAGACGGGCACCGAATCGGTCGGCAACCGGGTCCGGGTCAAGGTCGTGAAGAACAAGGTCGCGCCGCCGTTCCGGGTCGCCGAGTTCGACGTCATGTACGGCGAGGGCGTCTCGAAGGAGGGCGGCTTGCTCGACGTCGGCGTGGCCATGGGCGTCGTCGACAAGACCGGCTCGTGGTTCACCTTCGAGGACACCCGCCTCGGCCAGGGCCGCGAGGCGTCGAAGGATTTCCTCAAGGCCAATGCCGCGATCGCCTCGACGATCGAAGGGAAGATCCGAGGCAAGGTCAACGAGGTCACCCTACCCGTCGAGGGCATCGAAGAGGCCGAGTAGGCGTCGGCGTGATGCGGCCCGCCTGCGGCGTTGTCGGCTCCGGTCGGCCGCTCACGCACGTCGGAGTGCGCTCGCGGCCGATCCTCGCCTCCGCCTTGCATTCGGGCCACCTGACGCCGACGCCGAGTAGCTCGCCGTGATCCGGCCCGTTCGCGGCGTTGGCGCCTGCGTGCGCTCGCTCACGCACCCCGAGGTGCGCTCGCGACCGTGCTCGTCGCCGCCTTGCGCCCGGACCGGCTGACGGCGAGCTCGCATGGCAACCCATTCGGGCCACCTGAC
>MGOD01000139.1:15246-16133 GCA_001795245.1 Chloroflexi bacterium RBG_16_70_13
TCGCTGGCTCCATGCGCCGATCGTGTCAGACATGACTGAGGCGATTACAGGCCGGCGAGAGAGCCTCGAGTGGTGGCTTCTGCCCCGACATTCATCCCGAGCCACGTTCCCGCCGGGATGAATCCGCATCTGGTCGAGGCCTCCTTGCTGCCGAGGAGTCGCCCCAGTGGTATCTGACAGGGTGCCGAGCGGTCCGGGCAACGACCACGGGCGCGGACGGCGGCGCCGGGAGTCGCCGGCCGTGACTCGCGAGCGTCGGGCCCTGGTCGACGACCCAAGCGTCGTGCTCGAGGCGGCCCTTCGGTTCCTCGAGGTGCGGCAGCGCTCGGTGGCCGAGGTTCGGCGGCGCCTGACGAGGGCCGGCTATCGCGAAGAGCTCGTCACGGGGGTCATGGCCCGGCTCGGCGATCTCGGGCTCCTCGACGACGAGGCGTTCGCCCTAGCCTGGATCGAATCGCGGGATCGCGCCCACCCCCGCGGTGAGCATGCCCTCATGCTGGAGCTCCGCCAGAAGGGTCTCGACGCAACGACCATCGCGGCCGCGCTCCGTGCGCGCCGCCAGGCCGCCGTTCGATGGGACGAGGACGCGGGCGACGTATCCGATGCCGACGCAGGGCCAGTGCCGTCGGCCGACGAAGCTGCCGCCCGACGGCTGCTCGAGCGCCACGCGTCGGCGCTCCGGCGTATCGCCGACCCACGCGCTCGGCGTCAGCGTGCCTACGCTCTCCTCGCCCGCAACGGCTTCAGTCCCGAGATCGCAGGCGATCTGGCCCGCGACGCCACGGCGGTCGATGTCGAGGATTAGCCAGCCAACAGGCCGCGACCGTGCTCAGTTCAAGCCCGCGACCCACACCTCTGGGATGCCGTCCCGCCTGACCGACGCAACG
>MGOD01000139.1:16140-23659 GCA_001795245.1 Chloroflexi bacterium RBG_16_70_13
TCCCCGAGACGGCGATGGAATCGAGGTACGCCGCGGGTTGGCCGCTCGCCGTCCCGTAGCCGCCGGGCAGCGGGCCGGAAGCCGCCACGCAGGCCCAGGGGCCACCGCCCTCGAACGCCATCAGGCTGCTTGGGCACGTCCCGAAGGCAACCGCGAGGAATCCGAAGGGTAGGGCGTACATCAACGGCCGAGTGAGGACCACGCCTTCGATGGCGATCCACTCCTGGCCGTCCGCTGTCCACCAATGGCGACCAGCGTCGCCAGGGTTCGCGCTCGCCGAACCGGGTAGCGACCCACCGACGAGGACCCCGGCGGGTCCGGAGGCCATGACGTTCGCGTAGGGGCCTGACATGGTGGTCTCGGACCAGATCCTCCCATCGGCTGAGGCCCAGATTGCGGCCTGTGGGGTGGACGTATACATGTCGGCCGTGCCGGCGATGACGTAGTTGCCCTGCAGGCCCTCAATGCCCGCGAGCTCCGCCCCGGCGAAGGTTTCCGCGGGCCGCAACGACCATGTGCGCCCGTCGTCCGACCCCATGATCGTGACCTCCGGACGGTTGACGCCAGCCCTCCAGTTCACGAGACCGAGGGCGACGTAGCCAACCTCACCGTGCGCGACGCTCACGAGGCGAACGCTGATCGCGTCCGGTTCAGGCAGGAAGGCTTCCTGGTCCGCCAGCTTCGTCCACTTCACGCCGTCGGCCGAAAGCCACACGTCGGCGTGATCCTGTAGCCAGCCCACCGCGACCCCGGCGCCCGTCCCATCGAATGCGTAGTCACTGACGTATCCCCAGGTGCGATCGGCACCCATCGACCAAGTCTCGCCGTCGGTGGACGTCCAGAAGGCGACCCCGTCACCTTCCTTGGTGACTCCCGGGAGGATGAACTGCGCGCCCGACCAGGTCATGGGGTAGAACATCTGTGCCTGCTCGAACGTCGGATCCTCGACGCGGCGCCACTCACCGACGGTGACGTCGGGCTCGGGCTGCGCCGAGGGGGAGGCGGGCGCCGGCGCCGTCGCGCTCGGCGTCGACGTTTTGGAAGCGGTCGAACTCGGCTGCCCTTCGGTCGGGCTCGCCGAGGGTGTCGGCGTGATCGTCGACGATGCGCCGGGTGTCGGGCCTGTCCCGGAGCAGCCGGAGACCGTGATTGCCAGGCACGCCACCAGGCTGAACTTCCGCATCGCTGGAGGCCTCGGTCACGGGTGTTTGGGCATGAGACGCGCACCGACCCGGTTGTGTGTCCGGCCTACCTGGATCAACAGTTTGGCGGGCCGGCAGCCTGCGGCCCGATCGGGAAGGCGCCGTAGTACGCTACGCCTGACGGGTCGCGCGCCGAGCGAAGCGCGATCCGATCTGGTCGATGCGGAAGCGGCGTCCCAAATGGCCGCGTTCCCCGCACCGGCCCTGAACGAACGACACGCGTCCGGCCTGCCCTTGGCCGGATGGGAGGAGAAGATGGATAACGTCGCCATCGCCCTCGCGGCGCTGGCCGGCGGTCTTGCCGTAGGCGCGGTGCTGGGATTCCTGGCCCGGAGCCGATGGGCAAACCAGTCGGTCAAGGTCGCCCAGGAGAAGGCCGGTCGGATCGTCGCCGACGCCCGCGCCCAGCAGAAGGACCTCATCCTCGAGGCGAAGGAGGAGAAGATCCGGCTGCAGCGCGAGGCGGAGGACGAGGCCCGCTCCCGGCGCAACGAGCTCGCGGCCCAGGAGCGCCGCCTCGTGGCCCGCGACGAGCAGCTCGACCAGCGCTCGGACATGCTCGAGCAGCGTGATCGCAAGCTCCTCGAGCGGGATATCGAGCTCGAGAAGCAGCGCGAGGAGCTGGGCAAGCTCAACGCCGAGCGAGTCGCCGCCCTCGAGAGGGTCAGCAGCCTCTCGGCCGACGACGCCAAGGCGATGCTCCTCGACGCCATCCGCGAGGAGGCCGAGCACGACGCCGTCAAGCTCGCCCGCTCGATCGAGCGACGGGCCCGCGAAGAGGCCAACGAAAAGGCCCGCGACATCATCGTGACGGCGATGCAGCGCGTCGCCGCCGACCACACCGCCGAGCACACCGTGACCGTCGTCCACCTCCCGAACGACGAGATGAAGGGCCGGATCATCGGCCGCGAGGGGCGCAACATTCGGGCCCTCGAGCAGGCCACCGGGATCGACCTGATCATCGACGACACGCCCGAGACCGTGGTCCTGTCGGGCTTCGATCCCGTCCGTCGCGAGGTCGCCCGGATCGCCCTGACCAAGCTCATGGGCGACGGGCGGATCCACCCCGGCCGGATCGAGGAGGTCGTCGCCAAGGCCCGGGCCGAGGTCGACCTCGTGATCCGCCAGGCCGGCGAGCAGGCCGCCTACGACGCCGGCGTCCCGGGCCTGCCCTCGGACATCGTCAAGCTCCTCGGGCGGCTCAAGTTCCGGACGAGCTACGGCCAGAACGTCCTGGTCCACTCGACCGAGACGAGCGCGCTGGCCGCGGTCATCGCGGCCGAGCTCGGGGCCGACGTCATGGCCGCCAAGATGGGCGGCCTCCTCCACGACATCGGCAAGGCCGTCGACCACGAGGTCGAAGGGCCGCACGCCGCCATCGGGGCCTCGATCGCCCAGAAGGCCGAGCTGCCGTTCAAGGTCGTCAACGGCATCGCCGCCCATCACCAGGAGGTCGAGTACGCCTGCGTGGAGGCGCCGATCGTCCAGGTCGCCGACGCGATCTCCGCCTCACGGCCCGGTGCCCGGGGCGAGACGATGGAGACCTACGTCAAGCGCCTCGAGGACCTCCAGGCGATCGCCGAATCGTTCGGCGGCGTCGAGCGCTCGTTCGCCGTCCAGGCCGGCCGCGAGGTCCGGATCCTCGTCCGGCCCGAGGAGATCGACGACCTCACCGCGACGCGCCTGGCTCGCGACATCGTCAAGAAGATCGAGGAGCAGCTGACCTACCCGGGCCAGATCAAGGTCACGGTCATCCGCGAGACCCGCGCGGTCGAGTACGCCAAGTAGGTCCTCCGGGGGTTCACGGGTGGAGCAGCGCGGCGATCGGAGGCCGTTTCCGGGCGTCGCGGCTCAGCCGCCGGCGCGAAGCGAGCCGATGATGGTCGCGCCGTCGAAGCGGTAGAGGTAGCAGGCGACCTCCCGGTCGCCGCGCCGCCAGCCCACCTCGAGCGGGAACAGCCACGCGACGTCGAGCTCGGACGCATCCTCGAAGGCGACGCCGGTGTACGCCTCGAACGCCGGCACGCACGCATCGAGCACGAAGTCAATGAACTGGTCCTCGCTCGGATACGGGGCCACGATGAACGCCGGGTAGTCGCCGACGAAGACGACCTCGGCCTCGTGGGGCTCGGAACATGGGTGATGCTCGAGGGCGACGGCGATGGCGTCGGCCTTCGGCTCGTCGATGCAGTCGCCGACGCGGATGTCGTACGCCCCGATCGTCAGCCGGTCTCGAACGAGGATGCCGATGACCGCGAGGACCGCCACGACGATGCCGATCGTCGCCAGCCCGCGGACGTCCACGGGCAAAGGCCCGCGTCGCTCGGCCGCGGGCGAGGGCGCGTCCACGATCTCCTCGGCGACGGGCGGCTCGGCCGTTCCGCTCGGGTCGCCCCGGGCGGGCGACGCGAGGATGGGCTCGGTCGTCGGGTTGTCGCGATCGTCGGCGCTCGACATGGCAGCGACCATGATGCGGCCCCGCGCAGCTCGGGGACCGCGTCGCCGGCCATTGCTCCGCGACGCCGTCGGCTACCCTGACGCGGATGTCCGGACAGACTCAAGATCACCTGTCGGCGCCGATCGCCGGCCGCGTGCGCCTCGGTAACGCCGTCAACGCCGGGACGCCGCGCCCAAAGGGGGCCTGCCGCGTGCTGCTCATTGGGGACGTGATCGGGAAGCCCGGACGCGTCGCCGTTGAAGCGATTCTGCCGGCCCTCCGTGAGGAGCGGGGCATCGACTTCGTGACCGCCAACGGCGAGAACCTCGCCGGCGGGATGGGCCTGACGGTATCCACCGCGGAGGGGCTCCTCGGCGCCGGCGTGGACGTCATCACGTCGGGCAACCACATCTGGGACAAGCGCGAGATCTACCCTTTCCTCGAGAGCTCGGAGCGCGTCCTCCGGCCCCTGAACTACGGGACGCACGAGGTTCCGGGCCGCGGCTGGGGCACCTACCACGCCCTCGACGGCTCGGAGCTGGCGGTCATCAACCTCCAGGGCCGGACGTTCATGCAGCCGATCGACAACCCCTTCACGGAGGCCGACCGGCTCCTCGACGAGAGCAGCGAGCCGCTGCCGTCGATCCGCCTCGTCGACTTCCATTGCGAGATCACGTCCGAGAAGAACGCCCTGGGGATCTACCTCGACGGGCGTGTCTCGGCCGTCGTCGGGACGCACACCCACATCGTCACCGGCGACGAGCGGATCCTGCCCGGGGGGACCGCCTACCAGAGCGACATCGGGATGACCGGCCCGATCTGGAGCGTCATCGGCTTCGCCCCGCGAACGGTCCTGCCGCGCTTCATCAACGCCCTGCCGACGCGCTTCGAAGTCGGCGACGGGCCGGTGGTCTTCAACGCCGTCCAGGTGGACGTCGATCCGGCGACCGGCCGGGCCCTGGCGATCGAGCGAGTCTCGCGGCTCCACGCGGCATGACCGGCGCGCGATCCGGGCCATCGCAGCGGCACGCGCTCCAGGGCGAGCCGGTCGTCCCGTCGGCGCCTTCGACGATCGACCTCCACACCCATACCTCCCGCTCGGACGGCCTGCTGCGACCGTCGCAGCTCGTCGCCGAGGCGGCCGCCGCCGGTGTCCGGCTCCTCGCGATCACCGACCACGACACGCTCGCCGGCGTCCGCGACGTCCTCGACGCGGACAACGTCCCAGCCGGCCTGGACCTCCTCCCGGGGATCGAGCTCAACGCGATCACCGCCGATCGGCTCGACCTCAGAGAGAGTGAGGTCCACGTCCTCGGGCTTGGGGTCGACCCCGACGACGACGAGCTCGAGGCGACCCTCGCCCTGCAGCGCCGCCGCCGCCGGCATCGGTTCGAGCGCATGGTCCGCCGCCTCCGGGACATCGCGCGCCCGATCGACGACGCGCTCGAGGCGCTTCCGGCGACCGGCGACGAGGATGCCCTCGGCCGGCCACGTGTCGCCCGCGCGATGATCGCGAAGGGCTACGTGACGAGCGTCGAGGAGGCCTTCTCGATGTACCTCTCGCGGGGCCGGCCAGGCTATGTCGCCCGCGAGGGCCTCGGCCCGATCGATGCCATCCGGGCGATTCGCGCGGCGGGCGGCCTGGCGGTCCTGGCCCACTTCTCCGAAGCGCCCGAGCGCCCGGACTTGATCCGCGAGCTCCAGGCCGCCGGCCTCGGCGGCCTCGAGGTCTACTACCGGACCTTTGATGCGCTCACGGTCGAGGCCGTCGCTGCGGTCGCAACGGAGGCGTCGCTCGTCGCCACCGGCGGCAGCGACTACCATGGCGACCTCGAATCGTATGCCGCCACCCACGCCGCCCTGTGGGTGCCGCCGACGGTGGAGGCACCGCTCCGTACGGCCCTCGCCGCTGCCCGCACAGGAACCGCCGCAACCCGATGATCGAGCGTCCTCCCGCCCGCGACCGCCGCCTCCCGATCCTCGAGATCACGCCGCCCGCGCCGACGGCCGGGCGGGCCGCCCCTGACCCCGCGGACCGGCGCCTGGGCGAGTTCCGGCCCGAGACTCGCGCCCTGCCGAGCTTCTTCGTCTGGACCCTCGGCTGCCAGATGAACCGGAGCGATTCGGAGGAGATGGCCGGCCGGCTCCTCGCGTCGGGCGCCACGGAGGCCCCGACGATGGAGGCCGCTGACCTCGTCGTCATCAACACCTGTGCCATCCGCGAGCTGGCCGAGGCCAAGGTCATCGGCCGCCAGGGCCACCTCCAGCGGCTCAAGGCCGCCAACCCGTCGCTGCGCGTCGTCCTCACCGGCTGCGCGGTCCGCGAGCGCGACCGCCATGGCCTCGAGCACCGCTACCCGGCGGTGGACCTCTTCCTGCGACCCGACGAGGAGCCCGAGCTCGTCGATCGTCTCGGGCTGGCATCGGCCCAGGCGCCGGTGGGAGCGGTGGGCGCGACGACGGTCGTGGGCCGGACGGTCGTCGGCGTGGCCGACCACCTTGCCGCGACGCGAGCGGCGGCGGTCGCCGGCGGCAGCGTCCAGCGAGGCTCGGCCGTCAGCGCCTGGCTGCCGATCATCTACGGCTGCGACAAGACCTGCACCTACTGCATCGTGCCGTTCAGCCGAGGCCCGGAACGCAGCCGCCCGTTCGACGACATCGTCGAGGAGGCTCGCTCGCTCGCCGTGGCGGGCTTTCGCGAGGTCACCCTCCTCGGCCAGAACGTGAACTCGTACGGCCACGACCTGCCGGCCGAGTCGCGCTTCGGGCACATCGCCACGGAGCGCTGGGCCGGCCGCCGCCTCGATCTCGGATCCAGGCCGGACCTCGCCGAGCTGATCAGGGCGATCGACGCCATTCGGACCGCCGACGGCGCCCCCGCGATCCCGCGCCTGCGCTTCATCACCTCCCACCCCTGGGATCTCTCCGACCGCCTCATCGAGGCGATGGCCGAGTGCCCGAGCCTGTGCGAAGCGCTGCACCTGCCGGTCCAGTCGGGCGATGACGAGGTTCTCCGGCGGATGGGCCGCCAGTACACGACGGAGCACTACCTCGAGCGCCTGGCGACGATCCGGGCGGCCATACCCGGGATCACGGTCTCGACGGACGTGATCGTCGGCTTCTGCGGCGAGACCGAGGCTCACTTCGAGCGGACGCTCCGGTTCCTCGAGGCCGTCGGCTACGACCAGGTCTTCGCGGCCGCGTACTCCGAGCGCCCCGGCACGCCGGCGACGCGCCTGGCCGACGACGTCCCGGCGGCGGTCAAGCGACGCCGGCTCAACGAGCTTCTTGCCGTCCAGGAGCCGATCGGGTTCGAGCGCAACCGCGAGTGGCTGGACCGCGAGGTGGAGGTTCTCGTCGATGCCGTCGCCCGCGCGCGGTCGCACGACCACGACGGGCCCGCGCCGGCAGGGGAGGGGAGCGGCGCCGAGGAGCACCGGGGCGTCCAGCCCGGCCCCGGCGAGGTGGCCTTGTCCGGCCGCACGCGGGGCAACAAGCTCGTCCATCTCGCCGGTCACCCCGACTGGATCGGCCGGCTCGTCACGGTCCGCGTCGAGCACGCCGGCCCGTACGCGCTCCGGGGCGTGGCGATCGCGTGACGGCGGCCGTACCGCCGCTCCTCGTCATTGCGGGTCCCACGGCGACCGGCAAGACCGCCCTCGCGATCGACGTTGCCCTGGCGCTCGCGCAGGAGGGCGTCGCGGCCGAGGTCATCAGCGCCGATTCGCGGCAGGTCTACCGGGGCCTCGACATCGGGACGGCCAAGCCGACCGTCGAGGAACGCCGCGGCGTGATTCATCACGGCCTCGACCTCGTCGAACCCGACCAGCCGTTCTCCGTCGCCGACTTCGCCGGCCACGTGGCCACGGTCCTGCCGCCG
>MGOD01000139.1:23682-23765 GCA_001795245.1 Chloroflexi bacterium RBG_16_70_13
GATCCTCGCCGGCGGCACCGGTTTCTGGCTCCGGGCGATCGCCACGGGCCTCGACACGTCGGCCCTGCCGTTCGACCCGGCGG
>MGOD01000139.1:23790-28405 GCA_001795245.1 Chloroflexi bacterium RBG_16_70_13
CGTCACGTCGGGGGTCGCCGCGGGCGCGGCCCGCCTTCGCTCGCTCGCCCCGAACCTCGCGACGGGGGTGGACCTCGCGAACCCGCGCCGGGTGGCCAGGGCCCTCGAGATCGCCGAGCTGGCCGGCGACCGGCCGCTCCCGGCACCGCGCGGCTATCCGGGTCCGGTCGCCTGGCTCGGCCTCGACCTCCCGCGTGAGATCCACGGGCGCTGGATCGGGGCGCGGGCCCGGGCCCAGTTCGACGCCGGCCTCGTCGAGGAGGCGCGGACCCTCCGGGAGCGCTTCGACCCCGCCCTGCCCGCGTTCTCGGCGATCGGTTACGCGGAGGCCTGGGCCCTCCTCGACGGCGAGATCGACCGCGAGGCCGCCATCGAGCGCGATGCCGCCCGGAACATCGCCTTCGCCCGCCGCCAGCGAACGTGGTTCCGGCGCGAGCCGGCGATCGAATGGCTGAACCCCACGGTCGGCGACGCCCTGCCGCGGACCCTCGACATCGCCCGCGGCCTCCTCGGACCCGGAGGCGGCTGATGCCCCGGACGAAGCCGCCGGCGCTGACGCTCGACCCGGCGAAGGTCCACGCCTGGCGCGTGGAGCGTCAGCTTCTCGGCCGGACGAAGGCCGCCTCGCCGGTCGAGGTCGCCCGGCAGCTTGTCGGTGTGCAGGCGCAGGTGACGTCCTCGGCCGCCCTGTCGATCGCGCTGCGGACGACGCCCACCCGCGGCACGATGCCCCCGACCGACGCGACCGGGCGTGCCCTGCTCGACCGCCGCCTCGTCCGATCGTGGGCCATGCGCAGCACGCTCCATCTCTTCGCCGCCGACGACGTCCCGACGGTCGCGGCCGCGCTCCAGGGCAAGGAGCGCTGGCGGCGACCCGCCTGGCTGCGCTGGTTCGGGGTCACCGAGCCGGAGATGGAGCGACTCATCGAGACCATCGGCGAGATCCTCGACGACGGCCGGCCTCGGACGCGCGCTGAGCTCGGCGAGGCGGTCGGCGCCCGCCTCGGCCCGAGGACCGGAGCGCTGCTGCTGGGAAGCTGGGGCAACGCGCTCAAGGTCGCGTCCGATCGCCATTACCTCGTCCAATCGGCGGAGGACGATGCCGGGGTCCGGTACGTCCGGGCATCCCGCTGGCTCGGCTCGTGGCGGGACGAGGACGAGCGCGAGGCCCTCGCCGCGCTCGTCGAGCGCTACCTCGCTGCCTACGGGCCGGCCAGCCTGAAGGAGCTCCTCCGGTGGTGGGGGGTCTCGGTGGTCGCGGAGATGAAGCCGGCCATCGCCTCGCTCGGGGATCGGGTGATCGAGATCGAGGTCGGCGGAGCGCGGGGCTACGTCCGGGCCGAGGATGCCGACGCGATCCAGGCCACGAGGCCCGCGAAGGTGTCGGTGGTCCTCGTCGGCGGGTTCGACCCGCTGACCGTGGGTGCGGGTCTGCGGGACCAGCTGATCCCGGCGGCGCACCTGAAGCGCGTCTCGCGAACCGCCGGCTGGATCTCGCCGGTCGTCCTCGTCGATGGCCGGGTTGCCGGCGTCTGGGACTCGAGTCGGCGGGCTGACCGCCTGACCCTGACCATCGACCTCTTCAGCCGACCGTCCCCCGCCATGCAGGTAGCCGTTGAAGCCGCCGCGCGGCGGATCGGCGCCGCGCACGGCCTTCATGCAGCCGTCGAGTTCGGACCCGTCTTCGCGGGACCCGCGACCTCCGGCGCGGCCGACTGACGGCCATCGCGGCCCGTCCCGGTATCCTTTCCCGCGATGCCCCCCCGATCCCTCATCGAGCTCACGCCGCCCGCCGAGAAGGCCTTCCTCATCGCCGTCGACACCGGCGACGACTCGGGCTGGTCGGCGAACGATTCGCTCGTCGAGCTGGCGAACCTCGCGGCGACGGCGGGGGCCGAAGTCGTCGGCGCGGAGTGGCAGAACCGCCGCCACGTCGATCCCAACTGGTACGTCGGGAAGGGCAAGGCCGAGGAGCTCGTCGCTGCCAAGAACGAGACCCGCTTCGACCTCCTCGTCGCCGACGACGAGCTGTCGCCCGGCCAGCAGAAGTCGCTCGAGAGCCTCCTCAACGTGAAGGTCATCGACCGCAGCCGACTGATCCTCGACATCTTCGCCCTGCACGCCCGGACCCACGAGGGCCGCCTCCAGGTGGAGCTGGCCCAGCTCGAGTACCAGCTGCCGCGCCTGACCCGGCTCTGGACGCATCTCTCGCGGACCCAGGGCGGGATCGGGTCGCGCGGGCCGGGCGAGTCGCAGCTGGAGACGGACCGCCGGATCATCCGCGACCGGATCAAGAAGATGAAGGGCCGGGTCGAGGACGTCAGGCGATCCCGCGAGACGACGGCCCGGGGCCGCGATCGGCGGCTCATGGCCACGGTCGGCATCGTCGGCTACACGAACGCCGGCAAGTCCACGCTCCTGAACTCGCTCGTCGGCTCGGAGGTCGCCCTCGCCGAGGACAGGCTCTTCGCGACGCTCGATCCCACGAGCCGCCAGGTCCGCCTCGGCGACGGCCAGGCGGCGATCGTGACCGACACGGTCGGCTTCATCCACAAGCTCCCGCACCAGCTCGTCGACGCCTTCCGGGCGACCCTCGAGGAGGTCAACCGGGCCGATGTCCTGCTCGAGGTGGTCGACGCCGCCGACGCCCACTTCGCCGAGCACCGAACGACGGTCCAGACGGTCCTCGACGAGCTCGGGGCGGGCGACAAGCCGCGGCTCGTCGTGTTCAACAAGGCCGACCTCCTCGATGCCTCCGCGCGGAACGGCGACACCCCCGCGCCGGCGATCGCCGGGGCCGTCTTCGTCTCCGCGCTCACCGGCTTCGGGCTCGAGACGCTCCGGGCCGAGCTCGCCGCGCTCCTCGCCTCGCTCTGGATCGCGGTCGACGTCCACGTCCCGTATTCGGCCGGCGAGCTCCTCGCCCGGATCCGCGAGCGGGGCACGGTCGAGCTCGAGTACGGCAACCGCGATGTCCGGGTCAGGGGCCGGATCGCGCCGGCGCTGGCCGGCGAGCTCGAGCGGACGGCCGCGACCTGGGCCGCATCCCTCGGCGGCACCGAGCCCGGGTGAGCCGGCCCGTCCAGCCCGGCGGCCCCGTCGGCGTGGGCGGCGCGGTCCGCCGAGGCGGACACATCGTCGAGCCCGACGGCCGGGTCACCACATGGTCGATGGCCGAGGGCACGCGCGGCCGGCGCTGGCGCTGGACGGTGGTCGATGACGCGGCGGCCGACCGGCCCGGGGCCTTCGTCGCCGCCCACATGGTCGAGCTGGAACCGGACGGCCGATTCGCGCGGCTCGAGTCGGCGGCCGGGGACGGGCTCCTGACGCTCCACCGCGAGGTCGATCGCAGCCTGCACGGGAACCGCGTCGCCGAGGGCGGTGTCGATCACCTGACGCTTCCCTCGTCCGCGCCCGATGCCATCGTCGTTGGCTCGGGCATGATCGGCCTCGCGATCGCGAGCCCGGCGCTGCCGGCCGACGGGGGCGTGATCGACGTCGTCGAGGTCCGCGACGACCTTGGTATCGCGATCGTCGAGGCGACGGTGTGGCGCGACGCCGACGGGAGCATCGAGGTTCGGACTGGGCAGCGGGCCCGGCGAGTGCGGCTCGACGTCGATGGCCTGCCGTCCGACGATGGCGGCCATAGCACATCCTGGCCGCTCGAGCTCGACTGATCCGCAGCCCGGCGTGGACGGCCTGTGGACGACGCCTTCGGAAACGGCCTTCGATCGCGAAAAGTCGTGGATAAGTCCCTTCCGGTGGGCGGGCCTGCGCCCGTACATTTGGTCCTGCCCGGAGGGGCTACGAACCACTCGCGATCCGGTCGGTGCTTGCACTGGCCACCGGTAAGAGACCAGGCGCTTGCGTCTGGGGGGCTGCCGGGACGAACCACCGGTTGCTTGCATCAGGTGGAGCGGGGAACGCTGAGGGAGCGGAGTTCCTCCGGGCGTTTTCGTGTGTCCGGGACGTTCAGGCCGGGCCGACCCGACGGAGCTGACAGCGTGCGGGCGGGTCACTCGCCTCGGCCTGGCCCCTGGCAGATCGGGCCCGCCCTCGGCCCGGGTCCCTAGCAGATCGGGCGGCGCTCGTCCGGGCGATTCCGCGAACGGCCGTGGATGTGCTGTGGACGTCCCGAAGCGATTCGCCGGGCCATTCCCGAATCTCGTGGATAAGGCCCTTCCTGGGGCCTCGGCCCGCGGCCTATTGTTCGTCTTGCCCGAAGGGGCCCCAAACGGACGGCGCTTCGACCGGTGGCAACATCGGTCCCGCTCCCGGAGCTTGCTCTGGGTAGCGGATGGAGCACCGACCGAGCGGCGGTTCCTTCGGGCGTTTCGTTGTCCCCACGTTCCCTCGGACCCTGCCGTGCCCTTCCGCGCCCGCCGCGATCCCGAGTTCGAGCCCACCGCGATCCGCGCCGCCCACGCCCGGATCCATCCCGCCTTCAGGGGCTCGCCCCAGTCCCTCCACGAAGGCCTGTCGCGGGTCGCCGGCGTCGAGGTCGTCCTCAAGGTCGAGTGCGTGAACCCGATCCGGGCGTTCAAGGGCCGGGGCACCTGGCTCGTCGTCGAGGGCCTGGTGGGGGAGGGGAGGGTCGGGCCGGGCCGGCCGGCGG
>MGOD01000139.1:28448-28554 GCA_001795245.1 Chloroflexi bacterium RBG_16_70_13
GGCGCGGGCCCACGGCGTCCCCGCCGTCGTGTTCGCCGATGCGAGCGCGAACCCCGTGAAGCTCGACCGCATCCGGTCGTTCGGCGCGACCGTCGTCCAGGAGGGC
>MGOD01000140.1:0-151 GCA_001795245.1 Chloroflexi bacterium RBG_16_70_13
GGTGATCGGGCTCATCGAGGCCATGAAGCTCTTCAACGAGATCAAGAGCGATCTCTCGGGCCGGGTGGCCCGCGTCCATGCCGAGAACGGCAAGCTCGTGAAGGCCAGGCAACCGCTCATCGAGGTCGACCCGCTGTGACGAACCAGGGCG
>MGOD01000140.1:426-8458 GCA_001795245.1 Chloroflexi bacterium RBG_16_70_13
TGCCCTCGACGGCGGCGCTGGTGAAGGAGGCGATCGGCAACACCCGGGCGGCGGCGATGGACGTCGCGGCGGCCTGCTCCGGGTTCGTCTACGCCTTCTCGACCGCCCAGGCGTACGTGACCTCCGGGCTCGCGAAACACGTCCTCGTCATCGGCGCGGAGCTCCTGACCCGGTTCCTCGACTACACCGATCGCAGCACCTGCATCCTCTTCGGGGATGGCGCCGGGGCCGTCGTAGTGTCGGCCTCGACGGAGCCCGGCGGCTCGCTCGGGATCGAGCTCACGACGGAACCCCAGGGCGCCTACATGATCTGGCTGCCGGCGGGCGGGGCGAAGAGCCCGCCGTCGCGCGAGACGATCGCGCGCGGTGAGCACTACATCCGGATGGAAGGCCGCGAGACCTATCGGTTCGCGACGCGGACGCTGGCCTCGACGGCGCTCGAATCGGTCCGCAAGGCGGGCCTCGAGCCCGACGATGTGTCGCTGTTCATCCCGCACCAGGCGAACATCCGGATCATCGAGGCGGTCGCGAAGGGCCTCAACCTGCCGATGGACCGGATGTTCGTGAACCTCGACCGCTACGGCAACACCTCGGCCGCGTCCGTGCCGATCGCGCTCGCGGAGGCGGTCAACTCCGGGCGCGTCGCGGTGGGTGACAACGTCTGCATCGTCGCCTTCGGGGCCGGCTTCACCTCGGGCGCGGCCACCATCCAGTGGACGGCCGATCCGAGCCGCGGGATCGCGGGCGACGCGTCCGTCCGGGCATCGGACGTCCACGTCCGGCTCCCCATCGACTGGGATTCGGTGGACCCGATCCCGGCGGCCCTCGCTGAGCTCATGGCCCGCGACCCGCTCCACATCCCGCTCGACGACGTCGTGCCGGGCGAGCCCGAGCCGGCCCACCGGGAGGTGCACGCGTGATCGATCTCGGCGGAAGGGTGGCCGTCGTCACCGGCGGCTCGCGGGGGATCGGCCGGGCCATCGCGCTCCGGCTCGCGACGCAGGGCGCCGACGTCGCCTTCAGCTACCGGGGCAACGCCGCCGCCGCCGAGGAGACGGCCGCCGCGATCCGGGCACTCGGCCGGCGGGCGCTCCCATTCCAGGGCGACGTGACCGATCCCGAGGCCGCCGACGGGCTGGTCAAGGCCACGCTCGAGGCCTTCGGCAAGGTCGACATCCTCGTCAACAACGCCGGCATCACCCGCGACGACCTGATCATGCGAATGTCGCTCGACGACTGGCGGTCGGTGCTGGAGACGAACCTGTTCGGCGCCTTCTACGCGATCAAGGCGGTGACCCGGCCGATGCTTCGCGCGAAGGGCGGCCGCATCATCAACATCACCTCGGTCTCGGGCCAGGCCGGCCAGACGGGCCAGGCCAACTACTCCTCGGCCAAGGCGGGGCTCATCGGCCTGACGAAGGCCACCGCCCGGGAGCTCGCCTCGCGGGGGATCACCTGCAACGCGGTCGCGCCGGGGTTCGTCCTGACCGAGCTGACCCAGGACCTGCCCCAGAACCTCCAGGACGAGATCAACGCCAGGACGCCGCTCGGCCGCTTCGGGACGACCGAGGAGGTCGCGAACGCCGTCGCCTTCCTCGCCAGCGACGAGGCCGCCTACATCACCGGGCAGGTGCTGGCCGTCGACGGCGGCCTGGTCATGATGTAGGACCCGGCCTCCGGAGCGCTGCGCCCAGCGCCTCGACGACCCGGTCCACCTCGGCGTCCGTCAGGTCGGGGTAGATGGGCAGCGAGATCTCGCGTTCGTACTGCGCCTCGGCGACCGGGAAGTCGCCGGGCCGATGGCCGTATGTCCGCCGGTAGTACGGGTGCAGGTGAAGCGGGATGAAGTGGACGCTCGTCCCGATCCCCGCCCGGCGGAGCTCCTCGATGACGCCAGCCCGGCGGTCCGCGCCACCTTCGCGGAGCCGTACGGGAAAGAGGTGCCAGGCGTGGACGGTATCCGGGTCGGGCATGACCGGTAGCTCGATCTCCGCATCGAGCGAATCGGCCAATTGCGCCGCGTACCGCAGGGCGACTCGCTGGCGCTCCTGACGCATCGCCTCGCCGCGTCGTAGCTGGACGAGGCCGATCGCGGCGGCAAGGTCGGTCAGGTTGTACTTGAAGCCGACGTCCTCGATCTCGTAATACCAGTTGCCGGCACTGGTATAGCGCTTCCAGGCGTCGCGGCTGATCCCGTGGAGGCGCGTCACGCGGGCCCGGTCGGCGACGGCGTCGGAATCGGTCACGAGCATGCCCCCTTCTCCGGTCGTGACGGTCTTCGTGGCGTAGAAGCTGAAGGCTCCGACGTCGCCGATCGAACCGGCCGACCGCCCGGCGCGCGACGCCGGCAGGGCGTGAGCCGCGTCTTCGATGACCGCGACACCCCGCGTCGCCGCGAGCTCGACGATCGGTTCCATCGTTGCCATCAGGCCACCGAAGTGGACGACGATGACCGCCCTGGTGGTCGGCCGCAGGGCTGCCTCGAGCGACGCCGCTGTGAGATTCATCGTCCGGGCGTCGACGTCCGCCAGGCGGGGCCGGGCGTCGAGGTAGCGGACCACTTCACCGCACGCGGCGAAGGTGTAGGTGGGGACGACGACCTCATCACCGGTCCCGACGCCGAGCGCTTCGAGGGCGAGATGCAGGGCGGCGGTCGCCGAGTTGACAGCGACAGCGTGGCGGGTTCCGGCCGTCGCGGCCACCGCCTCCTCGAAGGCCAGCGTTCGCGAGCCCGTCGTCAACCAGCCCGAGTCCAGGACCTCGAGGACCGCCGCGCGCTCCTCGGACGTCAGCGATGGCCGGTGGAACGCGATCGCCCGGTCGGCTGTGACGGTGGGGCTGGCCATCAGGTCGTGCGCTCGACCGCCGGCTCCGCGCGGGCGGCTGCAACGGACGCACTACCCAGGATCGTCCTGAGGCTCGCCCGCACGGCATCGTCGTCGGCCGTACGGGCCCCCGTCTCGAGGTCGTTGAGCAACCCGTCGATGGCGATCCTCGGTCCCGCCGCCAGCGGTGACGTCGCCCGCCAGACTCGGGCGTGTTCGGTCGCGTCCATCGTCTCGTGATCGTAGAAGAGGCGCTCCTCGAGGCGCTCCCCGGGGCGGAGGCCCGTGTACACGACCTCGATGTCCTTCGGGTCCAGGCCCGAGAGGCGGATGATGTCCTCCGCGAGATCGATGATCCGCACCGGCTCGCCCATATCGAGGATGAAGATGTCGCCGGTCGACTCCGACGCCCCGGCCTGGAGGATCAGGGAGACGGCCTCCGGAATCGTCATGAAGAAGCGCGTCGCGTCTGGATGGGTGATCGTCAGTGGCAGGCCCTGGGCGAGCTGGTGCTGGAAGATCGGCACGACGCTGCCGCTGGAGCCGAGGACGTTGCCGAAGCGAACCGCCAGGTAGGGCCGTGCCAGGCGGCGGCCCGTCGACAGGGTGAGGATCTCCGCCAGCCGCTTCGTGGCGCCCATCACGCTCACGGGCTGGACGGCCTTGTCGGTGGAGATCAGCACGAATCGCCGCGTCCCGACACGCTCGCTGGCGGCGAGCAGGTTCCTCGTCCCGATCGCGTTCGTGAGGACGGCCTCGCCCGGCTGGAGCTCGCAGATGGGCACGTGCTTGAGCGCGGCTGCGTGGAAGATGACGTCCGGGCGGGTCTCGTCGACGAGCTTTCGGACGGCTGTCGCGGAACGGATGTCGCAGAGCCGGGCGATGATCCGCGGCGCCGCCGCGGTGTGGCGTTCGCCCAGCTCCTGCTCGACGGCCCACAGGGCCGCCTCGCTGTGGTCGGTGACGACGAGGGTCCTCGGGCCGAGGGTCCGGATCTGGCGCGCGAGCTCGCTGCCGATCGAACCGCCGGCGCCTGTCACGAGCACCGTCGCACCATTGAGGTAGCCGGCCAGCTCCTCGATGTCGACGTTCACCGGGGCACGCCGGAGGAGGTCGTCCAGGCTCACCGGCCGGATTCGCGCGATGTGCTCGGTCCCACCGAGGAGCTCGTGGAGGTTCGGGACGATCTTGACCGCGAGCCCGATGTTGCGGCCGCTGTCGACGGCCCGGCGGATATCCGAGCCAGGCGCCGATGGCATCGCGACGACCAGCTGCCGGGCGCCGGTCGTCTTCGACGCGTGCCGGATCTGATCCTGCCCGCCGAAGATCTTCACCCCGAGGAGCCGGGAGCCGCGCTTCCGCGGATCATCGTCGATAAAGCCGACGACCTTGATGTTCATCATCGCGTCACGCTCGGCGAGCCTGGCGACGGCCGCGCCGGCCTCGCCGGCCCCGTAGACGAGCGTCGGAATGCTCGGTCGTTCCTCGTCGTTGCCGGAGGGCCGGGCCGCGTTCTCGAGGGCCCAGCGGAGGGCGAACCGCGAACCGCCGATGAGCAGCAGGCTCAGGAGGGCCTCCAAGGGGAAGAACGAACGGGGCATCCCGAGCGTGCCGGGCGCATCCAGCGCGGCGAGCACGACGAAGAGGCTCGCGGAGACAACCGACCCGGTGCCCACGGAGGCGACGATGCCGCCCATCTCGCGAACCGAGGCATAGCGCCACTCGCGCCGGTAGAGGCCGAAGACGACATTGACGATCGGCTGGACCAGGAGCGGCAGGAGGGCGACCGGCAGATACGGCCGCATGACCGCGAGGATGTCGTTGGCGTCGAACCGCAGGGCGAACGCGCCGACGATCGCGAGGCCGATCGCGAGGAGATCGTAGAGCAGCAGGTGCCGGCCCCGGGGCGTGAACCTCACGGGTGGAATGGGGCCCGTGAACAGTTCCCCGATCGTTCTTTCATCGGTCCTCGCTGACACGTAGCCGAGATCATTCGCCGGCCCCCCGATCGCCGGGACTGTCCCCGGTAGGGTACACCGAGGGGCCGCCGGGATCGAAGGCGGGCTGTGCTAGACTCCGGCCCGCTTTGACCGGTACCCCCCGCAGCCCGCGGCGGCGCGCCTCCCAATCCGCCTCCATCGCCGCACTGCTGTCCTTCATCTGGCCGGGCCTCGGGCAGCTCTACCTCGGCCGACCCCGGGCCGCCGCCGCGTTCGCTGGCCCGCTCGTCGTCGTTGCCCTCATCTTCGCCGTCATCGCTCGTGAGGGCCTCGATGTCTTCGTGGTCCGGCTCCTCGCCCCTGGGGTCGCCCTCCCGTTGATCCTCGTCCTTCTTGCAACGGCGGCCTGGCGGCTGGCCTCAATGGCCGACGCGTTCCTGACGGCCCGCGGTCACCCGGCCGGGCCCGCGCACGCCCGCCGGCCCGGCCCGACCTGGCGGACAACCGGCGCCAGGCGGACCTTCAGCGTCCTCGTCGTAGCCGTCGTCCTGACACACGGTGTCCTCATCGGCGGGACACTGGCGATCGCCAGATTCGGCAACGAGATCTTCGTCGGTGATAGCTCGTCCGGCCCGTCGCTGCGACCGGGACAGACGGGCGAACCGCAGCTCCCGCACGAGACGCCCTACGTCACCCCGAAGCCGGGCGGGTGGATCAATACGCTCCTGATCGGGGCGGATTCGGGCATGGGCTACGACCACGCGCTGACCGATACGATGATTGTCGTCAGCGCCAATCGCGAGAAGGGCCAGATCGCGATGTTCAGCTTCCCGCGCGACATCGCCCGATTCCCGATGTACGACGGGGGCGTCTACGACGGCAAGCTGAACTCACTGATGACACAGGCCGCCGCACACCCCGACCAGTACCCGGACGGCGGCCTCGGGACGCTCTCCCGGGAGCTCGGCTACCTCCTCGGGACGCCGATCCACTACTACGCGTACGTGAATCTCGCCGGCTTCAAGGCCCTGATCGACGAGGTGGGTGGGGTCGACGTCGTCAACGGGCGCGACATCAACGATGCCACCTACCAGTTCCCCGACGGCAAGATCGGGTTCTACCTTAGCGCGGGCCCCCATCACCTCGATGGACGGACCGCGCTCGCCTTCGTGCGATCGCGCCAGGGGACCGGCGACAATGACTTCACGCGAGCGCGGCGCCAGCAGCAGCTCCTCATCGCCCTCCGGGCCAAGCTGACCGATCCGGGCATGCTGCCGCGGCTTCCGGCGATCCTCGACGTGGCTGGCCAGACTGTCCAGACGAACTACCCGCCAGACCAAGCCGCCGACCTGCTTGCCTTGTCCAAGGCGCTCGACGGCGACGCCATCGAGCAGATCGTGCTCGGGCCGCCGTACGCCGTTCGACCCGAACCTACGACAGGCACCTACATCCTCGTCATTGATGAGGCGAAGTTCTCGGCCCTCTCGATCCGGCTCTTCGGCGACGAGTCTCGCTACACGACGGCGCCGGCGTCACCTGTCCCCTAGGCTGGTTCCCAGACGCGCCTCGATCGTCTCCCGCGACGGCCCGCGGCCAAGCGCCGTCCGGATCGTCTGGAGCAGGATCCACAGGTCGAGCGTCGCAGATCGCCGGGCGAGGTACGCTGCGTCGAGGGCGAGCTTCTCAGGCAGGATCACCTCGCGGTAGTGGCGCTCGGGGTCGTCCCGGTCGAGGCGCTCGGCCTCGTCGGCATAGGCGAGCTGGGCGAGGCCGGTGATGCCGGGTTTGGTCCGAAACACACGGGCATGCAGGGGATCTTCCAGGTCGACGAACCGCGGATCCTCCGGGCGGGGACCCACGAGCAGCATCTCGCCACGGACCACGTTCCAGAGCTGCGGGAGCTCGTCGGCGCGGCTGGCGCGGAGAAGCCGTCCGACGCGGGTCGCCCGTGGATCGTCCCGGACGCTGATGCCGGAGCCGACCGCCGCGGGCCGCCACGTCATCGTCCGAAGCTTGAGGCAGGTGAACGCCCGCCCGCCGTCGCCGACACGGGTCGCCCGGAAGAGGATCGGCCCGCGCGAGTCGAGGCGGACTGCCAGCCCGAGGATGGCGAGGAGCGGCGTGGCCGCGATCCCCATGACCAGGGCGATGGCGCGTTGGAGGAGCTCAGGCATGGTCTTCCCGGTTCGAGGCCGCGACGGGAGGCCTGGGACTGCTAGTATGCCGGCCGTGCCGACGCACCCGCCGCTCGCGGCCATCGGTCCGCCCCCATCACCCCGAACGGAGCGACGATCGGCGTGGCGGACGATCAGCACGGCGTCGCTGACAGCCCGACATCAGTCGATCACGCGGTGAGCGGGTCCGGCCCGAACCGGGGCCCACGGCGGTGGCACGTCCCGCCCCAGGCCGCCCGGCTCGTTCACGACGCGCGGCTCCTTGGGCCCGCCTACCTCATCCCCGGGCTCGCTTCGTTCGCGACCATCCCCGCCCTGTTCGCGGCACTCGGTCCGGCCGAATACGGTCGATGGGCGATCCTCTACGGCATCGCGGCCGGTGTCCCGCAGGTGACCACGAGCTGGTTGGAGGCTCGCCTCGTCCGGTTCTCGTACCTGGAGCCGGGCCGCTGGGACCGTGGCCGGAGCGCGCTCGCAGCCGGGGGATCGATCGTCGTGAGTGCGCCGCTCGCCGCCATCGTTCTCCCGGCGGTGACGCTGCCGGAAGTCGTCGCGGCGGCGGTCCTCACCGCGGCCGTCAGCCGCTACCTGCTGATGGTCGCTCGCCTGCAGTCGGCCATGCACTTCGCCGCAGTGAGCGTCGCCGCGTCGACCCGATCGATGCTTGGTGCGGGGCTCGGCATCCTCTTCGGCGCCATCACGGGCGTTGCGGCGCTCGCGATCGGCGGGCTCGGGACGGGCTATCTCGTCGGGGAGCTGGCGGGGTCGCTCTGGGCCAGGCGCAGCCGCCGGTCCGAGGGCTCGGCTCCGGTGCCGGTCGGCGCGCCTGCTACTGCCGAGACGGCGGACGCCGTCGCAGCCGCCCACACGGCGCCCGGTGTCGTGCGCGATGCCAGCCGCGCCGCGTACGAGGTCGCATCCGGGGTGAACGCCGTGGCCCAGTACGAACTCCAGGTCGGCGACCGGTTCATCATGTCGGCCACGCGCCCCCTCAGCGACGTCGGCGTCTACACCGCGACATACGCGCTCGTCGACCTGGCCGGCCGGTTCATGCCGGCGATCGTGCTCGGCGTCGTCAGGCCGCGGGTTTACC
>MGOD01000140.1:8568-9622 GCA_001795245.1 Chloroflexi bacterium RBG_16_70_13
TCGTCACGTTGTCGCTCGTCATCCCGCGGCTGCCGGTCGAGCCGGGCCTCGCCGGGCCGATCGGACTCGGCTTCGCCTGCTTCGTCGCCGCTGGAACCCTGGGCCTCGTCTACAGCGCTGCGACGCGCCAGGGGCGGCTGGCGATCCACTCCACGATCGCGGCGCTTGTCAACATCGGACTCAACGTCGCCCTAATCCCCGGACTCGGCCCGCTCGGGGCGGCGCTCGCGACGGCCGTGTCCTATGCCGTCCTCCTCGTGGCCCAGGTCGGCGGCCTTCGAGACCTGCCGTTCGACCGCGCGACGGTGGCGACGCTCGGATCGGGCGTCCTGGCGCTCGCCTGCCTCTCGATCCCCGGCTCCCTGCTCGCGACTCCGGGATCCGTCGCGCTCGCGACGCTGGCGTGTGTCGGCGGTCTGGTCGGCGTCATCCGCCTGGGGCGGACCGCGCTGCGTGAGGGTTGATCAAGTCGCCGCCGGTGCGTCCTCCCAGCGGGATGCGTCGCTGACCACGAGGACCATGCCGAGGGCCAGCCACAGGAACGGCTCGCTGTAGAACCGCCCGGCAAACTGGCTCGCGATCACGATCACGAGCACGACTCCACCCGCGGCGATCGCAGCGATCCGTCGGTCGGGGAGCGGGGAGCGGATCGCTCGCAGGACGCTTCCGGCGACCGCGACGAGGAGGCCCAGCCAGACGAGCAGCCCGGCGATCCCTGTCTCGGCGAGAACACGGACTGCTTCCGTGTGGATGAGCGAGGTCGGGTTGTTCCGGCGATCTTCTGGCACGAATCCCCAGTACGTGGTCAGGATCTGCCGCTGGTAGCCGCCGACGCCGACGCCGAGGAGCGGATGGTCGATGGCCATCGCCACGCCGGCCCGGATGAGGCTCTTGCGGACCGAGTCGAGGGGCAGGCGCTGGATCATCGGGTCGAGTGGAGTCGTCGCCTGGCGCAGGTCCGGTGGCGTGACAGCGGGCGGTTCAACCTCTTCGCCCGGCTCGCCGATGCCGGTCCGCGCGATCGCGTCGGCCGTCGCGGCCTGGGCGCGCTGGA
>MGOD01000140.1:9638-10413 GCA_001795245.1 Chloroflexi bacterium RBG_16_70_13
CCAGATACACGCTGAACGACACGACGACGACGGCAAGCCCGGTGCCCAGCCAGCGGCGAGACCGGGCCAGAGGCACCCATACCGCGACGACCAGCGCAGCGAGGACCCAGCCGACCCGCGACAGCGTCAGCACGTCCGCGATCGCGACGACGGCGGCGACGATGAGCGTCCCGATCCGGAGGTGGCGCGGCGTCGAGGGCGCGGCGAGCAGGGCCAGGCAGGCGACCAGGGCGATCGCCAGGAACCGGGACGCGACGTTCGGGTCTCCGAAGGTCGCATTGCGGCGTCCGAGGATGGCGTTTCCCTCCGCCTGCCAGAGATAGAAGTTGCCGACCTCCTGGGCGACGACGATGAGGGCGACGATGAGGGCCGCCATGCCGAGCGCGGTGACAACCGTGAGCACCCGCCGCCGATCGGCGACGACGTGGGCCACGAAGATCGCCAGGCAGGCGTAGACCGCGATCGCCGCCGTGTCCCGAAGGCCGTTCGTCGTCCGCGTCAGGGCGAAGCTCACGACGTGGAGACCGACCACCGCTCCGATCGCCAGGAGCAGCCGCGTTCGCGGCACGCGGAGGGTCCCGTTCAGGGCATGGACGGTGAGGATCCCGAGGGCGGCGAGCGTCCCAAGGCGGGAGACCTCGAGCAGGGGCGTGGGAAACCACAGCTTCGTGAATTCCCACGGCAGGGTGACGACGATGAAGACGAGCAGCCAGAGCTCGACCCGGAACGCCAGACGGTCGACGGCAAGCAGGCCCCGCGGGTGGCGCTCCACCGC
>MGOD01000140.1:10530-10824 GCA_001795245.1 Chloroflexi bacterium RBG_16_70_13
CCGATAAGCCGCGCTCGGCCGGGACGCCCTGGGCCGGAGTATACGCAGTCCATCCGAGCTGCTATCGACGAGAATGGGCTGGATGCCAGACGAGCCTCTCGAGCTGCGGCCCATGCGTTCCCGTGACGCCGAGGATCTGGCGACCCTCCGTCTCGCGACAGCGGAGGCGGGGCTGCTGACCGCCATCGGCCGCCGTCCGCTCGAGGTGTTCTTCCGGCTCGCCGCCGACGACCCAGATACGATCGGCTTCGTCGCGCGCGAGGACGGGCCGCTCCTCGGCTACGCCCTCTGTAC
>MGOD01000140.1:10836-12601 GCA_001795245.1 Chloroflexi bacterium RBG_16_70_13
CGGGCTCCAGCGCTCGGCGATCCGGTCGAGCCCCTGGCTCTGGCTCGCCGCCGCCGCACTCGCGATCCGCGACCCGCGCCTGCTCGGGTCTGCGATCCGGCGGCTGCGCGCCCTCGCCAGTCCCCGCAGGGTTCCCCAGGACGTGGAGCCGGCACTCCGGCTCTTTGACATCGCTGTGACCCAGGACTCGAGGGGTCGAGGCCTAGGCCGGCGGCTTCTCGACGCGACGATCGCGGCAGCCCGCGAGCGCGGCTATCCCGCGATGGGGCTGAGCGTCCTCGCCGACAACGAGCGGGCGCTGCGGCTCTACGGCAGCTCCGGCTTCGTTCCCAACCAACGCGGCGTCCGTGATGACGGGCAGACGTACATCACGATGCGCCTTTCGTTGAAGATGTCCGGCGAGCCGGAGGGCTCAGACGCCGGGTCCTGATGCGCGCGCTCGCCCGGAGCGGCGGCCGAGGAGGGCGGCGATGACGCTGCGGATCGACCCCGCCGTCCATGCGCGATGGCGGAGGAGGCCCCACAGGAAGCCGGATCCGTAGGCCACGTGGAGGACCGGGAAGACCGTGGCCATGAGGAGCCTGGTGCGTGGCGCCCGGCCCCGGCCGGCGGTGACCATCGCGGCGAGATTGGCGGTCGCATAGGACAGGACGAGCAACATCGGTGCGACCGCCAGTGGCCGGACCACCGCGGCCGCGACCACCGAGGCCGCGACGCCCGAGACGAGGGCCGCCGGGACGAGGTGGCGAGGTCTGGTCTGGGCCGGGTGCTTCTGCAGGACCCGCACCTTCCAGAAGCCGTACTCGAAGTACTGGCGCCAAAGCCCGGCGACCGTCGAACGGGCGCGGTACGAGCTCTGGATCGCCGGGTTGCAGACGATCCGGGCGCCCGCGTCCAGCAGTCGGTAGCTCAACTCGTCGTCCTGATTGCGAACCATCTCCTCGTCGAAGCGGAAGCGCCGGTACAGGTCGCGCGACGCGAGCCCCATGAAGACGGTGTCGACCTCCGCCTCTGTTTCGAGATAGCGGAACCGGGCGCCGCCGACCCCGAACGGCGTCGACACCGCCAGCGCGATCGCCTCCGCGACGGCGCCGCGCGCGACGGCGCGGACCGGACCGCCGACCATGTCCGCCCCGGTCCGGCGGAGGGTCTCGACCGCCGCGGCAACGTACTCGGGACCGAGCTCGGCGTGGCCGCTAACGATGCCGAGGATGTCGCCGCAAGCCGCCTCGATGCCGAGGTTCCACGCGGCGGCCTGGGTGCGCTTCGGGTTGGTCAGCACCTCCGCCAGTGGACGGCCGTCGAGGACGCGACGCGCGATCGCCATCGAGCTGTCGTCGGACGCCCCGTCGAAGACGAGGATCTCGAGGCGGTCGGCGGGGTAGGTCTGCTCGATGATCGAGCGGAGGCACGCCTCGATGCTCTCGCCTTCGTTCCGCATCGCCACGAGCAGCGACACGAGCGG
The DNA here is from genome assembly GCA_001795245.1 of Chloroflexi bacterium RBG_16_70_13. Taxonomy (GTDB): domain Bacteria; phylum Chloroflexota; class Limnocylindria; order Limnocylindrales; family CSP1-4; genus UBA5189. Next base: position 12,302 of record MGOD01000140.1, read on the forward strand.
CGGAATCCCTGAGTCCCTGCCTCTGTCCATGCTCGGCGAGTCTACCGGCGGGTGCGTCTCGTCGCGGCTTCGACCGCCCGCGGGCCGCACCACCACCGGTCCTATACTCGATTGCGAATGCACGACTCGCTCACGGTCGTCCACATCAACGACATCGCGTCGGTGGCGACCACGATTGCGGCGGAGCAGCAGCGCCGGGGGCTGACCGTCCGCGTCGAGGAGCTGCCGAAGCCCGGGGCCGCCTGGCCCTGGCCCTGGAAGCTCGCCCTGGTGCCCCTCCGCATTCTCCTCGCGTCCACG
>MGOD01000140.1:12613-12900 GCA_001795245.1 Chloroflexi bacterium RBG_16_70_13
CGCAGGAATCCGTCGGGAACGCCCCGACCTCGTTCACGTTCACTATGCGACGCAGGGGTTCGTCGGGCCGATGGCCGGCCGACCGTACGTCCTCCACTGCCACGGAACGGATGTCCGGGGCGTGGCTCCGGGCTCGCCGCGGGGCCGGTACCTCGGGGTGGTCATGCGCCGGGCGGCCCTCGTCCTCGTGTCGACGCCCGACCTCCTCGACGACGCGGCGCGGCTCGTCGCCGATCCGGTGTACCTGCCGAATCCGATCGACACCAGCCTCTTCACTCCCACCGGCG
>MGOD01000140.1:12966-18690 GCA_001795245.1 Chloroflexi bacterium RBG_16_70_13
CGCTCGCCCACCTCCTGGAGCTCCGACCGGTGACGACCGCGACCGTGATCGCCGCTGGAGCGCAGCTCGACCTGGCGCGGGCCACCTTCGGCAGCCGGGTCAGATTCATCGATCCCGTTCCCCATGAGGCCGTTCCGGCCGTTATCGGGCGGCATCGCGCTGTGATCGGGCAGTTCAGGCTCGGCAGCCTCGGCCAGCTCGAGCTCGAGTCGATGGCGATGGGCGTGCCGGTCGTGACGAACGTGCGCCATGTCGCGCCGGGCAGCGAGCCGCCACCAGTCGTCCAGGGAGCGACGGCGACCGCCGCCGCGGTCGCGCTCGCCGCGTTGCTCGAAGACGACGCCGGCCGGATCCGGCTCGGCGCCCTCGGCCGGGCGTGGGTCGCCCGGCACCATGCCGTCGCCGCCGTCGTCGACCGGCTGGCCGGACTCTACGAACACGCGCTGGCGCCATCGGCGGCCCACGGGCGGGAGCAGTCGACCTGAAACAGGACGAAAGTCATGTTGCGGTGACGCACCGCCCACGTCACCGTATGAGGGTGTCATTGCCCGCCCGCCGGCTCCTCGTCACCACGCTGATCGCCATCAACACCGGGCTCGCCGGATGCAGCCCATCCACTCCCTCGGAGGCCAGCCCACCACTCTCCGCGTCCGGCACGAACGTTCCCGCCACTCCGGCGGCGACGCCTTCGGCCACGCCGAAGGCGTCGCCCACGATCGCGCCCTCGCCGACCGCCCCGGACCTCACGACCCGGCCGTTCACCGTCCTCGTCCTTGGCCTGGACGCCGACGGCCGGGCCGACGCCATCAGCGTCTGGGGCATCGATCCCGTGACCAGGACGGTCGCAATCGCCTCAATCCCGCGCGACACGATCGACGTCCCGCTCCCGGACGGCGGCACCTTCCACGACAAGATCAACGCGTTCTATAACGTCGCCCGGGGAGACCCCGGTCGATACCCGGACGGGCCGGGCCGGGCGATGGCCTCGCTCGTCGGAGGCATGCTCGGGATTCGCGTCGACTACGTCGCCGCGACCACCTTCGGTGGTTTCACCCGGCTCGTCGACGCGATGGGCGGCGTCGGGATCAACCTCCCGTCGGCGATCGTCGATCCGCACTACCAAATCACCCAAACCCAGATCGGGATCCGGTTCCCCGCCGGCGAGCAGGTCCTCAGCGGCCAGCGCGCCCTCATCTACGTCCGGACCCGCTACGCCGACAACGACTTCGAGCGCCAGCGCAGGCAGCAGGCCTTCCTCATCGCCGCCGGCCGCGAGCTCGCAGCCGACCCGTCGCTGCTGACGGCCCTCCTCGAGGCCCGGCGGAACCTCGAGACCGACTTCCCGCTCGACCAGGTGGCGCCGCTGCTGGCGTCGGTCGGTTCGCTCGACGCGTGGACCTTCAAGGGCGCCGTCCTGGGCCCGTCGAAGTACGAGTCGGCGGGATCGTGCACCTGTGGCTACGCGCTCGTCCCCAAGCTCGACGAGATGCGGAAGCTGGCCCGCGCCTTCTTCGCGTGGGCGGTCCTGCCCTGAGACCGGCGTCGCCCACGCGGCGTTCGAGTGGCGGAGGTCAGCTGAAGGTCGTCCCTGGACCCAGCCGGCGCAGGTGCCGCCCGAGCCGTTGATCGAGCAGACCCGGTCGTAGTAGGTCGTGTTGGCGCTGAGCCCATTGATGAGCCGGCTCGTGCCGTTCTGGGCCACCGTGACCAGGAAGACCCACGCCGAGCCGCTCCAGCGATCGACCTGGTAGGACGTCTCACCTTCGATGTCGGTCCAGGTCAGGAGGATCGACGAGGACGACTGGGCTGTGGCGGCGACGCTCGCCGGCGCCGGCGGTTTCTGAACGGCGGGCGAGGGCAGGATGAGCTAACCGGCGCCATACGTGTTGTCAGCGGACGGGACCCCTGGGCTTCAAGGGGAGGAGCGCGGCAACGGAGTCACGCCCGGGAAGCGGGGCGAACCCGATCGAGTACGTTCGGTGTGACGAACGTGGCCTACCTCGCGGTGAAGCTCGTGGTCGCGGGCGGCGGGACCCCGGCGACGTCTTGGAGAGCTGGTCAGGCACGGACGCCGATGGCTGGCTCAAGTTCTCGGGCGCGGACGAGTTCCTGGGCTTCGATTCTGCCTTCATGAACGGCTTCCGATGGTCCGACTCGGGATTGAAGATCAGCACGACCAGGCCGGAGAAGGGCGAGTTGCGGTGGCCGACCGCGACGATCAGGTCGACGACCGTTCCGATCGGCTCGCCGCCGGCGTCGAGCACGGGCCGGCCGGTCGCCCGGCTCAGGTAGAGCATCTGCAACGCCACTTGCGGTCCGACCGCCGGCGGGTGGCTCGGGCCCGAGAGGGCCGCGCGTACAGGGCGAGGCAGGTCGGACCGTATGCTCGGGCGTCACTCGCGCACCCGCGAGACTGGGTCCGATCTCCACGATGGATCGATCCGCCGAAGCGAGCCGAGCGGTCCAGGCGCGGCCTCGGGCAGAAGCGCGGGCTGCGGGGAGGGGGGCGAGTCAGCGTCGACCCCGGTCAACACGGGCTCGACCCGTACTTCCGCCCACCCCACCGGGACCTTTGGCGCCTGCCCCGGCGGAGCGGCCGCTGCCACGCTCCATTCGTGCGTGCGCGTGCGTATTCGAACGTTGACGATGCCCCGCGGCGGGTGGCCAAGCCCGCGGCCGGGCCTGCCCCGGGACAGGCCCCAGGGCGGGCGGGCGAGCGCGCGGCGAGCGCCATCGCGAACCCGCGCCTGGGTCCGCTCCACGAGGGTGACCTCGAGGCGGGATCCGAGCGCTACCGGTCCCTCCTGAAGGTCACCGAGCGGCTGTCCACGTCGTTCGACCGGGCGGACCTCCACCGGGCCGTGGTCGATGGGACCAGGAGCCTCACCGGCGCCGACATGATCCTCCTCCGAACCCTTCGGGGCGAGACCCTCGATCTCGTCGGTTGGGCCGGCTTCGACGATGCCGCGGCGGCGGCCCTGGCGCCGCTGACGATCCACGAGCCGTGGCTGCGCGACGCGCTCGCCGCGGGACGCGCCTGGGTCTGCGACGACGTCCGGGCCCTCCCGCCGAACAGCTGGAAGGACCGCTTCGGCGGCGGTCTGCCGATGCGCGGCGACATCTTCGTCCCGCTCATGCACGGCGGCCGGCTGGTCGGGTCCCTGACGGCGGCGACCCTCGCCCCGCGCCACTGGACCGCCGAGGACGTCGAGATCATGACCGCCCTCGGTGTCCACGTCGCCCTCGCCCTTCGGAACGCGGAGCTCTTCGAGCGCCTCGAGGCCCGGGCCGCCCAGATGGGCGTGGTCCAGGCCGCGTCAGCCCGAATGAATCGGGCAAAGACGGTGGCCTCGGTCGGCCGGGCGATCGTCGAGGAGGTCGGCCGGATCGTCGACTACCACAACGCCCGGGTCTACGTCCTCGAGGGCGTCGACGAGCTCGTGCCGATCGCCTTCGAGGGCACGGTCGGGGCCTACGAGAACGTGGACTGGAACGTCCTCCGGACCCGTGTCGGCGAGGGCTTCACCGGCTGGGTCGCCGCGAACGGGACCCCGGCCCGGATCCCAGACGCGAACGCCGACCCTCGCGGGGCCCAGATCCCGGGCACCGACGAGGTCGCCGAATCGATGCTCGTCGTCCCGATGCGCCATGACGAAACGGTGGTCGGCGTCATCACCCTGTCCAAGCTCGGGCTGGACCAGTTCGACGAGGACGATCTCCAGGTCCTGATGATCCTCGGCGACCAGGCCGCCACGGCCCTCGAATCGGCCCGCCTCCTGGGTCGGACGGCGTCCCTCGCGGAAGAGCTTCGACGCCTTCTCGAGATGAGCCAGGACCTCACCCAGACGCTCGACCCGCGCCAGGTTGGCGTGCTCATCGCCCGGCACCTGACGGCGGCCCTTGGCGTCGACGCCTGCGCGATCAGCTCGTGGACCGCCGGCGCCGACCAGATCCTCTCGCTCGGCCAATATCCTCCCAACGCGAACTGGACGACTCTGCCCTTCTACCTCCTGTCCGACTATCCCGAGACGCGCCGCGTCCTCGAAACCCAGGCAACGGTCATCATCGACACGGAGGATCCGGCCGCCGATCCGGCCGAGGTCGTCATCCTGCGCGACGAGGGATACCGCATCCTGGCGATGATCCCCCTCATCGCCAAGGGCCAGTCGGTCGGCCTCGTGGAGCTTATGGCCGCCGACGTCGTCGCCTTCGACGAGGGCAAGCTCGCCCTCGCCCGGACGATGGCCAACGAGGCCGCCATGGCCCTCGAGAACGCCCGCCTCTACGCGGCGGCCCGCTCGCTCGCCGATCGGGACCCGCTCACTGGCTTCTACAACCACCGCGCCCTCTACGAGCGGCTGGGCGAGGAGTTCGTGCGGTCCCGTCGGTCCCGCCAGCCGCTCAGCCTCCTCATGCTCGACCTCGACGACTTCAAGCTCGTCAACGACACGTTCGGCCACCAGTTCGGCGACCGCTGCCTGGTCCACCTCGCCGAGGTGGTGAGATCGACCCTTCGGGCCTCGGACGTGGCGGCCCGCTACGGCGGCGACGAGTTCGCGGTGATCCTGCCCGAGACCGACGAGCCGGCTGCCGAGGTGGTCGCCGACCGGATCACCGACGAGCTCGCCCGTAACCCCCTCGTGGCGGATGGTCGCGGGCCGGTCCCGGTGAGCGTCTCGATCGGCGTTGCGGCCCTGGCTCCGGACGTCCGAACCCCGACCGACCTGGTCGGTGCCGCCGACGCCCGGATGTACGCGGCCAAGCTCGCCGAGGACCGAATGATGGGCTTCGACCCCCCGGCCGAGGCAGCGCCAGGCGAGTCGCCGTAGTACGGAAGTACCGATCCCGCCCGGGACTCCAGTACCACCGGCCCGGCTGGACGGCGACGGCCGATCGGCCGCATGCTTCCACCACGTGCATACCGGATCGCCACGTCCGTACCGTCCGCCGGCGGAGGACCGTCCCATTCGCCGGACGTGGTGGCTCCTCTTCGGTACGTTCCTTCTCCTCGGCCTGATCGGCGGCGTCCGGGCCCTGACGTCGGGCGACCTGCTGGACTGGATCCCCGTCGGCGCCGTCGGGATCGCCGCCCTCGCGGCCATCCTCCATCGCAATGCCGTGGCCGGTCTCGAGGCCCGCGGCCGCGCCGAGGCCGAGAACTTCGCCCGGATCCTGCAGGGCCTGTCCCGATCGGTCTCGGTCGATGCGATCGTCGGCGCGATCGTCGACGATCTCGCGGAGGGCACCGGCGCCGATCACGTCGTCGTGGTGCGTCGGCGGCCCGAGGGCGAAGCGCTCGAGGCGACGCTCGTCACGAGTCGCCCGGGCGTTCCGAGCTCGAGCACGGTCCTGCCCATGTCCGACCTGGAGCCGCCGTTTCATCGCGAGCCGCCGCCGGCGGTCTCGATCCCTATCGGCGTGCGTGACGTGACGCCGGCCGACGAGCTCGTCGCGGTGGCGGTCGCCGCTGCACCACGCTCGACCGGCGCGTCCCCGGGTGGCATCGGCACTGGCCCGGGCATCACCGTCACGGTCGACGACCCCGGCGGCCGCGCCGAGCCGCCGAACGTCAGCCCCGTCGGACCACCGGCCCGTCCGCACGCCCGCCGCATGGCGTCCGGGATGCCGGTAACGCCGGCCGCCGCCGCGGTCGCGGCGGTCGGTCGGGGGATCGAGCGGGGGGCCGCCCGGCTCGCGGGATTCCTCGACGACCTCGGGGTTCGT
>MGOD01000140.1:18701-24596 GCA_001795245.1 Chloroflexi bacterium RBG_16_70_13
CGGATCGGCCGGGCTGCACCTCGCGCCCCGTTCCGAGGTCATCGGCGTCGGCGCATCGGCCGGCGGCCCGGCGGCCACTGGCTCCACCGCCGCTGTGACGGCCCGCATCGCGGACCGCGTCCGGAGCGTCTACGGCCTGACCCACACCCTGGCCGCGCCCCTTCGAATCGAGGCCGGCGTGGTCGGCGCGATCGTCCTCTCACGCCGCGATCGCGAGCCCTGGCCGGATGCGGCACGCCGGCTCCTGGAGGCCGCTGCCGTCGAGGCCGCCGCGGCGATGGCCCGTGCCTACTCGCTCCGTGAGGTCGCCGCGCATGCCTCGACCGACCCCCTCACGGGCCTCCCGAACCGGCGCTACTTCGACGAGTTCTGCGGCCTCCTGGCCCGGCGCCGGCGGGCCGGCGACGCGGTGGCCGTGCTCATGGTCGACATCGACAAGTTCAAGAGCCTCAACGACCGCTACGGCCACCCGGTCGGCGACGAGGTCCTCCGTGCGGTCGCCGGGGCGATCGTGACCGCCGTCCGCGAGGAGGACGTGCCGGCCCGCGTGGGCGGCGAGGAGTTCGCCGTCCTCCTCCGCAATCCCGGGCCGGAGGTCGCCATCGAGGTGGGGGAGCGCGTCCGGCAGGCCGTCCGGGCGCTCGATCTGCGGCGCCACGGCGTGCCCGGGGTGAGCGTCTCGGTCGGCGTCGCGAATGCCCGCGGTGCGGACGAGCCGATTCCGGCGATCGTCGAGCGGGCCGACCAGGCCCTCCTCCGGGCGAAGCGCGCCGGCCGCGACCGCGTGATCGCCGCCTGAGGTCTGCCCGTCGCCGCGGTCGCAAGTTCATCGAGCTGGGTCATCCGGCTGTCGGAGGAGCGGGCCGGCCCCGCTACCATCGTAAGAGTGACCACCGCCGACGACCTTCCTGCCGACCTCCGCGCCGATGATGAGAGCGACGACGAAGGCGACGACGGAGTCGGCGAGCCGGCGCTCCTCACCAATGGCGTGCTGGCCCAGGTCTTCCACGACATCGGCGACCTCCTGGAGGTCAAGGGCGAGCTCGTTTTCAAGACCGTCGCCTACCACCGCGCGGCCGATGCCATCGGGCGGTCGCCGGTCGAGGTCGCGCGTGCCTACCGCGATGGCCACCCACCGGACATCCCGGGCGTCGGCAGGGCGATCTCCGACAAGCTGGCCGAGCTGGCTACGACCGGGCGGCTCGGCTACCACGAGCGGCTCCTGGCCGAGTTCCCGCCGACGCTCCTCGACATCCTCCGAGTCCCCGGCCTCGGCCCCAGGACCGTCCGCCAGATCTACACGACCCTGGGGATCGCGACGCTCGACGAGCTCCGTGATGCGGCGGCCAGCGGCCGGCTTCGGGGCCTCCGCGGCCTGTCGGCGAGGACCGAGCAGCTGATCCTCGAGGGCATTGCGGGCATCGAGACCCGCGAGCGCCGGCTCCTCCTCCACCAGGCGCGCGACATCGTGGCGGAGGTCGTCGCCCAGGTCGGCGCCCTCGAGGGCGTCCGTCGGGTCGTGCCGGCCGGCTCCTGGCGGCGCCGACGCGAGACGATCGGCGACCTGGACTTCCTGGCCGAGGCCGACGTCCCGGCCGACGTCGTGGACCGCTTCGCAGCGCTGCCGAGCGTCGCCGCGGTCATCAACCGCGGGCCGGCCAAGGCTGCCGTCGAACTCGGCGGGCGCGGTCCCCAGATCGACCTGATGCTCATGCCCTCGGGTGCCGCGGGCACGTACCTCATGCACTTCACCGGCTCGAAGGAGCACAACGTCCGGCTTCGAGCCCGCGCGCGCGACCGGGGCTGGAGCCTGTCCGAGAAGGGCTTCCTCCCGATCGGCGAGGACGGCCAGCCGCTGGCCGGCGACGCCGCGGAGCTCCGGACGTTCGAGTCCGAGGCGCAGGCCTACGAGTTCCTCGGCCTTCCCTACATCGAGCCCGAGCTGCGCGAGGACCGGGGCGAGATCGAGGCGGCGCTCGCCGGGCGGCTGCCCCGGCTCGTCCAGCTGGACGACCTCCGGGGCGACCTCCATTCCCACTCCGACTGGTCCGATGGCTCGCACCCGATCGAGGCCATGGCCGAGGCCGCCCGGCGGCGGGGTCACGCCTACCAGGTCCTGACCGACCACTCGATCTCGCTGGCCATCGCCCGCGGCCTCTCACCGGAGCGGGTCGAGGAGCAGCGCGCGGTCATCGCCGGGCTCAACCGACGTTTCGCCGCGGAGGAGGACGCTGGGACGGCGCCGCCCGAGACCTCGCCCGAGGGCTTTCGCCTCCTCCACGGCTGCGAGCTCGAGATCCGGGCCGACGGGCGGCTCGACTATGAGGACGAGCTCCTCGCGACGTTCGACCTCGTCGTCGCCTCGCTCCACGTCGGACGCCGCCAGACCCGGGCCGAGCTCACGGCCCGGACGCTCACCGCGATCCGGAACCCGCATGTCGACGTCATCGCCCATCCGTCAGGCCGGATGATCGGCACTCGCGACGACCTCGACCTCGACTGGGATGCCGTGTATGCCGAGGCCGCCCGGACCGGCACGGTCCTCGAGATGAACGGCTCGCCCCACCGCCTCGATCTCGCCGTGGAGCGGGCCCGCCACGCGATCGAGGTCGGCTGCCTCGTGTCGATCGATTCCGACGCCCACCGGACGGCCGAGTTCGATCACCTCGAGTGGGGTGTCTCCCAGGCGCGCCGGGCCTGGGTCGAGCCGCCGGTCGTGCTCAACACCCGGTCCCGCGCCGACCTCCTCGCCTACGTCCGGCGGCAGGACCCGTGATCGCGGAAGGGCGGCGTACCATCGGCCCGATGGTCACCCGCGGCGCCTCCCGGGAGCTGGTCCTCGCCGCGGCCGCGGTCATCCTCGCCTCGCGGTTCGTTGACGGCCCGGCGGCCTGGGCCGTCGGTGCCTGCCTCCTGGTGGCCGCCGCCCTCGCCAGCCTCCAGATCCTCGGCGAGACCGAGGCCCCGGCGGCGGCGGCCGGAGTTCCGGTCGAGTCGCTGGCCGTGCCGGCGGTCGCCTCGTTCGCGGTATTCGGGTCAATCCGGCTCGTGCCTGTCGGCATGCTTCTCCCGCTCGCGCTCGTCATCGGCGCCTGGCTCATCGCCCGCGTCCTCGCGACGGAGGCGCGGATCCTGGGTGCCTCCGCCGGGCCTTCGGGGGCCGATCGGACGGCGATCCTCGTCTGGTCGCTCGTCGTCGCCTTCCTCGCCTTCACCGGCATCGCCGCCCTCGTCCCTGGCGGCCTGCCAGAGCCCGGGGCCGTGGCCGGCCCGTCCCCGACCGGGCCCGACCTCGCCGCGCTCGCCACCGCCGATGCCATCGTGGCGTTCCTGCTGGGCTACCGGGCCGCCGCCCTCCGCTCGTCGAACATGCGTGACGTGGCCTGGTTCGGCCTGACGAGCGCGATCGTCACCGCGATCGCGGCGGTCGCCCTCCGGGCCATGGAGATCCCGCGCCTCCTGGGTCCGGCCCTCCTCGTGCTGGTGTTCTTCCTCTGGGATGCCGTCCACGGCACGCCGCCGTCGCGGCGGCGCGATCCCCGCCGGATCTGGGAGACGGTCCTCCTCCTCGTCCTCGGCCTCGTCGTCGTCGCCTGGAGCCTCCGGCTCCGGACCTGATCGTCCCGACGCGGGTCCGCTCCATCCGTTGGCCGCACGGCGCGGCGCCATTTGACGGACCGCGGCACCGGTGCCAGATTCCATTGCCCCCTGACCGTCGAAAGGACCCATCCCACGTGACCTTCTCCGATTCCGACAACAACGCGGCGAGCCCGATTGCGACGACGCGCCTGAAGCGCCAGCTCGCCGAGCAGGCGATCGCCCTGGCCACCAACGGCCACTGGCTGGACGCAGCCGAGACCAACCGGCGCCTCCTGGAGCTCGGCCCCGACGCCGAAGCCGAGAACCGCCTGGCCAAGGCGCTCTGGGAGCAGGGCGAGCTCGGCGCCGCCCGCGAGCACTACCAGGCCGCCCTGGCCCTCGATCCCACGAACCGGATCGCCGAGCGGAACATCGACCGGCTCAAGACGCTGCTCGTCGCCGCCGGCGAGAAGACCGTCGCGGCGATCGAGGGCAGCAAGGCCCCCGTCCGCATCTTCGTCGAGGAGACCGGCAAGACCGGCTTTGCCTTCCTCATGGACCTGCCCGATCCTCGCAAGCTGGCCCAGGTGAACCCCGGCGACGCGGTCGAGCTGATCCCCGAGGGCAACCGGCTCGTGGCCACGAGCAACGGGATGCGCATCGGGGTGGTCGAGCCGCGCGTCGCGGCCCGGCTCCTGAAGCTCATCGCCGACGGCAACAAATACTCGGCCGGCGTGACCTCGCTCGGTGCGGTCGACGTCCGGATCATCATTCGCGAGATCTACCAGGACCCCCGCAACTACGGCAAGGTCAGCTTCCCGACCGCGGCCAAGTCGACGGACCTCCGGCCCTACACGAAGGGCACCCTCGTCCGCGAGGACGAGGAGCTCGAGGAGGACCTCGAGGACGACGTCGAGGACGAGGAGATCGAGGACCTGGATCGCGTCCTCCCGCCGGAGGACACGACGGACGAGGCGTTCGTCGAGGAGCCGGACGAGCTCGACGAAGCCTGACGGCGACGGTCGCCCGATCGCGCTCGCGTCCCGCGGGGCGAGCGGATCCGGCCATCCGAGCACGGGGCTGACGACCGCGGTCTTCGAGCACGGGGCTGACGACCGCGGTCTTCGAGCACGGGGCTGACGACCGCGGTCTTCGAGCTCGGGGCGGCGAGGGCGGCGGCGAGGCCCACGAGGTACAGGGCAAGGGCGGTCTGCGACAATCGATCGATGGTCGGACGCGCCATCCTGTCCCGCGCGGAGCCCGGGTTCACGCTCCCGGCCTTCGAACGTCTGGCCCCGCCCCCGCCGCCCGAGCTCGTGGCAGCCCAGATCGACGCGCGCTCCGGGGCGGGCGACATCGTCGCCGACCTCAACGGCCGGGGCGGCTGGATCGCCCGGGCAGCCATCGATCGGCAGCGTCGCGCCTGCACGGTCGAGAGCAACCCCCTGACCCGGCTCCTGGCGGAGGTCGTGCTCCGCCCGCCCGACCTCAGGCACCTCGATGCTGCGTTCTCAACCTTGTCCGCGTCCCCCCGCGGCGAATCGAGCCTGAAGCTCTCGATCGGGGCGATGTTCGCGACCCGCTGCGCCACCTGCGGCCGGTCGCTGATCGCCGACGAGCTCCAGTGGGCCGGGGACGGTGGCTCCGACGACGAGGCGCGGCTGGTTCGAAAGCAATACCGATGCACCATCTGTCGCGATCAGCAGGGCGGCGCGGAGCAGCGCCAGGGACCCCCGGACGAGGCGGATGTCGCCCGGTCGAAAGCCGACGTCGCGGCGGACGCCGTCCGTTCCCGTCTCCGCGAGCGCTTTCCGACGCCCGACGGGGGGAACGAGCTCGTCGACGCGATCCTGGGCCTCCACACCGACCGCCAGCTCGTCGGGCTGTCGGCCATCCTCGAGCGCATCGAGGGTGAGCTCCGGGCGGCGCCGGTCGAATCGGCGCTCCGCCTGGCGTTCCTCCACGCGGTCCTGCCGGCCAGCCGCCTGGGCGCCGGGCCGGGCCGGACACCGGGGATCCGGATCGCTGGCGGAATGGTCCGCTCGCCGGTTCCGGACCCGTTCCGGGAGCGCAACCCGTGGCTGGCGTTCGAAGAGGCCATCCGGGTGGTCCGCGGCTTCGTCCAGCGCCTGGAGAGCGGGGCGCTCGGGCCCCTCGAGGCGCGAATCGCCGGCGACCTTCGGGGGCTCGTCGAGGGGACGGGGACGGCCGTCCTGCGAGTGGCTGCGGCCGGCGCCCTGGAGCGCCTGGCGGCCGAGGCCCGCGATCCGTTCCGCGAGCCGGGTCGGGACGTGCTGCGGCCCCGCATCCGCCTCG
>MGOD01000140.1:24749-25728 GCA_001795245.1 Chloroflexi bacterium RBG_16_70_13
CGCGCTCCGGAGGTCGCTGGCCGCGGTCGCCCCGCTGATGGCCCGCGACGGTCGGGCCGTCCTGCTCCTCGAGGCCGGCGACCCGGAGGCGCTCGTCGCCGCCGTCCTCGGCGGCGTCGGGGCCGGATACCGGCTGGCCGAGGCCCGGCTGGCCGAGGCCGACGAGGATGTCGGGGGAGTGGTCGAGCTGATCCCGCCCGGCGCGAGCGTTCCCCCCGGCCCGCGGTCCCGGGGCAACCGCCGTCTCGATCCCGTGCCCGGCGGGAGCGCCGACCCGGAATTCGTCCCCGGCCCAGGCCTCTTCGCGCCGCCTGAGCGCGTCGACGCGCGACCGTTCTCGCGCGCCGAAGCCGCGCGATCGATCACCGAGACCGCGGTCGAGGTTCTCCGCGAGCGGGGTGAGCCGGCTCGCTACGAGCGGCTCCTCGGGGAGATCCTGGTCGGTCTCGATCGGGCCGGGCACCTCCGCCGGCTGATGGCCATGGAGGAGGCTTCGGTCCCCGAGGCCGACGCCGTCGGAGGCACGCTGGACGGCGACGCGGGACCGGTCGATCCCGACCGCGGCAGCGACCGACCTGGACCGTCCGACGCCAACGGACATCGTTCCGACGCCCAGGGCCAATCGGACGCCGGGAGCCGTTCCGACACCGCCGGCGGGTTCGACGACCGCGGTCCTGGCGGCGGTCGCCCCGGACCGGGGACTCGATCGGGCGCCTCGCGGCCCTCGACGAGCGAAGTCGGATCGCCCCCACCCGCCTGGCCGTCGCGCACGGCCCGCCTCCAGCCTGCGGAACGGGATCCCGTCGAGCGGGTCCTCGCCCTGGTCCGCGATGAGCTCGGCCGGCCGACCCAGCACCGCCTTGCCGAGATCGAGCCCGGTCGCTGGTGGCTCGGCGAGCGGCAGGATCGCGAAGCCGCCGCGGTGCCGCTCGCCGACCGGGTCGAGTGGGCCGTCTACAGCCTCCTGTCGACGGCCGGC
>MGOD01000140.1:25764-31045 GCA_001795245.1 Chloroflexi bacterium RBG_16_70_13
GCCGCGCTCTTCTCCGGCCACGACCTGCCCGACGAGGCCCTCGTCCGGGCCTGCCTGGCCAGCTATCGCAGCCCGGCCTCGACCGCCGAGCGCCTCGTGACGGGCGAGGATGTCCGCCGGCGGACGGCCGACCACACGGAGCTCCTGGCCCTCCTCGCGAACGGCGGCCACCGCCTGGGGATGTCGGTCTGGCTCGGCCGGCGCGAGCAGGGGCGCCGGATCGGCGACCGGACGCTGGGCGACTTCCTCGACGAGCGCGAGCGGACGGCCTGGCTAGCCTCGGTCTCGCGGGCACCGACCGAGGACCTCGAAGCCGTCGACTGCATCTGGTACGTTCGCGGTCGATCGGCCCTCCTCTTCGAGGTCGAATGGACGGCGATGCTCGGCGACGTCCTCCTGCGCCGGCATGCCAGGATCCCGCCCGACGAGCACCTCGTCCGGATCCTGGCGATCGCCCCGGAACGGGCCGAGCTCGTCCGCCACAAGCTCGATGCATCGCCCCTCCTCCGGGGCGCGCTCACCGAGGGCAACTGGCACCTCGTCCTGTGGCCGTACCTGCGAGCCTGGCTCGAGCGAGATCCGCTCGAGCTCGACGGCCTCGAGCCGTTCCTGGGCCTCGAGCCCGCCGTCGAGCGTCGCGGCGAGCAGCTGGGGCTGTTCGACCGGCCCGACGCGCGACGCTAGCCGGGTTTCAGCGCGCGCCTGAGGCTGCCGCGGGGCTGGGCGTTCGTTCGCCGCTCGGTGCGCGCATCCGGCGACCGGCAGGGTCCGAACCTGCGGATTTCGCAGGTGCACCGGAGATCCGCAACGAATCTCGCGTTGCGCATCGGCGGCGCCTGTGGCACGATTGACGCCCGCGTCTCATCCACCGCAACGGGCCGTCGCGCGCCTCGGGCCCAATGCGCTGGTTGCCCATCAGCCAGACGGAGGCATCATGGCCAGCTCCGCCGCCCGCCCGCAGCTCGCCCGCGCCCGCCAGCTGGAGCTCTACCGCCGTGCCGCACGAACCCTGCCGGGCGGTGCGAACTCGAACTTCCGGGCCTGGGGCGACGACTCGATCTACATCGATCGCGGCGCGGGTGGCCGGGTCTGGGACATCGACGGCAACGAGTACGTCGACCTCCGGATGGGCTACGGGCCAGTCATCCTGGGCCACGGTGACCGACGCGTCGACGACCATGTCAACGAGCGGATGCGACGAGGTGTCAGCTTCTCGCTGACGACCGAGGACGAGGTCCGGGCGATGGAGCTCCTGTGCGAGCTGACCGGCTGGGTCGAGATGGCCCGGATGACGGTCTCCGGGACCGAGGCGACGATGCATCTCATGCGCCTCGCCCGGGCCTACACCGGCCGGAACAAGATCGTGAAGTTCGAGGGCCAGTATCACGGCGTCCACGACTACGCCCTGATCAGCGTCTCGCCCGACAACATGGCCGAGCTCGGCGACGCCGACAACCCCGTCCGCCTCACCTGGGGCCGGGGCATCCCCGAGGCCGTCGCCGACACGATCATCCCGGCGCGCTTCAACAACATCGAGCGCCTCCGCCGGCTGTTCGAGCGCGAGGGCCACGACATCGCGGCGGTCATCGTCGAGCCAGTCCTCGGCAACGCCCAGGGGATCCTGCCCCAGGAGGGCTTCCACAGGGAGCTCCGGGCGCTGACCCGGGAGTTCGGAATCCTCGAGATCTTCGACGAGGTCAAGACGGGCTTCCGGTTCGCCCGCGGGGGCGCCGCCGAGTACTTCGGGATCACCCCCGACCTCGCCTCGTTCGCCAAGGCCATGGGCAACGGCTATCCCGCAGCGGCCTTCGGTGGCCGCCGCGAGATCATGAGCCTCTTGCCCGAGAAGGTCAGCCACGGCGGCACGTATGCCGGCAATCGGGTGGCGGCCGCGGCCGCGGTGAAGACCCTCGAGATCATCCGCGACACCGACGCGCTCGAGACCGTCCATCGAATCGGACGGCGGATCCAGGACGGTCTCCGGGAGGTTCTCAACGACGCCGGCCTGCCGTACCACTTCACGGGCCACCCGTCGATGTTCGGGATCATGTTCACAGAGAAGGTCGCGACCGAGTACCGCGACTGGGCCGATACGGACCATGCTCTCTACGACGCGGTCGCGGTCGGGATGCACGCCCGCGGCGCGATGCCCGAGCCGGACAGCCGGGAGCCGTGGTTCATCTGCGAGGCCCACGCCGCCGACGATTCGGTGGATCGAGCCGTGACCGCATTCGAGGAATCCCTCCGGGCGGCGCTCGACGATCGGGCGCGGGGCGAGGCCCCGGGCGCGGCCCAGGGTGCGATGTCGCACCCGGCCGGCGGCTGACCCGGCCGGACCGATGGCCATGGGCCTCGACGGCAATGCGGTCCGGAGCGTGGATCGCGCTGCCTCCCTCCTGCTCGCCCTCGGCGAGAGCCAGGGCGAGGCCGGCGTGACGGAGCTGGCTCGACGGCTCGGCCTCCACAAGTCGACCGCGTCGAGGCTCCTCGCCACGCTCCAGCGGCGGGGGCTCGTGGAGCAGGACGCCGAGACCGGCAAGTACCGCCTCGGGCTGGTGGTCATCCGCCTGGCCGAGCGGGCGGAGCGGACGCTCGACCTGCGCAGCCTGGCCCTGCCGGAGCTCGAGCGACTGGCCAGGCTGACCCACGAGACGGCCGGCCTCGGCGTTCTCGAAGGCGACCAGGTCCTGTTCGTGGCCCAGGCCGACGGCCCGAACCTGATCGCGGTGGGGGACTGGACCGGGCGGGCATCGGCGCTCCATGCCAACGCCTCGGGCAAAGTCCTCCTCGCCTCGCTCGCCGAGCGCGAGGTCCTGCGGATCGTGCGGCGCGGCCTGACCCGCTACACGGAGCGGACCATCACCGACCTCGAGCCGCTCCTCGAGGACCTGGCCCGGGCCCGCCGGCGAGGGTATTCGACGGCCCTCAGCGAGCTCGAGACGGGCCTCACCGCCGTTGCGGCCCCGGTCCACGATGCCCGGGGCGCGGTCATCGCCGCGGTTGAGGTCTGGGGGCCGGCCTTCCGGCTCACCCCGCGCCGCATCCCCGAGCTCGCCGCCCAGGCCCGCGAGACCGCCGCCGCGATCAGCGTCCGTCTCGGCGGCGCCGTCGCCTGAAGCCCGAGGGCACCATCTCAGCGAGCGGGCGCTCATGTCGGCTCTGCTCGCCCTGCTTCGACGGCCATCTGCCCAAGCAGCGCGCGGCCGACGCACGCCATACGGCGGCTGTGTCCCACCGCTACCGACGTCGTTTCGTGACCCGCTGCACCGCGGGATTGACATCGGCAATGGGGGGGGTAGCGTCGCATGATGACGAAGCCCACGCGCCGACCGCGACGGCTGCTCATTGGCGTCATCGTGGCGATCGTGCTGGCGATTGCCTCACCACCGTCCGTCGGTGCAACGAACTTCGGCGCGAACCAGGCCGCCGGCGGTACCCCAGCGCACATCTGTGACGCGACGCCCCAAAGCCAGTGTGTTGCAAACAACCAGTATCACGCAGTGTATGTCAATGTAACTGGCTCCTATCGAACGCAGATTCTCTGGGCCATGTCCAACTACACTTCAGTTGCTCCGCCGATTTCAATGTACGAGGTGTACCCGCCCGCGCTCGACAAGGACGTCGAGGTTCTCTTGATCACATCGCAAAGCGTGCCGGCGCTCGCCTGGACGCAATGCATGGGCCCGCCTGGGTCGTCCGGCATGACCTACGGGGGGAGCGACGCAGCCCACACTCGATGGTGTCGCCCACAGCGACTCTACTACAACACGCTTTACGCGTCGTCGCACTTTCCCACTGACGCCAAGAAGCGATACATCGCCTGTCATGAGCTTGGGCACACCATCGGGCTTCGCCACACGAACGAGAGCTCCGGGACATGCATGCTGAAGGCGACAATCGATCCAAACTACGTTCCGACGAACTCGACGACCTCCGGGCACGACCGGGCCCATATCGACGCGAACTACTGATGACTAGACTCAAGCCAAGGCCAGTCAATCACCTCGGCTTGGTGATCGGTCTCGGCCTGCTGGCCGCCGGATGTGGTGCCGGCTTCTCAAGCCCAGCGCCAACCGGTTCGGCGGCCACACCTCCTGAGCCCTCCGCGGCGGCGACCGCCGAGATCGAGCCGCTCAGTGCAGCGGCATTCTGGGCCGCGATGGTACCCGGGGACCCCGAGGCCATCAGTTACCCGACTCTCGACGCCATCGTCTCGGCGTCCGATGCTGTCGTGACCGGCACGGCCTCCAGTATCGCTCCAGGCCCGACGGTGGAGGACCCATACCACAACATCATCTACTTGGCGACCGTGACTTTCAGGCTGGACGACGTCGTCGCAGGGTCCGTGAGATCGGTGGAGCCGGGCACGATCGCTGTTTCGTTGCTCCTCGGCGTCGGCGACGCGGCGCACGACTTCGACTGGCGCTACGAGCAGTTCGCCAGCTCGTTGCCATCAGATCGCGTCGTGATGTTCCTCAGCAACAACCAGGAATGGGCCAAGCAGTACGACTTTCCTCTTGACTCGCCCGAGGCAGATCCGATGCACTACCGGGTCGTCAGTGGCCAGGGCTACTTCCGCGAGCTCGACGGCCGAGTCGTGCTGCCTGCACAACCCATCGGTGAGTGGCCCAAGGCGTTCGATGGGTTGCCGTTCGTCGAACTGGTGGCGGCAGTTCGGGCATCAGTCGCTGCCAATAGCTGACGGAACAGGGCCCCACCGTCACGAGCGGCGGCTCCGGCCGGAGCCGCCCGCCCGAGACTGCCTCCCGCCCAAGCTCCTGCCCCCGCCCGCCGTGCCCGGTCTTGTGTCCCGTGGGCACAGGATCTGAATGAATGAGCGTGACCACCCCCGACTTCCTGCAGGAATCTGCTCGAGCTCGAGGTCGGTCGAGCGTGTTCGTTCGAAGATGGTGCCCAAGAGACACACGCCGCCCGCGCGCGGTCGCCGTCAGCCAGCTCCGAGCCTTCGCGCTGCGTCCGCGTAGTCGCGATACGGAGCCTGGCTCCGACGGCCGTCGGTCGCCGCGGGCAGGAGCCACTCGCTGCGGCGGCGCGCCGGATCGATCAGAGCCAGACCGCGGCCGGTCGACGACGGTTCCAGGCTCGCGGGGTTTCGGCGCATCTCGGGGGCCCGGAGCGGAAACGCCAGCTGCAACGCGTCGCGGTTGATCCGGATTGCATGGTCGATCTCCGCCGACGCCAGGCACAGGAGCCAGGAGCTCACGAACCGGACGTTCCACGAGTACGCGCGGGCAACTCGGAGCGCGTTGCGCTCGTACCA
>MGOD01000140.1:31065-34878 GCA_001795245.1 Chloroflexi bacterium RBG_16_70_13
ACCGCACCAACGTCAGACAGCGTCGTCTTGATCTCGATGATCAGCAGTCTCCCGGACAGCGGGTCATAGGCCAGCACATCGATCCAACCGCGGTAGCGGCCGTCGGTGATGAGAACCTCGCGGCGGCAGTCGAGGCCGTCCGCGATCAGGCGGCGATGGCTATAGGCCGAGCACCTCGCATGTACGAGATCTCGCTGCCTCGGCTCGGGAATGATCGGGCCGGCCAGCAGCCGGAGCTCGAGGCCGAGCGCCTCGGCCAGACGCTCGGCGACGTCGAGGGTCGGGTTCGCCCGGCCGACCTCGATCGATGCCAGGTATGCGCGGGAGATCCGGGCGGCGGTGGCGAGTTCTCCCTGCGTCACGTCCAGCGCGAGGCGGGTCGACCGAACGTCAGCGGCGAACGAGACCCGGAATGGCTCCGACACGCGGCCATTCAATCGGACGGCACTTACCCGCCGATCAACCGCGATGAACCCCGCAGCCGCCCTCCCGATGAACCCCGCAGCCGCCCTCCCGATGACCCCCGCAGCCGCCCTCCCGATGAACCCCGCAGCCGCCCACCCCGCCCGCCGTGCCCGGTTTTGTGTCCCCTGGGCACAGGATCTGAATGAATGAGCGTGACCACCCCCGACTTCCTGCACGAATCTCCTCGAACTCGAGGTCGGTCGAGTGTGTTCGTTCCAGGATGGTGCCCAAGAGACACACGCCACCCGGCAGGACGGCGGACGAGAGCACCCCGCCCCAGCGCCGATCGTCGCCGAAGCCCGGGCCGCCTGGCCCACGGGCTGGGCCACGCTCCGGTACGCTCGCAAGAGCATGCCGGACTTCTCGAAGTCACCGTGGTCGGACCTGTACGCGTTCCTCGACGGGCCGGGGGCGCCGATCGGGCAGGCGATCGTCATCGTCGTCGTGGCCTGGGTCGCGCTTCGGCTGGCCCGGGTGTTCGTCCGGGGCATCGTCAAGACGCTCCTGGATCGCGAGGCGACGGAGGGCACCGCCCAGGAGCTGTCGGCCGTCGAGATCCAGAAGCGGATGGACACGATCGCCGCCCTGGCCGTCAACTTCCTGCGCTTCCTCATCGTCGTCATCGCCGGGGTCATGCTGCTCGGCGGCTTCGGGCTCGACGTTGGGCCGGCGATCGCCGGCCTCGGGGTCGTCGGGATCGCCGTCGGCTTCGGGGCGCAGCACCTCGTGAAGGACTACCTGAACGGCGCCCTCATCCTCATCGAGAACCAGTTCAGCAAGGGCGACGTCATCCGGGTCGCCGGCGTGGCCGGCACGGTCGAGGACTTCAGCCTGCGGCGGACGACGCTCCGCGACCTCGATGGCGTCGTCCACACCGTGCCCAACGGCGAGATCGCCGTCGCCAGCAACCTCACCCGGGTCTGGTCCCGGATCAACCAGGACGTGAGCGTCGCCTACGGCACCGACATCGACAAGGCGATGGAGGTCGTCGACAACGTCGGTCGCGAGATGGCCTCCGACCCGGCCTGGAAGCGGCGAGTCCTCGAGACGCCCCGGGTGGACCGGGTCAGCGCCCTCGGCGAGTACGGCGTGACGCTCAAGATCCTGGGAACCGTCCGGGCGACCGAGCAGTGGGCCGCCGCCGGCGAGCTTCGGAAGCGCCTGCTCGTGGCCTTCAAGGCCAACGGCATCGAGATCCCCCGACCGCAGCGGGTCGTGCTGAGCCGCGAGCCGGGCACGGCCGATGTGCTCCCGGGCCCAGCCATCGGCCCCACCGACGAGGACCTCGCGCCCGAGGAGTGATCCGAATCGGGCGCTGCGAGGCGGCCGGCCGGGCGAAGGCGCCATCGAGCACCTGCGCGACCGCACTCGAACGTGGCGTGCGCTGCGGACAGGCTCATGGATGGTGCCACGCCCCAACAAGCGCGCTACGATGCACGGACGCCGTCGCCGGCCGTCCCAACGTCGGCGGTCCACCAGTTCGACCATCGAGGTCAACGGAGTCGTCTGTGAGCGTCGAACCGTCCCAGGGCGTCCAGCCCGCGATCGAGAACCTTCTCGCCGAGCGCCGGACGTTCCCACCCGCCGCCGAGTTCACCGCGCAGGCCAACGCGAAGGCATCGATCTACGACGAGGCCGAGCGCGACTACGTCGCCTTCTGGGAGGGCATCGCTCGCGAGCGGGTCAGCTGGGAGACGCCGTTCGAGACGACCCTCGAATGGGACCTCCCGTTCGCGAAGTGGTTCGTCGGCGGCAGGCTGAACATCACCTACAACTGCGTCGACCGCCATGTCGAGGCCGGGCTCGGCGACAAGGTCGCCTATCACTGGATCGGGGAGCCGGGCGACACCCGGACGATCACCTATGCCGACCTCCAGCGCGAGGTCAGCAAGGCCGCCAATGCCCTCCTCGAGCTCGGCATCGAGACCGGTGACCGCGTCGCCATCTACATGCCGATGATCCCCGAGCTCCCGATCGCGATGCTCGCCTGCGCCCGGATCGGGGCCCCCCACACGGTCGTCTTCGGGGGCTTCTCGGCCGAGGCCCTGGCCGGAAGGATCAACGACTGCGGGGCGAAGGTTCTCATCACCGCCGACGGGGGCTGGCGGCGGGGCAACCGGGTCAACCTCAAGCACCACGCCGACGACGCCGTCACCTCGACGCCGACGATCGAGAAGGTCATCGTCGTTGACCGCCTGGGCCAGGGCGCTCACATGGTCCCTCGCCGCGACGTCTGGTGGCACGACATCGTCGACCGCCAGTCCGAGGACTGCCCGCCGGTGGCGGTCGATTCGGAGCACATGCTGTACCTGCTCTACACCTCGGGCACGACGGCCAAGCCCAAGGGCATCGTCCACACCACGGCCGGCTATCTCGTCGGCACGAGCTTCAGCCACGAGGCGATCTTCGACCTGAAGCCCGACGACGTGTACTGGTGCGCGGCCGACATTGGCTGGGTGACAGGCCACAGCTACATCGTCTACGGGGCGCTGGCGAACGCCGCGACCGGCGTCCTGTATGAGGGCGCGCCCGACACGCCGACCTGGGACCGCTGGTGGCAGATCATCGAGGCCTACAAGGTCTCGATCCTGTACTGCGCCCCAACCGCCATCCGGGCCTTCATGAAGCACGGCCCGCAGTTCCCGGCGGCCCACGACCTGTCCTCGCTGCGGGTCCTCGGCTCGGTCGGCGAGCCGATCAACCCCGAGGCCTGGCTCTGGTACCACGAGCACATCGGCCGAGGGCAGGCTCCCATCGTCGACACGTGGTGGCAGACCGAGACCGGCATGATCCTGATCACGCCGCTGCCCGGCGTCACGACGACGAAGCCCGGCTCGGCGACGTTCCCGTTCCCCGGCGTCGCCGCCGACGTCGTCGACGGCGACGGCGAATCTGTTCCCTTCGGCGGTGGTGGCTACCTCGTCCTGAAGCGGCCCTGGCCGGCGATGCTCCGCGGGATCTACGGCGACCCGGACCGCTATCGCGAGACGTACTGGACACGGTTCCCCGGCATGTACTTCGCCGGCGACGGGGCCAAGCGCGACGAGGAGGGCTACTTCTGGCTCCTCGGACGCGTCGACGACGTCATGAACGTGGCCGGTCACCGGATCAGCACGACCGAGGTCGAGTCGGCGCTCGTCGACCATCGGTCGGTCGCCGAGGCGGCGGTCGTCGGGGTGAAGGACGAGGTGTCCGGCCAGGCGATCTACGCGTTCGTGATCCTGAAGACCGGCCAGGAGCCGGCCGACGCCCTCGCGGTCCAGCTCCGGGAGCATGTCGCCTACGTCATCGGCCCGATTGCCCGTCCCAGGTACCTGATGTTCGTACCGGACCTGCCCAAAACCCGCT
>MGOD01000140.1:34894-38946 GCA_001795245.1 Chloroflexi bacterium RBG_16_70_13
CGACATCGCCGAGGGCCGGACCCTCGGCGACACGACGACCCTGGCCGACACCACGGTCGTCGAGACGATCCGGGAGAACACCGGCAAGGCGGAGGAGTAGCCATGCCGTTCGGGTTGGGTCGCAGGAAGGAGGCGCCGCCGCCGGCCGAGGCCGGCTCGACGTCGGCCGACCCGCGTGACCGGGCGCCCCGTCCGGTCAGGTTCCACGGCCTGACCGAGGAGTGGCGCCTGACCGGCTCGATGACGATCACCGGCCGACTCCTGGACACCCTCAACAAGCGCGAGGCGATCAGCCTCGCCGACGTCAGCTGGGCCCCGCTCGACGGGTCCCGCCCGTTCGAGCCGGCGCCGGGCATCCAGGCCGTCGATCCCTACGATCTCATCGTCGTCATCGCCGGCCCCGAGTCGGCCGCCAGCCTGGGCAACGACGAGCGGACCGCACATCGGATCCACAAGATCGCCTTCGACGTGGCCCTCCAGGCCCCGCCGCTGCGGGTCGTCGGAACGGTCCAGCTCCATCCCGGCTCGGAGCCCGACGGACTCCTCGAGCGGTCGAGCCAGATGTTCGTCGCCGTGACCCGGCCGAGCGTCTGGCTGGAGGGGGTCGAGGTCGATATCGGCACCGAGGCCGACGCGGCCCTCGTGAACCGGTACTACCTGCGCGGGGTGGAACAGGTGGACCTGGCGACAGGAGAGCGCCACCTGCGCCTGCCCGGCACGCCGCTCGGTGGCACGACCTGGCGGGAGCGGACCTAGGACAGGCCAAGGGCCCGGCCGATGGCCGGGCCCCTTCCCGTGAACGCCGCCGCCGGGGGCTCAGGCCCGGACTGCCTCCTTGCCCCGGAACAGCCCACCGAGCAACGAGCGCTGCTCGGCGGTCGTCGAGGTCGTGGTCGCCGGGTTGCTTATCCCGAGGATCTGGTCGGCCAGCTGCTCGAAGTCGGCCGAAACCTTCTCCCGAGGGAAGAGGTCGATGACCGTCCGCCCGACGTTGGCGGCCCTCACGAAGAGCATGCCGCCCGAACGGATCTGGGCGAGCGCCGGGGAGCCCACGGCCCGCTCGATGTCGGCCGCGGTGACCCCACTGTTGGCGCGGTTGACGACCGTCGAGATGCGGTCGCGGATGCCAAGCTCGGTGGCGACCTCGGCCAGCTGGACCGCGGCGCGGATCGCGGGCAGGTCCGGCGTGACCGGGACGAGGATCCGGTCGGCCACGCTGAAGATGACCTGGTTCACGTCGCTGTACGAGGGGTGGAGGTCGACGACGATGACGTCGACGCCCCAGCGGGCTGCCATGAGCGCCTCGCCGACACGCTCCGGGTCGAGGCGCGTCATGGCCAGCGGGTTCGAAACGAGGGCCGCGACGCGGACCCCCGATTCATGGACCGCGGCGATGTCGAGAAGGCCCTCGCTGGGGCCGCCGTCCGCCTCGTCGAGCCAGGAATCGGAGAGGGTCCGGCCGGTCTCCATCCCGAGTGACATCGTGACGTGACCGGTCACGGTGTCGGCGTCCACGAGGAGGACCCGCCGCTCCTTACGGATCTGGAGCGCGGCCGCGAGGTTCGTTGCGATCGTCGTCTTGCCGACGCCGCCCTTGGGATTGAAGATCGCGATGATCGGCGATCGAGCCGCCCAGCCGGCCTCGACGCGGCCGTGGGTCATGACCGCGCCATCGACGCTAGCGGTGGCGACCTGCCGGCGGATCAACATCGCCTCGGCGCGCCAGCGGATCGTCTCCGGATCGAGCGGTCGGGCCACGACCTCGTCATCGGGGCCAAGTCCGTCGGCATCGATGAGGGCGTCGAGCTGCGCATCGGTCACGACGACGAGGATCGGGATCTCGCGCTCTCGGAGGCGCAGCCCGCCGAGCGATGCGACGAGGGCCGCCGGGTCGTCCCCGGCATCGAGGACGGCGAGCCCGACGGGCAGCTCGGCCTCGAGGACCGCCGCGAGATCGCCCGTGGCCTCGAGAGCGACGGTCCCGAACTCGGCGAGGGTGAGCGCCTCGATGACGGCGTCGCGCTCGTAGGTGGGGAGGCCGACGGCGATCGTCGGGCGGCTCATGGAGTCCTCCAGTTCAGTGGGTGCCGTCGGGGTCGCTGGCGGTCGCCGTGAGGACGCCGTCGGCGTCCCCCGTGATCGACGCGGCGAACCCATCGAGCGCGGGGACGATCGACCGAAGGTCGGTCTCGGGGTCGTGATTGATGCTGAAGACGAAGTCGCCGCTGGGGCCGGAGGCGACGGTCACCGAACGGATGCCGTGCGTCCGGGCCAGGGCGCGCTTGAAGCCGGCGATGCTTGCGACGCTGACAAGGCCGACGACCGCGAGCTGGCTGGTGACTGCCGCTGTCGCCGGCGATGTGTGGGCCGTGAAGGCATCGAGTCGCCGGGCCACGTCGTCATCGGCCAGCGCGCTGACCTCGTCGTCCGTCGAGGACACCATGTCGTCGTCCTCATCGGACGACCCGAGGTCGGCGAAGGCCTCGGCCTCGGCCGCGGCCGCGCCACGCGCGTCGAGGATCTCCAGCGGGAACGACGGCACGTCGCGGTCGAGGTCGTCGAGGTCGAGCGATGGGGCCTCGGGCAGGCTCTCGGCGAGGCCGGCGAGGCGGGCCGGGTCGTCCTCGGCGAAGAGCCGCACGAAGAATCCCTCCATCTGGCGCTCGAACTCGTCGACCGCCGCCTGGACCCGCGCGACGCGGTGCTCGACGCGGGCGCCGTGGCGCTCGATCTCCGTCTCGAGGTGCTGCTTGCGATCGGCGATCCGCTGGTCGGTTTCCTCCCGGATGCGGGCCATCTCGGCCTTGGACCAGTCGCGGATCTCGACGATCTCGGAATCGGCCTGCTTGCGCAGCTCGGTGGCTTCCTCGGCTGCCTGGGTGTGGATCGACTCGACCCGGGTCTTCGCCTCGTCGGCGAACCGGGCGGCCGTCTCCTGGCGAGCCGCCGTTGCCGCGTCGCGCATCGCCCGGACCAGGCCGGTCACGAGGAGGTTCTCGCGGCGCGGTCGGCCGGGAGCGGGCTCGGGATGGATCGGCACGGGCTCCTCCGCGGCCGCCTCCAGATCGGCCGTCGCGAGCTCCGGATCGTCGCTGGTGGCCGCCTCCGGATCGGCCGTCACGAGCTCCGGCGCGGTGCTCATGAGCTGCGAGTCCGAGTCCGGATCGGACCAGCTCGTGGCGCGGGGATCGGGGATCGTCGCTTCCTGCATCTCGGTCGCCTCGGCAGTCGGGTCTGCGGTGGACACTCCCTCGGCGTCCGGCGCGGAATCAGGGACGGGCGGCGTCTGGGCGTTCGCGGGCGCGCCGGGACGAGCGTCGGAGGCCCACGGGAGGCGGAATCCGCTGCGCTGTTCGGTGGTGGCCATCGGTCCAGTCCTTCAGACACGGCCCGGCTTCCGGCCGGGTTTCGGGCGTAGCCGGATAGTGGCCTCTGGGGGTGCATTGGTGCACTCGGCTAGACGTACCGGCCGGGTCCGGCCGGAGGTACCACTGGGCGGCCCTGACCCTCACTTCCGGCGCCCGGGGTACGATCCCGCGGTGGCTGATAGGGTGAGCCCAACGTTTGACGGCCGGCCGGGAGTCGCCGATCGACTGGGTCGTGCCCTGCGCGACCTCCGGATCTCGGTCACGGACCGCTGCAACTTCCGGTGCACCTACTGCATGCCGGCCGAGGTCTTCGGCCGCGACTACGCCTTCCTGCCGCACGCCGAGGTCCTGACCTACGAGGAGATCCGGAGGCTCGCCGGGATCTTCGTCGAGCTGGGGGTCCGGAAGCTCCGGATCACGGGCGGCGAGCCGCTCGTCCGGAAGGCCCTGCCCGACCTCGTGGCGATGCTCGCCGACCTGCGATCGCCCGATGGCGAGTTCGTCGACCTGACCCTGACGACGAACGGCTCGGGGCTCCGACCCCTGGCCCGATCCCTCGCCGAGGCCGGCCTTCGGCGGATCACCGTCTCGCTCGACTCCCTCGACGACACCACCTTCCGTCGGATGAACGGCGTCGACTTCCCCGTCTCGCGCGTCCTCGAAGGGATCGCCGCGGCCCGCGAG
>MGOD01000140.1:38958-39765 GCA_001795245.1 Chloroflexi bacterium RBG_16_70_13
CCGATCAAGGTGAACATGGTCGTGAAGCGCGGCGAGAACGAGGCGAGCCTCGTCCCGATGGCCCGCTGGGCCCGGTCCGAGGGGCTCGTCCTCCGGTTCATCGAGTACATGGACGTGGGGACGGCCAACGGCTGGCGGCTGGACGACGTCGTCCCGGCGTCGGAGATCGTCGCGACGATCGACGCCGAGATGCCCCTCGAACCGGTCGCCCCGTCGTACCGCGGCGAGGTCGCCAGCCGCTGGCGCTTCCGCGACGGCACCGGGGAGATCGGCGTCATCGCCTCGGTGACCCGTCCGTTCTGCGGCGACTGCACCCGGGCCCGCCTGTCGGCCGAGGGCAAGCTCTACACCTGCCTCTTCAGCGCGGCCGGGACCGACCTCCGGGGGCCGCTCCGCTCGGGCCTGGCCGACGACGACCTCCGGTCGATGCTGGAGCGGGTCTGGGGGGCGCGGACCGATCGCTACTCCGAGCTTCGGACGGAGGCGACGAGCCACCTGCCGCGGGTGGAGATGTTCGCCCTCGGCGGCTGAGCCTCCCGGGGTCCCGACGCACTCGACGCCCACGGGTGCGCCGAAACGCGCCGGAGGGGACGCCGGGTGGACCCATCCCCCAAAGACGGGCCCACCCAGCTGGGAGGGGGGATTGCGACAGCTGGTGCGTCGGGCGGTGCCGCTCGCCACCGGACTCTGCCTTCGGCGGACGGATCCGTCATGACGACGCGTCATCTGGTCGGTCGGGGCGGGGCGGCTTGCTCGGTGGCGCAACGTAGCGGCGCCCACCTTGACGCCGGAGTCTCCCTCCGGCGG
>MGOD01000140.1:39796-39957 GCA_001795245.1 Chloroflexi bacterium RBG_16_70_13
TGCCCGCCGTTCCAGCCCAGGTTCGTGAAGGTCGGGATGAACCGGTAGCCCTGCCCGGGTACGGTGGCGATGAAGCGGGGATGGCGGTAGTCGTTCTGGAGCTTGATCCGGAGGCTCCGGATGTGGCGATCGACGATGTTGCTCTCGGCCACGAAGTCCGT
>MGOD01000141.1:0-365 GCA_001795245.1 Chloroflexi bacterium RBG_16_70_13
GCTCGAGCGGCGGGAGGCGACCCGGCGCGAGCTCCGGCTGCTCGCCCCGGCCCGCCGCCTGGCACTCCGCGGCGACGCCGATTCGCTCGAGCTCCGGGCGGTCCTCGCCGTGGATCCGCCGGGCGGACCGGACCCCGCGGGCCGGACGATCGCCGCCCGGATCGCCGCCTTCCTCGGCCGTACCGTCGCGCTCTCGCGGCCCTTCGACGCCTCCGCTGACCGCCCGGCGGCCGAGGCCGACGCCCGAGCCGTGCTCGAGGCGGCCGAGGCCTTTCCCGGCGCGGGTCCGGTGGTCCAGGCGGTTCGCCTGCCGATCTACCGCTTCTTGGGCGCGCTGCACAACCTCCGGGACGGCGAGCGGCTCC
>MGOD01000141.1:392-5376 GCA_001795245.1 Chloroflexi bacterium RBG_16_70_13
GCTCCTGGGAGGCAGGCCCGACGTCCGGCGCGAGCACCTCGCCACACTGCGGGCCATTCTCGACGGGGGCGGCCTCGCCGGCGCCGCCGGTGCCCTGGGTGTCCATCGCAACACGGTCGCCTATCGCATCGGCCGGATCGAGGACCTGACCGGCTGGGACCTGGCGGACCCGGAGCTCCGGCTCGTGCTCTCGGTCGCCCTCAGATTTGTGCAGGATCCATAAGATCACGCCCGGCTGACACGCCGGCCCAGGCCGTCGCGCCCGGAAAAGGCCGGCTACCATGGATCCAGACGGCGCACAGTCGCAATTGATCGTGCGCCCGGCACAAGAACGAGGATGCCGGTCGTCGGAGGAATCCCGTCCGGCAGTCGTGGCCCGCCGCGCCCACAGGAGAGACATGACCGCTCGCCACACGGCCATCGAGACGATCGCCAACCACCGCGTCGCGTCGACCCAGAACTACCTGGAGCTCGCCGGGGCCGACATCTTCGGCCAGTACGTCTTCCACGACGCGGCCCAGCGGCAGTACCTCGCCAAGCCGATCTACCGGAAGCTCCGCCAGACGATCGATGGCCACGAGCCCTTCGACCCCGCCATCGTCGACGCGGTAGCCCACGGGGTGAAGGAGTGGGCGATGTCCCACGGGGCGACCCACTTCACCCACTGGTTCGTGCCAATGACCGGGTCCACCGCCGAGAAGCACGACTCCTTCCTGACTCCCACGAGCGAGGGCAGCTCGATCGCCGAGTTCTCGGGCCAGAACCTGGTCCAGGGCGAGCCCGACGCGAGCTCCTTCCCGTCGGGTGGCATCCGGGCGACCTTCGAGGCTCGTGGCTACACCGCCTGGGACGTGACCAGCCCGATCTTCCTCCAGGTCGAGCCCAACGGCGTCACGATGACGATCCCGACGGCCTATGTGTCCTTCACCGGCGAGGCCCTCGACCACAAGATCCCGCTCCTCCGCTCGCAGGAGGCGCTCGGGACGCAGGCCCTTCGGGTCCTGCGCTGGTTCGGCAACAGCGCCTCCAAGCGCGTCTTCACCACGATCGGGCCGGAGCAGGAGTACTTCCTCGTCGACCGCCGCCTGGCCGAGCAGCGACCCGACCTCATCCTCACCGGACGGACCCTGTTCGGGGCGGCCTCGCCGAAGGGCCAGGAGCTCGAGGACCAGTACTTCGGCCCGATCCGCGAGCGGATCCTGGCCTTCATGATGGACCTCGACCGCGAGCTCTGGCGGCTCGGCATCCCGGCCCGCACGCGCCACAACGAGGTCGCCCCGGGCCAGTTCGAGATGGCCCCGGTGTTCGAGCCGACGTCGGTCGGATCGGACCACAACATGATCGTGATGAGCACGATGCGGCGGCTCGCCGCGCAGCACTCGCTGATGTTCCTCATCCACGAGAAGCCGTTCGCCGGGATCAACGGCTCGGGCAAGCACAACAACTGGTCGATGGCCACCGACGACGGGGAGAACCTCCTCGACCCGGGCCACGACCCCCACGCGAACGCCCAGTTCCTGGCCTTCCTGATGGCCGTCGTCCGCGGCGTCAACCGCCACGCCGACCTCCTCCGAGCGAGCATCGCCGACGCCGGCCAGGACCATCGCCTGGGGGCCAACGAGGCGCCCCCGGCGATCATGTCGATCTTCCTCGGCTCGCAGCTCGAGGACGTCATCGCCCAGCTCGAGCGAGGGCCCGCCGCGGCCTCCAAGAAGGGCGGGCACGTCGAGCTCGGCGTGACCTCCCTGCCGGTCCTGCCAAAGGACGCCACGGACCGCAACCGGACCTCGCCCTTCGCCTTCACCGGCAACAAGTTCGAATTCCGGGCGGTCGGCTCCTCGGCGCCGATCTACTGGCCCCAGACCGTCCTCAACACGGCCGTCGCCGATTCGCTGAAGGAGCTCGCCGATGCCCTCGACGGCCTGGCGCCCGGTGACTTCGAGGGCCTGACGAAGATCCTGTCGGGCATCGTCAGGGATCACAAGCAGGTCCTCTTCGAAGGCAACAACTACTCCGAGGAGTGGCACGCGGAGGCGGCCCGGCGCGGCCTCCCGAACAATCGGACGACGGTCGACGCGCTGCCCGTCCTCGCCTCGGACAAGGCCCGTGACGTCTTCGGCCGGTTCGGCGTCCTGTCCGAGCGCGAGCTCGAGTCACGGGTCGACATCTTCTGGGAGCGCTATGTCAAGGTCGGCAATATCGAGGCGCGCTGTGCCCTCGACATCGCCCGGACGATGATCCTGCCGGCCGCCGTGCGATATCTGGGCGAGCTCGCCCGCGCCTCCACGTCGCGCGGCGCGAGCACGGTCGCGACGCGGGTGGCGAAGCTCACCGATGATCTCGTGGCCGCCATCGACGCCCTCGAGGACACCCTCCACGAGGCCCACGCCCAAACCTCCGCCGAGGCCGAGGCCCGGGTCGTCGTCGATCACGTGATCCCCGCCCAGGGAACGCTCCGGACCCTTGGCGACGAGCTGGAGACGGTCGTCCCGGACGATCTCTGGCCACTGCCGAAGTACCGCGAGCTCCTCTTCCAGTACTGATCGCCATGGTCGCCGAGACTGCCGATCGCCTCGCCCGGATGCACGAGGCCCGGGCGTCCGGCATCCGCTTCGTCCAGCTCCAGTTCACCGACATCATCGGCGTCGTCAAGGCCGTCACGATCCCGATCCACCAGCTCGAGGGCTCGGTCACGCATGGGACGTGGTTCGACGGCTCGTCGATCGAGGGTTTCACCCGGATCGCCGAGAGCGACCAGTACCTCGTGCCCGACATGGCCACCTTCGCCGAGATCCCGTGGCAGCGCGGCAACGGGCCGCGCGGCACGGCCCGGGTCATCTGTGACGTCTTCACCCCGCGCGGCGAGCCCTTCGTCGGCGACCCGCGCTACGTCCTCCGGCGCCAGGTCGAGCGGGCTCGCAAGCTCGGCTATATCGTGAACATGGGCCCCGAGCTCGAGTTCTTCCTCTTCCGACGCGGCGAGGATGGCAAGGTCGCGCCGCTGCCCCACGACCTGGCCGGCTACTTCGACTTCTCGACCGACCTCGCCCAGGAGGTCCGCCAGGACATGGTCGACGCCCTCGAGGCGTTCGGGATCCGGGTCGAGGCTGCCCACCACGAGGTCGCCGCCGGCCAGCACGAGATCGACTTCGAGTATGCCGACGCGCTCCAGACGGCGGACAACGCGGTGACCTTCAAGTTCGCCCTCAAGGCGATCGCCCAGCAGCACGGCCTGTACGCGACGTTCATGCCCAAGCCGATCCACGGCATCAACGGCTCGGGGATGCATACTCACCAGAGCCTCTTCTCGATCGCCGAGTCGCGGAACGCCTTCGCCGACCCGGAATCGTCGTACGGACTCTCGCCGATCGCGAAGGCCTACATGGCCGGCATCCTCGCCCACGCCCGGGGCATGATCGCGATCCTCGCCCCGCTCGTGAACAGCTACAAGCGGCTCGTCCCGGGCTACGAGGCGCCGACCTACCTGACCTGGGGCCGGACGAACCGCTCGGCGCTCATCCGCGTGCCGATGGTCTCGCCCGGCAAGTCGGTCGAGGGGACGCGGGTCGAGGTCCGCTGCCCGGACCCCTCCTCGAACACCTACCTCGCCTTCGCGGCGATGATCGCGGCCGGCCTCGACGGCGTGGAGAAGGGCCTGACCCTCGGCGAGCCGGTCGAGGAATCGCTCTTCGAGATGGACGCCGCGACGATCGCGGCGAAGTCGATCAAGGAGCTGCCCGGCACGCTCGGTGAGGCGCTCGAGGAGCTGGCGAAGGACGAGGTCGTCCGCGAGGCCCTCGGCGATCACGTCTACGGCCACTTCGTCGAGGCCAAGCGCGCCGAATGGGACGAGTACCGGACCCAGGTCTCGGAGTGGGAGGTCGACCGCTACCTCGAGCTCTTCTAGCCGGGTCGCGCTCCGCGCCGCCGCGCCGCCGCCCGCCCCGCGGCGCGCGTGTGTCCGTGAGGCACAGGGACGGAATGAACGAGCGTGACCAGGTCCGCCTTCATGCACGATTCCGTCGGAACTCGGGGGTGGCCACGCTCATTCATGGCGATCTAGTGTCCAGGGGACACAGTACCCTCGGCCTCGGCCCAGGCGCGCCGGCGGCTGATACGGGGCCTCTCCCCGGGCGCCGCCTTGCTCAGTCGCGGCGGCGGAGGCCCTGGACGACGACTTCGACCATCTTCGCCGTGTCCGCCTCCGACGGCGTCGTCCCCGTGGCGAGGAGATGGTTCAGCGTCGCGCCGACGATGAGGTCGAACGGCAGCGTCGGGTCGACGTCCGTCCGGAAGCCCGCCGTCTCGGCCGTGTCGCGCAACTCGTCCGCGAGGCGCTGCCGGTTCGGCGCGATCACGTCGTAGGCGGTGGCCGGCGAGCTCGCGAGGAGGCCCCGGGCCAGCTCCGGGAAGATCGCGACAAAGAGCGGTTGGGCGAGGGCTCGCCGGGCCCGCGTGGCGCCGGTGCCGAGGTCCGTGGCGAAATCCCCGGTGAGCGAGTAGAGCGGCCGCCCCAGCGAATGACGGGCGGCCGCCGCGAGCAGCGCGTCGCGGGTCGGCCAGCGGAGGTAGACGGTCGCTCGCGCGACCCCGGCCCGGGCGGCCACGGCATCGATCGTAGTCCGTCGGAGGCCCGCCTCGGCGAGGAGCTCGATCGTCGCCTGGAGGATCGCGGTGTCGGTGGCCTGGCCTCGCGGGCGGCCGGCGGGGCGATGGGCCTCGCCGGTGGTCTCGATGGTGGCGGGCGGCGCGTTCCTGCTCATCGCCGCGACCCTACCACAAACCAATACTGGACATCCAGTATAGAAATGGTGTAGGCTATCCCTCCGATCGCTGAACCGGTTCACCCGCCCGTCGGCCGGCCGCGATCCAAGCCCCATGCAGACTCGAGCCAATGTCTCCGCAGAACCCAGATCGTCCCTCCAGCGCGAACCCCCCGCGCTCGCCGATCACCCCCAGCACCGTCGCCGGCGACGGGAGCGGC
>MGOD01000141.1:5387-12238 GCA_001795245.1 Chloroflexi bacterium RBG_16_70_13
GGCCTGTTCCCCCCACGGACCGGCCGCTCCCCTCGCCGGCTCCGGGCCCGGTTGGCCTCCCCCCGGCCGACGCGCACCGGGCCGCGGCCACGCCCGAGCCGGCGCCGCCGATCGAGACGACCTCAGCGCCGGGCGGGCGGATCGACGACGGGGAGGGTGAAGCGGAAGACCGACCCGACGCCGTGGGTACTCTCTAGCCACATCCGGCCCCCGTGGTGCTCCACGATCTGGCGCGAGATCGGGAGGCCAAGCCCGGTGCCGCGGGGCTTGTCCGTCAGCGTGTCCCCGGCCTGCCCGAACTGCTCCCAAACCCGATCCCGGTCCTCGGGCGCGATGCCGATCCCGGTGTCGGCGACGGCGAAAACGATGTCGCCCGTGATCCGGCGCGCGGAGACCGTGACGGACCCGCTCGGGGTGAACTTGACCGCGTTCGAGAGCAGGTTGATGAGGACCTGGATGAGCCGGTCGCGGTCGCCCCGGGTCTCGGGCAGCCCGTCCTCGACGTCGACGACGAGCGCCAGGCCGGTCTGCTCGAAGAGGGCCGCTGTCGCGGCGGTGGCCCGGGTGACGAGCTCGCCCACGTCGACCGGGTCGTCGCGCCATTCGAGCCGGCCGGCCTCGATCTTGGCAAGGTCGAGGACGTCGTTGATGAGCGCCGTCAGGCGCTCCCCCTCGTCGACCATGATCCCGAGGTTGTCGCCGACCTGGCGCATCGCCCGCTCGAGCTTCGGGTCGGCGGCGACGGCGGTGGGTGGGACGACGGGAAACACGACCTCCTCGAGACGCTTCCGGACGAGCTTGGCGAAGCCGATGACCGATGTCAGCGGCGTCCGCAGCTCGTGACTGACGTTCGACAGGAACTGGCTCTTCGTCGCCGACGCCGCCTCGGCCACGGCTCGGGCGGCCTGGGCCTCCTCGATCGCGCCGGCGAGGGCCGCGGTCCGTTGGGCCACCCGGCGCTCGAGCTCGGCCTTCTGGGCCTCGACCTCGGCGTACAGCCGGGCGTTCTCGATGGCGCCCGCGATGAGCGATCCGAGGGTGTAGAGGAGCGGCCCGTCGCTCGGGCTGACGTCGCGCCCGGACAGCCGGTTGTCGACCGCGAGGATCCCGACGGTCGCCGATTTCGTGACCAGGGGCGTGCCCAGGAACGAGGTGACGCCGAGGGCTGCGGCGAGCTGGCGGTTGGGCTCGAAGGGGTCGTCGTCGACGTCCTCGAAGAGCATCGGGCCGTCGGATCGGGCGAGCTGGCCGAGGAGGCTGTCCTCGACGTCGACCGGCGCCTCGAGGGCGGCGATGATCGCCGCGAGCTCGGGCGAGGCACCGACCGTCCGGCCGTGGGTCAGGACCCCGCGCTCGCGATCGAGGAGCAGGATCACCGCCCGGTCGAAGCGGAGGTGGCGGACGATCGATTCGAGGCTGACGTCGATGAGGGCGTCGAGGTCGAGGGTCGAGGAAACCGCGATCCCGAGCTCATTGAGCGTCGTCAATTCGGCGAGGCGGCCCTGGAGGCTGGCATTGGCGGCCTCGGTCTCGCGGAGCGTCCGCTCCATAAGGGCCTGCTGCGCGCGGAGGGCTCGGGCGCGGCGGCGGGCGTCGGCGCCGTAGAGGATCAGCCCAGCTGGCAGGAGCGTCGCCGCGACGAGCGCGACCTGCTCCCAGTACGGGCCCTGGATGACGAAGTAGACGAGGAGGACGGCGCTGCCGCCGATGCCGAGGACGAGGCTCGGAAGCCGGGTGCCCACCGCGATCCTGGTTGTCCTTGCCGACCTTGAGCCCGCGAGGTCCGCGACGTTCGCGGCTCAGCCGCGGCCGGCGGTCCGGAGGACGGCCTCGTGGGTCCGGGCCTGGTCGATCGTGGGCGCCGCGAGCGCGGCGATGGCCGCGAGGACCTTGAGGTCCGCGGCCCGGTACTCGACCGGTTGGTCGCTCCACGCCCCGACGACCCCGATCCGCTGCCCGCGCACCTTGAGCGGCGCGGCGATGATCGAGGCCATCGTCCGCTCCGCGGCGCTGGCCCGCAGATCCGCGGCCACGTCGTTGACGATCTCGGCCTCGCCGTCGAGGACGGCGCCCAGGATCCCGGCCCCGGCCCTCGCGCCGACCAGGCCGGCCGGCGGCGCCTCCGCATCGTCGTCCGTCGATTCCAGCGCGCCCCGGGCGGTCCGCAGGAGGAGGAAGCCGGTCCCGCCGGCCGGCAGGCGGCCGGCCTCCCGGACGGCCACCGCCGCGACCGCGGGGATCTCGAGCGTCGCCCCGATCTGGTCGGCGAGGTCGTAGATGAGGTTCAGCTCGCGGTAGCGCTCGAGGGCCTCCTGGGCGAGGGCCCGCTTGTCGTGCTCGCGCGCGGCCGCGTAGCCGAGGACCGCCGCGATCGCCGCCGCGACGCGCCCGCCCTGGACCCAGCCGACGGCCTCGCCATCGAGGAGGATCGGAAAGCGCTGGCCCTCATCGGTGATGGCGCCGGCCGGCCCGGAGCCCTCACGATGGAGGATGACCGCCCCCTCGGCGTCGGTGACGATGACTCGCGCGTCCGTGCCGGCCAGGAGCCCTGAGAGCATCGGCGCCACGTGTCGATGGCGGGTGACAAGGCGCTTGAGGTCGACGTCCATCGCGGTTGCCGTGTCGGTTGCCGTGTCGCTCGCCGGCCGCGGGCGCTTCAGGCGCCCATGCCGAGCAGCTCGCGCGCCGTTGCGAGGAGCTCGTCGGGGTCGAAGGGCTTGGTGACGTAACGGTCCGCTCCGGCCGCCAGCCCGGCCTCGCGATCGACCGCCTGGCCCTTGGCGGTCAGGAGGACGACCTTCGTCGAGGCGAGGCCACGTTCATGCTTGATTGCGGCGCAGACCTCGAAGCCGTTCTTCCCCGGCATCATGACGTCGAGGAAAACGAGCTCGGGGCGGTGGATCTCGACGACCTCGAGGGCCTCCTCGCCGTTGGCGGCGGTCAGCAGTTGGACGCCCTCGTCCTCGAGCTCCTCGAGGGTCTGCTCGATCAGCAGGCGAATGTGCTGCTCGTCGTCGACGATGAGGACGGTCGGCATGGGATCTCCGGGTGGGCGGGAGCGAGTCGGGTCGGGGGTCAACGAGCCGGGCGCCCGCGTCGCCATCGCGAACGATGCCGGAAACGGCGGCCCCGCGCAACGCGAGGACGCCGCGGTACGACCGCGCCGGGGACCTCCGGCATCGCCTTCGGGCTGCTGATACTCCGTGAAGGACGCAGTCCTACTCGGAATCCCGGGGCCGGCGTGAACGGCCCGCGCGGGCGGAGGTGCCGTGCCATCCTCTCGCGGTGCCCGGCGAAACCGACGAACCTGGTGAGCCCCACGACCCAGCAGCCGCGCCGCAGCCTGCCATCCACCCGAACCGGACCCTCTGGCTGCTCTCGATCGCGCATGCGGTCAACCACGCCCAGGCCGTCATCCTGCCGCTGATCTTCCTGGCGATCATCGACGAGTTCCACGTGGGGGTCGAGGCGGTCACGTTCGTAGCCGCGGCCGGGGCGATCGGGTCCGGGCTCGTCCAGGCGAGCTTCGCCTGGCTGACCCGCCACGTCGGGCGGCGGTGGCTCATGGGTTTCGGCGGGCTGCTGTTCGGGATCGGGTTCGCCGCCCAGGGGCTCGCGCAGTCGTTCGGGGCCTTCGCCGCGACGAGCATCGGCTCGCGGATCGGCGGCGCGCCCCAGCATCCGGTCGGCAACGGCCTCCTCGCCGAGCAGTTCCCGCCGGAGCGGCGGGGATTCGCGATCAGCGCCCACATCTCGGGCGGCAACGTCGGGACGGTCGTCGTGGCACTGTTCGGGCCGCTGCTCATGGCCGCCTATGGCTGGCGCGGCGTGTCGCTGATCTTCGGCCTGCCGGCGGCGCTCATCGCCCTCGCCATCGTCCGCTGGGTCCGCGAGCGGGGCACGGACCGGGCGGCGGCCCGGGCCGAGGGCACCGTCCGCCAGGCACTCCGGGTGATCCTGGCCGACCGGGTCATTCGGCGGGTCTACCTCGCCTCGGTGCTGGGCGGCGGCGGTCGAGGCCTCGGCGTGGCGAACCTGTTCGCGCTCCTCTACCTGACGAAGGTCCTCGGTCTGCCGTCGTCGACGACCGACCTAATGTACGGCGGGCTCATCGTCCTGTCGGTCCCGATGCCGCTCGTCGCGGGCTGGCTCTCGGACCGGCTCGGCCGGCGACCGGTGATCGTCGGGGCCTACCTCGGTGGCGCACTGGGCTTCGCGATCTTCATCCTGGCCGGCTCCTCCCTCCTCGGCCTTTGGGTCGGGCTCGTGGTGATGGGTCTTTTCTCGTTCGCCGAGAGCCCCCAGCTCCAGGCACTTCTGGCCGACGCCGCGCCGGCCGGCATCCGCGACACCGCCTTCGCGATCTACTTCACCCTCGCCTTCGGAATCGGCTCGCTCTGGACCGCCCTCTACGGCATGGTCATCTCGGTGGTCGGGGAGACCGCCGGCCTGCCAATCGTCTTCTGGGCGATGGCGGCCTCGTTCGTCGCGGCGGCGGTCGTCATGTGGCCGGTCCGCGACGTCGTCCGGGGCCCCGGCGCCGCGCCCACACCAACGCCGGAGCCAGTCGAGGTCGTCTGAGGGCCCGGCCGGGCCTCGGTGCTATCATCCGCGAGCCCTGTCAAACGGGCACCTCGGTCGGGGCGTGGCGCAGCTTGGTAGCGCGTGTCGTTCGGGACGACAAGGTCGGAGGTTCAAATCCTCTCGCCCCGACCAAACTCATCAATCTTGCTTTCGAGCTCGATGACGGGCGGCAGCGCGGCGTCCAGTCCGAGGTCAATCGCGTCGACCGTGAGTGCCTGATACCAGGAAACCGTCGTCTTTCGTTTCACGGCCTTGTTGTTCCACCCGGATCGCCGCGAAGGACCCGACACCCCGGACGAGGCGTTGTTGTTGCCCACTCACGCCTCGTCGGGTCTTTGGTGACGGGCGCCCGGTCGTTCGTCCTCGTTGGCCAGCTGCCCTCGCGGAAGCCCCGAAACGGTCCGGCTCAGGACGGGACCTTAGGAGCGTCGCTCGGTAGGCTTGACACCATCTGGCATAGGGTCGGGTGAGCGTAGAAGGGGTGGCTCGTAGTACACCATCGCCGGCGGGGCGCCAGCGTCGGCAATGCGTGAGCCGATTGGTGGGCGGACATGGGCCCAGACTTCCGAGGTCGCTTAGCCCTCGATCTGCTGGTCGAGCAACTCCCCATTCGGAGCGAAGACGAGGATCGTCGGCGCCGTCCCTTCGCCGCCGCAGTACCCCTCGTCGCAGACGACGCCACGAGCGATCAGACGGCCGTCTCCGTCCACCGCAAGATCGAGTACATGGGTCCGGGGGGCGAGGTCCACCGGCCAGCCGTCGACGACCCGGCCGTCGGGATCGAACGCGACTAGCGCACCGCCCATGTCGGTGGTGTCGGGAATCACGTGCTCCGTGGTCGACCAGGCGAGGGAGAGGTACAGCGTCCCGTCGCTCCCGAACAGTGGGCGGGTGACCACCACGCAGGGCGTGTCGCCAAAGAGACACCGCGTCTCGATGTCGGCGGGCAGGTCGATCGGCCCGCCGGATAGAGCCTGCCCATCCCGGCCGAGCATGACCAGTCGATCCCTGGCTTCGAAGACTCGGATCACGATCGCGACGCGCCCGTCCGGAGCCATGTACGGTGCCGCCGGGGCTGACAGTTGGTAGGGCCATCCGGGCCGGACGTCGCCACGCTCATCATGGCTCCAGACGCGACCCGAGGCGCTGACGTAGGTGATCCCGCCGTCGGCGTCGAGGACGGGTCCCGACGCGGCACCAAGGGACCCCCGCGGCCAGCCGGGCCGGATGCGGCCGTCGGCCGACCATGACGTGAACTCCGTCCGGCCGGCCGTCAGTTCGATGCCGATCGCGACGTCCTGGTACCCCCACGCGAACACGGTCCCGTCGGTGGCGAGGGCGAAACCGCGGCAACCGTCCCCACCGTGCCCGTTCGGTGCGGGCGGGTCACCCGGGATCGGCTGTGGCCATCCCGCCCGGGGAGTGCCGTCCGGATCGAAGACATGAAGGGCGGCAATTGAACCCTCGGAGATCGCCACGTAGACGGCGCCGTCGGGGCCAATGTCGACCGCCGAGCCACGGAGGCCGCAGCCCAGGCTGAAGTCGTGCGACGCGACACTGGCGATCGAGCCGTCGATCCGAACCGGCCAGCCATCCACGGGTCGCCCGTCCGGGTCGAAGACGTGGACCGTCGCCCCGTCGCTCGGGATGCACCCGACGTAGGCAACACCGCCCGATCCCGTCTGAAGCTCGCGACACGGACCATCGACGACCATCGGCCAGCCCGCGCGTTCACGACCATCTTCCACAAAGTGGATCTCGCAGATCGTCTCTTCGTCACGGCACTCGATCGAGTGACCAGGTGCACCGGGCGCCTCGGGCGCGCCGGGCGTCGGACCACCCGACTCGACGGTCGTCGGCTCGGGCGCGGCAGTGCCGGTCGCGATCGGCGACGCGCCGATCGCGGTCGACCGCTCGGGCGACGACGACGGACCGGCATTGCATGCCACGAGGACGACGGCGATCACCGGGAGCAGCGCGATGGGCGATAGGCGACGCATGGTCAAGACCCGCGTGAGAGACGATCGATGCCCCATGTGACGCTGTGCCGGTCGGTGTGTGTCGCGCTCTGGGCAAGTTGACTACGTCACGTCGGAAAGCGGACCCATCCGGCGACCTCGAGATCGGCCGTCATCCCACCGGTGATGGTCGCGCAGCCCGCCACGATCGTTCCATCGTGTCGGGCGACCGACCCGCCACTGCCAGCCCTCCTACTTCGCGATCTCGTGCTCGACCGCACGTCGACCGCCAGCGCCAACCTGGCGGCG
>MGOD01000141.1:12290-19537 GCA_001795245.1 Chloroflexi bacterium RBG_16_70_13
CGCCACGGTCCACGAGAGGGTCCGTGCCCCGTCAATGAGGTCGCCCCGGCGACCAGGTCTGCCGGGGCGACGAGTTGCGCGTGCATGGACCGCGGGTCCGTGCCGTGGTCAGCCGTTGGAATGGTCGCTCCAACTGACCTTGCCGATCGCGCCATAGACGTCGTGGGCCTCACCAGCGAGCGAGGCCGTCCCCGTGGCCGGTCGGTACGTCGACGAGTAGCGGCTGTGGCTGTTGTACTGGCCCGGGATCTTGAAGCTCCAGGTGCCCGTCTCCTTGATGAGATCGCCTGACCCGCTGAGCTCGAGCGCCACCGCGACACCCTCGGCAATGGAGGAGGTGTACTCGCCAGTGCAGCCGTTGTAGGTGTCAGTCCAGATGTCGATCGTCGCTGACGCCGACGCGACGGAGTAGACGCGGCCGATCGAGAGCGAACCCGGTCCCCCGCCGTACCTGAAGGTCTCGAGGTACGACGTCGTCGCGGGCTGGTTGCCGTGCGCCGGGGTGCAGACAATCTCCCGGAAGGAGCCGCCGTAGAACTCGACGAACGCCGGTTCACCCTGGGCTTGCCATCCGGAGACCCAGCCGTACTCGTACGACCCGGTCGCCTCATCGAAGCTGTCCCAGCCGCCCTGCGCCGTCAGCGCGGAGCCGGAGCTGTTGTACGTCGACTGACCGGCCGACACGGGCGCTGCCACGGTGAGCAGCAGGGCGCTGGCTGCCAAGAAGAGACCGAATTTCCGCAGCATCTGCTCTCCCTCTCGGGTGATGCCGGTACCGCCGTCCCGCCGAGCCGGACGGTCGTCCGACAGTGGGATGACGCCGCTACGCACCTGGCTGTTACACGCGTTCGCGAGGCGTCCGGCGTGCCGATCGCGACGATCTCGCCATGGTGTCGGGTCGGGCGGTGCTGCGGACTGCGGGCCGACTCCCGCGATGTTGAGCGGTCGAGGACACGTGTCGCAGAGCCGACCGAGGGCGCCCGGTGCGCCCTGCTCGAGGGCCGACAAGCTGCGACGCCGAGCCTCAACCCCCCACGAGTGCCTCCGAGGCATCACGGACTCGCTCGATCACCACCGCCCCATCTGCGCTGGTCTCCAGGAGGTTGGGCTGAACGAGGTCGACCATGACCGTCGGGTGCAGCCGGATCTGGGTCGGCCGGGCGCCCACGAAGGTGATCTCCACGATCAGGCCCTCGACCGTCTCCTCGGAGCGCGTCAGGTCGAAGATGAGATTGCCCAGCGAATAGAGGACGGGGCGTCCGTCGATGAGCTCCATGGCCCCGGCCGGGTGGCTGTGGCTGCCGAGGATGACCGTCGTGCCCGCCGCCGCCAGGGCCTGGGCGTGCCCTCGCTGCTCTGACGTCGGAACGGCCGTGTACTCGACGCCCCAGTGGGGGAGGACCACGACAACGTCCGCGCCAGCCTCGCGGGCCGACGCGATGTCGGAACGGTAGTTGGCTGAGACGAGGCCCGCGCTGCCGGCCTGGCTCGCAGTCGCGCTGTCGGCCGGCCGGACCGAGTCGTACCCGAACAGCGCGATCCGCTGCCCGGCGATATCGAACCAGGCTGGGGCTCGGGCGGTCGCGTCATCGCGCCCGGCCCCGACATGCGCGATCCCCAGCGCGTCGAGGTGACGGATCGTCTCGGTGACGCCATCCGGGTCGGCGTTCCCGATGTGGTTGTTGGCGATGGTCACGA
Organism: Chloroflexi bacterium RBG_16_70_13; assembly: GCA_001795245.1. Lineage (GTDB taxonomy): Bacteria > Chloroflexota > Limnocylindria > Limnocylindrales > CSP1-4 > UBA5189. The sequence continues at coordinate 13,989 of MGOD01000141.1, forward strand.
CGTCGATCCCAGCGTGCTGGAGGCCCACCAGAAGTGCCGGGTCGAAGGTGAAGGTGAGGCCACGCGGGTGCCAGCGAAAGGCGTCGATGGCCGGCCCCTCGAGGTCGACCAAGGCCAGGTCGGCGTCCTGAAACAGGTCCCGCAGCGCACCGGCCTGGCCCGTCTGTCGTACGACCGGCAGCCGCCCGCCGGCGGCCGTGCAACAGCGCCGGCCGGTGATCTCCGCGAAGCCCCCGTCCCAGGGATAGTCCGCTCCCAGTCCCTCCCGGACGGTCCGCTGGTAGATCGAGCGATCGAGCATCACGTCGCCGCCGGCGACCAGAGTCCACGTCGTGGCCGGGTCGAAGGTCGGCGGGTCGGCGCCGGGCGCTGCCGGGACGAGCAGCGGCCAGGCGGCGACGTCCCGGAGGCGGTCGTTGCCGAACAGGTCGAAGCCGTCCAGGCTGAGGGCACGCACGTCCGGCGTCACCTCAGCGGCCGGGAGCAGGCCGAGCGTCCCCGCGTCGGCGTTGACCGCCACGCGGATCGCGTCAGGAGTCGACGTGGTCGCTCCCGGCAGCGTGCCGGCCACGAGGACGCGCTGGTAGGCGATGCCCCTTCCGATCAGCGCCGCATCCAGTTCGACGCGTGAGATGCCCGTCGTCGCCGACCAGAAGCCGACCACGGGCACCAGGGCGATCACGGATGGGGTCGACCTCGGAGTCGGCCTCGGGGTCGGTTCGGGCGTCCGGATTGCGGTCGCGGTCTTCGTCGGGTGTGGTAGCGGCGTCGGCGACGGCTGCGTCGGCGCACAGGACATCACGATGGCGACCATTGCCACCGCACCGGACCACCGACGAGCCATCCGGGACCCTCGCATGGGCCTAGCGTAGAGCCCTCGAATCAGTCGCCGAGCGCGGGGCTGCTGCCGCCTGCCACCCGGTGGACTGCCATCTCTTCCAACGAGCGACGACCAGCGCAGCCACTCGACCGAGTCGTCGTGGCCCTCGCCGCCGAATGACGGTCGGGTCGAAGTAACAAGGGAAGCCACCGAACGTCTCAGCCGACATACCGTCACGAGGACATCGGAATGCGCCCCTCACTCTCGCGCTGCACGACGACGATCCTAGTAGCCCTTCTCGTCGTGGCCTGCGGGTCAGCCACGAGCCCGGACCCGAGCACGACCCCACCGCTGGCCGCGCCGACATCGTCGCCATCGGCCGCGACGCCAGCGGCGACCCCAGCCTCGACTCCGGACGGAACAGCGTCGCCGACATGGACCGCCACCGGGAGCATGACCGAGGCCCGCGCCTACCTTACGGCGGCCACGTTGCTGCCCGATGGCAAGGTGCTGGTGGCGGGCGGCTCGAGCAGCGGGTCATCGGCCTCGGCCGAGCTGTACGACCCGGGCAGCGGGTCGTGGACCACCACCGGGAGCCTGATCGAGGATCGCGGCGGCCACACGGCCACGTTGCTGCCCGATGGCAGGGTGCTGGTGGCGGGCGGCACGGGCAGCCTCGGGCTACTGGCCTCGGCGGAGTTGTACGACCCGGGCAGCGGGTCCTGGACCGCCACCGGGAGCATGATCGAGGCCCGCTACAGTCACACAGCCACGCTGCTGTCCGATGGCAAGGTGCTGGTGGCTGGTGGCGCGGCAATCTTCACCGACGGCGATGTTTCCGGACCCGACCCATTGGCCTCTGCCGAGCTGTTCGATCCCCGCAGCGGGACCTGGACCGCCACCGGGAGCATGGCCGAGACCCACTACACAGGTACGGCGACGCTGCTGCTCGATGGCAGGGTGCTGGCGGTGGGCGGCGACGGCAGCAGCGGCGTAGTGGCCTCGGCCGAGCTCTACGACCCCAGGAATGGGTCATGGACCGTGACAGGGAGCATGGACGCGGCGCGCGCGACCCACACCGCCACGCTGCTGCTCGATGGCAGGGTGCTGGTGGCGGGCGGCGCCGTCATCGGCGTACTGGCCTCGGCCGAGCTGTTCGACCCGGGCAGCGGGACCTGGACCGCCACCGGGAGCATGAACGGGGGCCGCGCCGATCACACGGCCACGCTGCTGCCCGATGGCACGGTGCTGGTGGCAGGCGGCGTCGGCGGTAGCAGCGTCATCGGCCTATTGGCCTCGGCCGAGCTGTTCGACCCGGACAGCGAGACCTGGACCGCCGCCGGGAGCATGGCCGAGGCCCGCGACAATCCCATGGCCACGCTGCTGCCCGATGGCACGGTGCTGGTGGCGGGCGGCTTCCATCAAGAGGGGTGTACCCCGAGTACGCCTTGCAGCGGCAGCATCGTCCCACTGGCCTCAGCCGAGCTGTACGACCCCCGCAGCGGCACCGAGTAGGCCCAACCCCCACAGCGCACGATTCGCCCCCGCGGACCTCCCGAAAGGCGGCTCGAGCGTCGATCTCGCGATCGCCGTCGGGATCCTCCTCGGGTCGGAACAGTTCAGCACGGCCGGCGGCCGGACGGCGCTCATCGGGGAGCTGTCGCTCGGCAGCGAGGTCCGGCCGGTGCCGGGTCTCCTGCCGATGCTCGGTGCCCTCGACGCTCCGGAGCCCGACGGGTTCATCGTGTTGGGGATTCTGATACCGCAAAACGCGACGCCGTCCGCCCGGACCGGCGATCAGGCTCGCCGCAGCCGCGGGGTCGATGAGGTGCGGTCGGCGGCGAGTCGGCACGTCGTCAGGGGCATGACCGCAACAGCTGGCGCCCCCGAACGTCTCCACTGGTACACAGTCCAGAGGGACATGGGATGCACTCGTCGCACTCACGACTCGCAACCACGATCAGCGTCGGCCTGCTCGTCGCGGCCGCCTGCACGTCAGCTGCAACCCCGGCGCCGGACGTGATGCCAACGGCGTCGCCGTCGATCACCATCACCCCGGCGGCCGCGAGCCCGACAGCGGCGGCGACCCCAGCGAGCCCGAGCCCGTCAGCGACCCCTCAGCCCACCCCGGAGCCCACGCCAGTCCCCGTGCCACCCAAGCCCACCGGGGTGACGTTCGACCAGGAGAGGCGTTGGATCGACGACGGACCGGTTGGGGAGGTCACCCAGAGAGTCACGTGGCGAGCGCCGCGGAGCGAGGGCATCGAGATCCGCGTCTACGGCGTGACCGAGTGCATCGCCGAGCCGACCAACCCACTCCCGGGCACCGGCGGGCCATGCCTTGTCGTGCACACCCCCTTGCCGCCGTCGGTCCGAACGCTGCTCGCGACGGCACGGGCGTCCGACGGCGTGGTCAGCTGGACGTGGACGCAGGTGCTCGCTGACTGCGGCGAGCCCCTCCTCGCCTCCGACCCCGCCGGGCCCGTCTACCGCGCGGTCGTGCTGGCTGCCTACAGCGCAGCGGGCCACTCGATCTTTGCCATCGCAGAGCCTGGCGAATGGTGGCGGGCGGCTGATGGTCCTGGCGACATCATCTGCTGAGACCTCCTGCGCTACATCCTGTGCCTTGCTGTGGAAACGGGAGAAGCACAAGGACTCCAGCGGCCGACCCGTCGGTCTCTCTGGTCGCGAAACGACCGGGGTCCATTTCATGGCTGGCGGGCCCTTTGCTTTCCCGCCAAAACCGGCCAGTCGGTCTGGGCCGCGGCGGGGGCCATTCCGCGAACCTCGCCACATCATCCGTTCACGGCGGCCGCCATGGCGGCTCAGGACAGGGGCCGGCGCTCCAGGCTCCGGGCACTCGCGGTCGATCCCGGCTCAGGCCAGCCAACTCCAGCGGCAGGCGATGTGGGGCAGGACCCACCCCGACTCAGGACTCTAGTCGTCAGGAGGAAGGGGACAGATCGCTGAGTCTCGGAGGGGCTATCCCTCGCGCCCCGACCATTCCCACCAGATCGGCTCGGCATCTCGGTGTCGTTCGGCCCTTGCCGGTGGGCACTCCGCCGACCACGATGCCCGCGTTGCAGGAGGCCCTGACACGCGGTCCACACCCCGGCCGCCGGGACCGCGCCGAGCCACTGGCGAGACCGACCTGCCCGTTCCCGTGGAGGGAAGGTCATGCGCAGGGTCGGCCTGGTGGCGCTCGTGTCGGTCGTGCTCCTCGCCAGCGTGGCGGTCGTGAACGCCGGCAATGGCAACGCCGTGCCAGGGTGGCACTCCAACTCCCACAAGTACACGGCGATCGCGGTGGAAAACCCCAATACGCCTGGCGAATGGTCGGACGTGCTGGTCCGCGAGAGCACGCCTGACGCCGTCCTCGCCCAGCACATCACGGCCCTCAACGCCTGTGACTGGAAGGGGCTGATGCAGCAGTACCCGGACACGTACCAGCTCCGCCTGCCGGGCGGGGTCGTGATCACGGGTCGCGAGGCCACGGCCGCGGTCTTCGCCGGGTTCGTCAAGGCCCCGGCAGATGGCGGGCTGTGCGGGATCACCTTCAGCGAGGAGTCGCGACAGGTGACCGGCGGCACGATCGCCGTCAACTGGGTCGCCCAGTCCGACCTGTACGAGGACTACCGGGGCGCCGACGCCTACATCACCGACGATGGCCTGATGGTCCAGATGGTCAGCACCTTCGACGGCGCCGAGCTCGTCCTCAAGTAGCAGCTCGGATACGTTCACGTCCCACGCTGGACAGCGCCCCGCGACCGGCAAGCCGCCCGGAGATCCCTGACGGCTTGCCCTTCATGGCGGCCGAACGCTTGCACTTGCCGGTCACCCGGGCAACGGCTCGAGTTCCACGATCTCCGAATGTCCGCGCCACAGCTACTCCTTGAGCAGATGCCGTGCCCTGCCCGAGAGGCAAGAGCGACCCAGTAAGGGCACCTTGAAGGATCGTCGCGTCGGCTTTCTACTGGACGTCGAATGGCGCGTTCTTCGTTCGACGACTCGTTTCGCCGGTGGCTCGGACGTCGAACTCGCCGCTGAACGGCCAGTCCGCCGGGATGATCACCGTCGCGGAGAAGCGGCCCTCGCCGTCGGCCTGGACGACGGCTAGCCGGTCGAGGTTGAACTCGACCTCGATCTCTTCAGCCACTGCGAAGCCCGATCCGGTCACCGTCACCTGGGTCCCGGCCGGTCCGTCCGTGGGCGAGAGCTCGAGCGTCGGCCGGGGTACCTCGAACGATTGGCTGGCGGATTTGCTGCTCGAGCTGCCCGTGGCTACGACCTGGAACTGACCCTCGAACACCCAGTTCGTCGGGATCACGATCGTCATGCCGGCGAAGCTCCCCGAGCCATCGGCCGTCACCTCGCCGATGTCCTGGACGTGGAACCTGACCGCAACGGTCTCGCCGGACGCGAACCCGGTGCCACCAACTGTCAGGGACATGCCAGGCGGCCCCGCGACCCGGGACAACGTGAGTGCCGCCTCGCCCAGGTCCGGTGGCCCCGTGCCGCCATTGCCGTTGCCCCCGGCCGGCTTGGTGGCGACGGCTACGACGATGATCACGATTCCGACCACGCCCAGCAAGAGTTGCCGGGCGAGCGAGTCGATGAGGGGGAGCTCGACGTTGACCAGCTTGAGTCCACCGCCGACGACCGCGCCGATGATGCACGCGACGCCGATCAGCACGAGTGTCTCGAACACGATCACCTCCCGAAGACCGAC